>NZ_JBEPKY010000001.1:0-495223 GCF_040544975.1 Pseudacidovorax sp. 1753 | reverse complement strand
GAAGACGTGGAAGAGCTTCTACCAGGCGCAGCGCAGCAAAGGGCTGAGCACGACTGCGGCTCTGGTGGTGCTGGCCCGAAAGCTCATGCGCGTGGCCTTCTCGCTGTTCAAGCAACACGCGATGTTCGATGCCCGCCTGGCGGCCACTGTCGCTTGACGAGAACCATAGAACCTCAGCGCGAACGGCCAGGGTGCATCAGGCCTTGCGTCGAAGCCGGGCGCGAACGCCGTGCTGCCCCAGGCAGGCCGTCAGCTCGCATGGCTATGCTCGCCCACATCCACCTTCTGCTGCCTCTTCCTATGGCCCTGCACGTCTGGCTCGTCTACACCCTCGCGGCCCTCGGCCTGTCGCTTTCGCCCGGTCCCAACAGCCTGCTGGCGCTGACACACGGCGCGCTGCATGGCCGGCGCCGCACGCTCTACACGCTGTTCGGCGGCAGCCTGGGCTTCCTGCTGGTCATCGCGCTGTCGATGTTCGGCATCGGCGCGCTGCTGAAGGCCTCGCTGGTGTGGCTCACGGTGCTCAGGTGGGTGGGCGGTGCCTACCTGGTGTGGCTGGGCGTACAGGTGTGGCGCGCGCCGCCCATCCAGGTGGCGCGGCCGGCAGGCGCGTCGCAGGCGCGGGGTGCCACGCTGTTCCGCCAGGGCTTCCTGGCGGCGGCGACCAATCCCAAGGGGATTCTGTTCTTCGCCGCCTTCCTGCCGCAGTTCGTGGACCCGGCCCGCAACGTGGCCGTGCAGTTCGCGGTGATGGCGTGCACCTTCCTGCTGATCGAGTTCCTGACCGAACTGGTGCTGGCCAGCCTGGCCCAGCGCATCACCGCCTGGCTGGCGCGTGTGGGCCGCGGCTTCAACCGGGCCTGCGGCGCGCTGTTTGCGGCCATCGGCATCCTGTTGCCGCTGCGCGGCTGATCGCGTTGTGCCGCGCCAGGGGCGGCGCTTCGACCCTTCGACGGGCTCAGGACGGGCCAGGCTCAGCGCGAACGGTCAGTGGCCCCGCCCGCCGATCCATCCCAACCGTTCGGGCTGAGCCTGTCGAAGCCCAGCCCCCAACCCGTGTCAGGCCAGCAGGTCGGCCAGCGTGCGCGCGATCACCTTGGTGGCGCGGCGCAGGTCTTCCAGCTCCAGGCGCTCGTCGGCGCGCTTGGCGTGCGACTCCAGCACCGTGCGCGGGCCGGCGCCGTAGATCACGCCGGGAATGCCCGCCTCGCCGTACAGCCGCACGTCGGTGTAGAGCGGCGTGCCCATGGCCGGAATCGGCTGGCCGAAGAGCTGCTGGCCATGCTTCTGGATGGCCTCGACCAGCGGCTGGTTGCCCGCCAGCGGCTTCATCGAATTGGCCAGCAGCAGGCGCTTGACTTCGACCTCGATGCCGCCGGCCGCCGTCTTGAACTCGGCCGCCGCCTTGGCGATCACGTCGCGGATGGCGGCCTCCACCTCGGCCGGGTTCTCCTCCGGAATCATCCGGCGGTCCAGCTTGAACACCACCTTGCCGGGCACGACGTTGGTGTTGGTGCCGCCTTCGATGCGGCCCACGTTGAGGTACGGATGGCTGATGCCTTCCACCTTCGACGTGACCTGCTGGTAGAGGGTGTTCTGCGCATACAGCGCATTGAGGATGTGCACCGCGCCCTGCAGCGCATCCACGCCGGTGGTGGGAATGGCGGCATGGGCCATCTTGCCGTGCACCGTCACTTCCATCTGCAGGCAGCCGTTGTGGGCCGTAACCACCTCGTAGCTGAAGCCGGCGGCGATCATCAGGTCGGGCTTCGTGAGGCCGTTCTTGAGCAGCCAGCCGGGGCCCAGGATGCCGCCGAACTCCTCGTCGTAGGTGAAGTGCAGCTCGACCCCGCCCTTCGCCGGCTTCGCGACCGCCTCCAGCGCACGCACGGCGAAGGTAAAGCTGGCGAAGTCGCTCTTGCTCACGGCCGCAGCGCGGGCGTAGAGCTTGCCGTCCACGATCTCGCCGCCGTACGGGTCGTGCGTCCAGCCTTCGCCGGGTGGCACCACATCGCCGTGCGCATTGAGCGCCACGGTGCGGCCGCCGTCGCCATAGCGGCGGCGCACGATCAGGTTGGTGATCGACTCCAGGCCGTAGTCCTTGACCTCCTGCGCGGGCACGGCGTGCTTCTCGGCGTCGAAGCCGAAGCCGGCGATCAGCTCGGCGGTGCGCTCGGCATGCGGTGCGTTGTTGCCCGGCGGGGTGTCGGTGGGCACGCGCACCATTTCTTGAAGGAACTTGACCTCCTCGTCGAAATGGGCGTCGATCCAGGCGTCGAGCTGGGCGTAGTCGGTCATCGTTGTTCTTTCGCGAGGTTGTCCAGCAGCTTCTGCGTGGCGAGCACGGCCAGTTGCATGTCGTCGCTGGTGGTGGATTCGAGCGGGTTGTGGCTGATGCCGCCGTTGAGGCCCCGCACGAAAAGCATGGCCTGCGGCATGACCTCGTGCAGCTTCATGGCGTCATGGCCGGCGCCGCTGGGCATGCGGAAGAGCGGCACGCCGAGCGATTCGACGGCGGTCTCCCAGCGGGCCTGCCAGTCCGGATGGCTGGGCGCGGCGGCGGCGCGCATGGCCTCTTCGAGCGTGTAGCGCAGGCCGCGGCGGGTGCAGATCTCCTCCAGCGCGGCCAGCACGTCGGCGATGACGGCATTGCGCTGGTCGTCGCGTGGCGCGCGGATGTCCAGGCTGAACTTGGCCAGGCCCGGCACCACGTTGATCGAGCCGCCAGGCACGTTCAGCATGCCCACGGTGGCGACCGAGTCGGCGTCCTGGCGGGCGCGCTTCTCGGCCGCGAGGATCAGCTCGGCCACGGCACAGGCCGCATCGCGGCGGCGGTCCATCGGCGTGGTGCCAGCATGGCTGGCCATGCCGTGGATCTCGCCCACGTAGCGCACGCCACCGTTGATGGAGGTGACGATGCCCAGCGGCAGGTTCAGCTCGTTGAGCACCGGGCCCTGCTCGATGTGCACCTCGATGAAGCCCAGGTACTTGGCCGGGTCGCGCTGGATCTTCGGGATGTCCTCGATCTTCAGGCCGGCCTGCTGCATGGCCTCGCGCATGGTGATGCCGTCGGCATCGGCCTGGTCCAGCCAGGCCGGGTTGAAGTGGCCGGTGAGCGCACCCGAGCCGATGAAGGTGGCCTTGTAGCGCTGGCCTTCCTCTTCGGCGAAGCCCACCACCTCGAAGGCGAAGGGCAGCCGGCGCCCCTGGCGGGCCAGTTCCTTGACGCAGGCCATGGGCACGAAGATGCCCAGCCGGCCGTCGTACTTGCCGCCGTTGCGCACCGTGTCGTAGTGCGAGCCGGTCAGCAGCGTGGGTGCACCAGGCACGGCACCGCCGCTGGTGACGAAGCCCTCGGCCTCGTAGCGGCCGATGACGTTGCCCACCGCATCGATCTCGACCGAGTCGAAGCCCACCTCGTGCATCCAGGTGCTGATCTGCAGCGCGCAGGCGCGGTGCGCCTGGGTGAGATAAGTGACGGTGAGCTGGCCCTGTTCGGCAAAGCCGGGGTCGCTGTGCACGGCCAGTTGTTCCTGCCAGTCCCAGACCTGGTTGCCCAGCTCGGGCGAGACGCCGAACTTGTCGTTGAGCCGGATCTCGGCGATGCGGTGGATGTTGCGCAGCGCCTCGGCCCGCTCGTAGTCCGGATGGTTGTTCAGCCGCCGCGCGAAGGTGGCCAGGATCTCGGCCTTGGGCAGGCCGGTGCCGCGCGGGCCGCGCACGGCCAGGATGAAGGGGAAGCCGAACTTCTGGCCGTAGGCCGCATTGAGCTCGCGGATGCGCGCCAGCTCCTCGGGCGTGCAGGCCGTCAGGCCCGCCTTGCTCTGCTCGTTGGTCGATTCGGCGGTGAGGGCGTTGCTCTCCATCGCCTTGCCGGCCAGCTCCGGGTGCATGCGGATGAGGGCGAGCTGCTGCTCGGCCGGCGCGCGCGTCACGACCTGGGCCATGGCGGCCTTGAGGTGCTGCAGCGAGCGGAAGGGCCGCTCGGCCAGCGCGCCTTCGGCCACCCAGGGCGAATGCTCGTAGGTGCCTTCCAGCAGTGCGACGGCGTCGGTGGCGGAGGCGGCGTTGAGTTGCTCGATGGTCAGGGCCATGGTCGTGTCTCCTCAGGTCGCGTCGGTGAAGGGATGCGTCTGGCGCCAGTGGCGCGCGATGTCCACGCGGCGGCATACCCACACCTTGTCGTGGCGGCCGATGTGGTCCAGGAAGCGCTGCAGCGCCGTGATGCGGCCCGGGCGGCCCAGCAGGCGGCAGTGCATGCCGATGCTCAGCATCTTGGGCCGGTCCAGGCCGGCCGGGTCGCCTTCGGCATAGAGCGCGTCGAAGCTGTCCTTCATGTACTGGAAGAAGGGGTCGGCATGCGAATAGCCCTGCGGCAGCGCGAAGCGCATGTCGTTGCAGTCCAGCGTGTAGGGCACGATGAGCTGCGGCACCACGCTGCCGTCGGTCTTCTGCACCTTCATCCAGAAGGGCAGGTCGTCGCCGTAGTAGTCGCTGTCGTACTCGAAGCCGCCGTCGTCGGCCACCAGGCGGTGGGTGCGCGGGCTGTCGCGGCCGGTGTACCAGCCGACCGGGCGCTCGCCGGTGAGCTTCTCGATCGCTTCCAGCCCCAAGCGCATGTGCTCGCGCTCCAGCGACTCGTCGGCGCTCTGGTAGTGGATCCAGCGCCAGCCGTGGCAGGCGATCTCGTGGCCCAGCTCCTTGAAGGCAACGGCCAGCTCGGGGTAGCGCTGCAGTGCCATGCCCACACCGAAGACGGTGAGCGGCAGGCCGCGCTGCTCGAACTCGCGCAGGATGCGCCATACGCCGGCACGCGAGCCGTATTCGTAGATGCCGTCCATGCTCATGTGCCGGTCGGGATAGCTCGCCGGGTTGAACATCTCGGACAGGAACTGCTCCGAGCCCGGGTCGCCGTGCAGCACGTTGTTCTCGCCGCCCTCCTCGTAGTTGAGGACGAACTGCACCGCGATGCGGGCACCGCCCGGCCAGCGGGCATGCGGCACGTCGCGGCCGTAGCCGACGAGGTCGCGCGGATAGGGAAGGGTGGCGTCGTAGACGGTGGGCATGGGGGTCTCAGGAAAGCGCCAGCGTGATGTCGCTGGTGGGAACCTTGCGGTCCAGGGTGAGGTTGTCCTCGACGTGCTGCAGGTGCTCGGTCATCAGCCGCGCAGCCTTGTCGCCATCGCGCGCCGCCAGGGCGCGGACGATGTCGGCATGCTCGTCGTTGGAATGCGCGGCCTCGGCGGCGCTCTGGTACATGAGCGTGATCAGGGCGCAGCGCGAGATCAGATCGCTCAGGATCTGCGCCAACACCTGATTGCCCATCAGCTCCGCCATGCGCACATGGAAGTCGCCGAGCAGCTCGGTTCGACCTTCCACGTCCTCCCCGGCCACGGCGGCCTTTTCTTGTGCAACGTGTTCCTTCAGGGCCTTGATCTGCGCCGTCGTGGCCTGGCGGGCGAACTCGCGCGCCATCTCGGCCTCCAGCATGCGGCGCACGCCGAACACCTGGCGGGCCTCGTCCGCCGAGGGCGCGGCCACGAAGGCACCGCGTGCCGGCTCCAGGCGGATCAGCCCGTTCTGCGAGAGCTGGAACAAAGCTTGCCTCACCAGCGTGCGCGAGACGCCGAAGTGGTCGGCCAGCTTCTGTTCGGCCAGCTTGCTGCCCGGCTGCAGCCGGTGTTCGACGATGGCCCGGGTCAGGGCATCGACGATCGCGCGTGTCGTGGTCGGCTCCATGATGGCGGGCATGATAGCTTCACGACACAAATGTGTATACACTTTTGTGGACGGATCGCCCGGTCCTGCCCCGGTCCCACCCCGGTGCGTTTTGCCGTCCATTTCAACGACTCGCAAGGAGATGCCCCATGGGCCTGAGCACCCACGTACTGGACACGATGCACGGCTGCCCCGCCGCCGGCATGGAAGTGGCGCTCTACACGACGGACGGTGAGGCGGCCACGCTGGTGCGGCGCTTCGCCCTCAACCACGACGGCCGCAGCGATGGGCCGCTGTATGACAACAGCAGCCTCAAGGCCGGCACCTATCGCCTGGTGTTCGATGTGGCGGGGTATTTCAAGGCGCGCGGTGTCGAGCTGCCGCAGCCCAACTTCCTCAACCGTGTGGCGCTGGATTTCGGCGTGGCCCACACCGACCAGCACTACCACGTGCCGCTGCTGGTGAGCCCGTGGAGCTACTCCACGTACCGGGGGTCCTGAATGCGTCGCCCGCCTCTGCATCGGTTCGGCAGCGGCGGGCCTGCCTTACTGCTGCAGTTGGCCTTCGCTCAGCGTGTCCAGCTGGAAGCGGCCGCTCCGGTCCCAGAGCCAGGTGTCGGTCCACACGACGGACCCGAGCCGCGTGGCGACCGGGTAGGGCGCCGCGGCCAGGACGGTGCGCTCGATGCCGGCGATGGCGTCGGGCGCGTGCTTCGGCGCCCGCAGCCAGTGCATGCCGGTCACCTGGCCGCGCGCGTCGAGCTTCACTTCCAGCACGCCGACGGCGTAGAGCATGGGCGGCAGCTTGCCGGCGTAGATGCGATCCGCGTTGCGCGCATAGACATGACGGGCGGCATCCTGCCGGTACTCGCGCGGTGTGCGGGCGCGGGAGCTGCCCGCGGGCTCGGCGGCGGCCACCGCTTCGCGCGGCGCCGTGGCGTCGGAGATCTGGCCCGGCACCGTGGAGCCGGTGCTGCCGCAGCCGGCCAGCCATGCAGCGGCCACGGTGCAGGCGGCCAGCAGGCCCAGGCGCGAGAAGGTGTTCTTGATCATGGCGCGGCTTTATACCTGCGCGGCGGCGCGGCCGTGTTTCCATTGATGACGGCGCCTGCGGGCCCCGCCCGGGGTGCTGCGCGGCACCGGTCCGCGCAGCTGCCTGGGGACGCGCGATGAGCACCGGCGCCCTCGACGACGGCCTTGCCCGTCTGGCCGCCGAAGACGGCGTGCTGGTGCGCGTCGAGGCCACCGAAGGCTCGGCCCCGCGCGAGGCCGGCACCTGGATGCTGGTCTGGGCGCAGGGCCTCACGGCGACCATCGGCGGCGGCCAGCTCGAATTCCAGGCCATCGACGAGGCCCGCGCCCTGCTCCAGTCGCCGGCCGCCGGGCCCCTGCGCACGCGCTACCCGCTCGGCCCCAGCCTGGGGCAGTGCTGCGGCGGCGTGGTGCACCTGTCGATGCGCCGCGTGGGGGCGGCCGATGCGGCCGAACTGCGCCGGCAGCTCACCGAGCACCTCGCGCCCGTCGCCATCTTCGGCGGCGGCCATGTAGGCCTGGCGCTGGCGCGGCTGCTGGCCACGCTGCCTTATTCGGTGCGCTGGATCGACAGCCGCGATGGCGTCTTCCCCGATGCATTGCCGGCTCAGGTGCACACCGAGCACAGCGAGCCGGTCCAGGACGCCGTGGCCACGCTGCCGCCGGGCACGCATGTGCTCATCATGAGCTTCAGCCATGCGGAAGACCTGGACATCGTCATTGCCTGCCTCAGGCGCCTGCGCGAGCGGGGCGACCTGCCCTACGTGGGCCTGATCGGCAGCAAGACCAAGTGGGCCACCTTCCGGCATCGGCTGGAAGCGCGCGGCTTCGGCGAGGCCGAGATGGCGCGCATCACCTGCCCCATCGGCGTGCCGGGTGTGACGGGCAAGGAGCCCGAGGTCATCGCCGTCGCGGTGGCGGCGCAACTGCTGCAGCGGCGCACGGCGGCCGGCTGAACGCGGCCGGGAGTCGCGCGCTGGGCACATCGCCCAACGCGAGCGCCATGAGCCATTCCTCTCAGGCCGCCCGCTCCGCGCTCTCCCGCGCCACTGCATAGCGCGCCAGCGTCTGCTGCCGCGCCTCGCCATGGTCCACCACCGGCGCCGGATAGTCCTGCCCGATGCGCAGCCCGGCGGCTTCGAGTTCGACCGGCTTGGCGAGCCACGGCGCATGGATCATCTTGTTGGACAGCCTGGCGAGCTCGGGCACGTAGCGGCGGATGAACTTGCCCTCCGGGTCGAAGCGCTCGCTCTGCGTCACCGGGTTGAAGATGCGGAAGTAGGGCTGCGCATCGCAGCCGCTCGAACTGGCCCACTGCCAGCCGCCGTTGTTGGAGGCGAACTCGAAGTCGTTCAGGTGTTCGGCGAAGAACGCCTCGCCCCGGCGCCAGTCCAGCCCCAGGTCCTTGCACAGGAAGCTTGCGGTCACCATGCGCAGCCGGTTGTGCATGTAGCCCGACTGCACCAGCTGCCGCATGCCGGCGTCCACCAGCGGATAGCCGGTGCGGCCCTCGCACCAGGCGGCGAAGAGCTGGTCGGCATGCTTGCCGTGGTGCCAGCGGATGCGGTCGTACTCGGGCTTGTAGCTCTTGCCCTCGGCCAGGTCGGGCCGGTGCGCCATCACCTGGGCATAGAAGTCGCGCCAGATCAGCTCGCCCAGCCAGGTGGCGGCGCCGCGGCTGCCGTTGCCGGCCAGGGCATGGGCGGTGGCCGCCGCCTCGCGGATGGAGAGCGTGCCGAAGCGCAGGTGCACGCCCAGGTAGCTGGGACCGCGCACGGCGGGAAAGTCGCGGGTGCTGTCGTAGCGGTCGATGCGTCCGACGAATTCGTCGAAGAGCTGCCGCGCGCCGGCCATGCCGCCGCCCAGGCCCAGCTCGTGCAGGTTGGTGGGCTCGAAGCCCAGGTCGGCCAAGGCCGGCACCTCGGTGCGGTGCTCGGCCGGCGTGGGGATGAGGGCGTCGGCGTAGCGCTCCACCGGGTAGGGGCTCAGGTAGAAGGCGTCTTCCGCCTTGGCCATCCACGCGCGCTTGTAGGGCGTGAACACCGAATAGACGCCGCCGGCCTGGGTCAGCACCTCGTCCCGCTCGAAGACCACATGGTCCTTGAAGGTCTGGAAGCTCACGCCCGCGTTGGCCAGGGCGCCGAGCACCTGGGCGTCGCGGTCCAGCGCGGCGGGCTCGTCGTCACGGTTGGCGAAGACGGCCTGCACCTCCAGCTGGCGGGCGAGGGGGGCGATCTCTTCCTCGGCCACGGCGTGGCGCACCACCAGGTCACCGCCCATGCTGCGCAGGGCGGCCTGCAACTGCAGCACCGACTCCTGGATGAACTCGACCCGCCGGTCGCGCCGGGGCAGAGCGTCGAGGATGGCCCGGTCGAACACGAAGGCGCAGACCACCTCACGGCAGCTGCGCAGTGCGTGGTAGAGCGCCGCGTTGTCCTGCACCCGCAGGTCACGCCGGAACCACATGAGCCCCCGGGCGAAGGGCTTGTCGACGGCCACTAAAATTGGAGGCATATGTCCGTCGATTCTGCCCTGACCAATCTCACGCATCACTTCCTCATCGCGATGCCGGGCATGCAGGACCAGGCCTTCAGCCGCAGCGTCGTCTACCTGTGCGAGCACGGCGAACGCGGCGCGCTGGGGCTGATCATCAACAAGCCGAGCGACATCGACCTCAAGGGCCTGTTCCAGAAGATCGAGCTGCGCCTGGCCCGCCCCGACCTCGACGATGCCCCCGTCTTCCAGGGGGGACCGGTGCAGACCGAACGCGGCTTCGTGCTGCATGAACCCGTCGTGGGCGAGGACACCACCGGCGCCCCGCCGGCCGACGACGGCAAGCCGCACTCGGTCTACGCCTCCACCATGACCATCCCGGGCGGCCTGGAGATGACCACCTCCAAGGACGTGCTGGAGGCCATGGCCACCGGCGCCGGCCCACGCAAGGTGCTGGTCACCCTGGGCTATTCGTCGTGGGAGCAGGGCCAGCTCGAATCCGAGATCGCCGAGAACGCCTGGCTCACCGTGGGCGCCGACCCGGCCGTCATCTTCGACACGCCGGTGGAGCAGCGCTATGACAAGGCGCTGTCGCTGCTCGGCCTGGCCGCCTGGACCCTGTCGCCGGAAGCCGGCCATGCCTGAGAACGCCGACGTCCCCGCGCACTTCCAGACCTTCCTCGCCTTCGATTTCGGCCTCAAGCGCACCGGCGTGGCCAGCGGCAACCGCCTGCTGCGCAACGCCACGCCGCAGGCCACGATCAAGGCCGAGGGCGACGCCCGCTTCGCCCAGATCCAGGCCCGCATCCGCGAATGGCAGCCCGATGCGCTGGTGGTGGGCGTGCCCTATCACCCCGACGGCGCCGCGCACGACAACACCCGCGCCGCCCTGCGCTTCGCCCGCCAGCTGCACGGCCGATTCGGCCTCACGGTCTACCAGGTGGACGAGCGCTACAGCACCACCGAAGCCATCGCCTCCGGCGCGCGCGACGCCGACGCCGCCAGCGCCTGCATCATCCTTGAACAATTCCTGAGGAACCTTCCGTGAACGCATTGCCCGATGCCGAGGGGCTCTACCAGACGCTGCTGGCCGGCGTGAAGCCGCTGATGCGCGACCACACCCGCCTGGTGGGCGTGACCTCCGGCGGCGCCTGGCTGGTCGAGCGGCTGCAGAAAGACCTGGGCCTGGCCGGCGCGCCCGGCGTCATCTCCTCGGCCATGCACCGCGACGACTTCGCGCGCCGCGGCATGGCCGCCAGTGCGCAGACGCAGCTGCCCTTCGACGTCGACGGCAGCGACGTGCTGCTGCTGGACGACGTGCTCTACACCGGCCGCACCATCCGTGCGGTGCTCAACGAGCTGTTCGATTTCGGCCGGCCCGCCTGCGTGCGCCTGGCAGTGATGGTGGACCGCGGGGGTCGCGAGCTGCCGGTGGCGGCGGACTTCGCGGCGGCGCATCTGACGCTGCCCGATACGCAGCTTCTGGCGCTCGCACGCGGCGACGACGGCAGCCTCCGCTTTCATGTCGAGGAAGTGCGTTGACCCCCCACGCTCATCACTTCGTGTATTCGCTGCCCCCCGAGGGGGCGCAGGCCTCCCTTGGGGCGGCCCGGCGGGAGGCCTGATCGGATGCTCTACAAACGCAACCCCCAGCTCAACAAGAACGGCGAGCTGATCCACCTGCTGTCCATCGAGGGCCTGCCCAAGGCCATCGTCACGCAGATCCTGGACACCGCCGCCAACTTCGTCAGCGTGAGCGACCGTGAGGTCAAGAAGGTGCCGCTCTTGCGCGGCAAGAGCGTGTTCAACCTCTTCTTCGAGAACAGCACGCGCACCCGCACCACCTTCGAGATCGCGGCCAAGCGGCTGTCGGCCGACGTCATCAACCTCGACATCGCCCGCAGCTCCACGGCCAAGGGCGAGACGCTGCTGGACACCATCGCCAACCTGAGCGCAATGGCGGCCGACCTGTTCGTGGTGCGGCACAGCGAGTCGGGCGCGCCGTATCTGATCGCGCAGCATGTGGCGCCGCATGTGCACGTCATCAATGCCGGCGATGGCCGGCATGCGCACCCCACGCAGGGGCTGCTCGACATGTACACCATCCGCCACTACAAGAAGGACTTCTCCAACCTCACGGTGGCCATCGTGGGCGACGTGCTGCATTCGCGCGTGGCCCGCTCCGACATCCATGCGCTGACCACGCTGGGCGCCGCCGAGGTGCGCGTGGTGGGCCCGCGCACGCTGGTGCCGGGCGACCTGGCGCCCATGGGCGTCAAGGTCTTCCACAAGCTCGAAGAGGGCATCAAGGACTGCGACGTGGTCATCATGCTGCGCCTGCAGAACGAGCGCATGAGCGGCGCGCTGCTGCCGTCGAGCCAGGAGTACTTCAAGACCTACGGCCTCACGCCCGAGAAGCTGCAGCTGGCCAAGCCCGACGCCATCGTGATGCATCCGGGGCCCATCAACCGCGGCGTGGAGATCGCCTCCGAGGTGGTGGACGGCAAGCAGAGCGTGATCCTGCCGCAGGTGACCTTCGGCATCGCGGTCCGCATGGCGGTCATGAGCATCGTGGCAGGTAACGAAGCATGAAATGGCGCCCGCTCGGCTACTGCGCGCGCCGATCTTGCGCCTGCGCTGCTCGCCGTACGTGAGTACGGCTGCGCTGCTCGGCACAACCTCGACGCGCTCGCTACGCCGCTCGGACGCCATTTGCTGATGGGAAGAATGATGAATACGTTGATCCAACACGGCCGGGTGATCGATCCGGCCTCGGGCCTTGATGGCGTGGCTGACGTGGCCATCGCCGATGGCCGCATCGCCGGCATCGGCGAGGTGCCTGCTGGCTTCAACGCCGAGCGCACCATCGATGCCAGCGGCTGCCTGGTGCTGCCCGGCCTGGTCGACCTGGCCGCGCGTCTGCGTGAGCCCGGCTACGAGCACGAAGGCATGCTCGAAAGCGAAATGGCCGCGGCCGTGGCCGGCGGCGTGACCAGCCTGGTCTGCCCGCCCGACACCGACCCGGTGCTCGACGAGCCCGGCCTGGTCGAGATGCTCAAGTTCCGCGCTGAGAAGCTGCAGAAGGCCCGCCTCTTTCCGCAGGGCGCGCTCACGCGCGGCCTCAAGAGCGAGGTGCTGACCGAGATGGCCGAGCTGACCGAGGCCGGGTGCATCGGCTTCGGCCAGGCCGAGGTGCCGCTGTCCGGCAACGTGGTGCTGCAGCGCTCGCTGCAGTACGCCAGCACCTTTGGCTACACCGTGTGGCTGCGTCCGCAGGACCGCGACCTGGGCAAGGGCGTGGCCGCCAGCGGGGCGCTGGCCACGCGCATGGGCCTGTCGGGTGTGCCCGTGGCCGCCGAGACCATCGCCCTGTTCACCATCTTCGAGATGATGAAGACCACCGGCGCCCGCGTGCACCTGTGTCGCCTGTCGAGCGCGGCCGGCGTGCAGCTGGTGCGCGAGGCCAAGGCGGCCGGCCTGCCGGTGAGCTGCGACGTCAGCATCAACTCGCTGCATCTGGCCGACACCGACATCGGCTTCTTCGACAGCCGCGCGCGCCTGACGCCGCCGCTGCGTCAGCAGCGCGACCGCGATGCGCTCTCGGCCGCGCTGGCCGACGGCACCATCGACGCGCTGGTCTCCGACCACACCCCGGTGGAGGCCGACGCCAAGACCCTGCCCTTCGCCGAGAGCGAGCCCGGTGCCACCGGCCTGGAGCTGCTGCTGCCCCTGGCCCTGCTGTGGGCGGAGCGCAGCGGTGCCGGACTGTCGCGCGCCGTGCAGGCCATCACCCAGGCGCCGGCGCGCCTGCTGGGCGAGACCGGCGCGCAACTCGGCCGCCTGGCCGTGGGCGGCCCTGCTGACGTGGTGGTGGCCGACCCGCGCCGCGAATGGCAGGTGCTGCCAGAGGCGCTGCGCAGCCAGGGCAAGCACACGCCCTTTGCCGGCCATGCGCTGGTGGGCGCCGTGCGCGCGACCTTCGTGGGCGGACAGCTGGTGCACGAAGCCGCCTGAGCGGCGCGGCTGCGCCCTGTCTCCCGCGTTGCCTCCTCCGACCCTCATGCTCCGATCCCTTGTCGCCCTGGTCCGGTTGATCCGGCTGCTGGGCCATTCCGCACTCGGCTGGTGGACCATCCGCCGCCGCTTCGCCGCTCTGGATGCGCCGACGCGCGCCATGCTGGTCGAGCGCTGGGCCCAGCGCGCACTGCAGTTGCTGGGCATCCGCCTGGTGGTGCGCGGGCCGGTGCCCGAGGTCGGCCCCGTGCTCGTGGTGGCCAACCATGTCTCGTGGCTGGACATCATGACGCTGCATGCCGCCCGCCATGTGCGCTTCGTCTCCAAGTCGGCTGTGCGGCACTGGCCGCTGATCGGCACGCTGGCCACCGGTGCCGGCACGCTCTACATCGAGCGCGAAAAGCGCCGCGATGCGCTGCGCGTGGCACACCACATGGCCGAGGCCCTGCGCGCGGGCGACCGCATCGCCGTCTTCCCCGAAGGCACCACCAGCGACGGCCGCGGCCTGCTGCCCTTCCATGCCAACCTGCTGCAGTCGGCCATCTCGGCCGATGCGCCGGTGCAGCCGGTGGCGCTGCGCTTCCTCGATGCCGCCACGGGCGACGTGAGCTTTGCGCCCGTCTACGTCGACGACGACACCCTCATCAGCTCGCTGTGGCGCACCCTGCGCGCGCCGCCGCTGGTGGCCGTCGTGCAGTTCGGCGAGCCCCAGCCGGCCGAGGGCCGCGACCGCCGTGGCTGGGCGCAGAGCCTGCATGCGGACGTGCTGGCCCTGCGCGGCGAGGCCGGCCGCTTGGGTTAAAGTCGCGGGCCTGCCGCCGGCCTCCCACGGCCCGCGGCCAGTGCCCCGGTCCCTATAGTTCAATGGATAGAACGGCCCCCTCCTAAGGGGCAGATGCAGGTTCGATTCCTGCTGGGGGCACCAGCTTCAAGCCCGCACATGCCCACGCCTGTGCGGGCTTTCTCTTTGGGGGGGCATTGCGCGATGCACCTTGTAAAGCCGTTGACATACACCCCCCAGCCGCGTTCCTAGACTGGCTGCGCCGCCCCCGGGCGTCTACAGCTTCGGCGCCAGTCGCCGCAACCCCTGCATGTCGCGGATCACGCAATGGGACTTCGCCATCTCGATCAGCCCCTGGCCTTGCAGCTGGCTCATCACGTTCGAGGTCATCACGCGGCTCAGGCCGGTGATGTTGGCCATCTCCTGGTGCGTGAAGGAGACGCCGATCGCCACGCCCGTTGCCTGCGTCTCGCCGTAGGTGTCGGCCAGCTGCAGCAGGTGGTGCACGACACGCTCGGCCGCGCTGGTCTGGCTCAGCAGCAGGTTCTGCTGCGCCAGCACGCGCAGCTTGGTGCCCATGAGCCACAGCACCTGCCGCAGACAGGTGGCGTCGGCCTGCATGCAGCGCAGCAGATGGGTGCGCTCGATCTGGCGCGCCATCCCGTCGCACGAGGCCACGGCCGTCATCGACTGCCGGCCATCCAGAAAGGCGCTGCACTCGCCCACCAGGCCATGGCGGCCGACGATGGCCAGGTGCTTCTCGTGACCGGATTCGGACCACAGCATCAGCCGGACCCGCCCCTGTTCGATGAGCTGCACATGCGTTGCGGCATCCCCCTGCGAGAACAGCGTCTGGCCCTTGCGGAAAGCCACCGCAGGCAGGGCGCCGGCTGCCGTCAGTGCCTGCCAGTCGAACTGCGGCACCTCGATCCAGGCCGAGGGCGAAGCCGCCGCGCCGGCGTGCGGATTCATCGCTTCAAGCACCCCAAGGCCTCCACAACAACAGCGTCATGACCCATCCATTTTCTTCATACCGAAAGCTTTTCCCCATCCTGGAGAACACCGTCCAGTTGTCGAGCTGCTCGCAGAGCGCGATGAGCCTGCCGGTCAAGCGGGCCATCGACGACTACCTGGCGGTGTGGACCACACGTGGCGCCGACTGGGGCTACTGGATGGAGCAGGTGGCGCTGGCGCGTGCCGAGTTCGCTCGCATGATCCATGCCGATGCCGACGATGTGGCGGTGCTCGGCAGCGTGTCCGATGCCGCGTCCAGCATCGCCTCGGCACTGCGCTTCGAGGACGGGCGCGACGGCATCGTCACCGGCAGCCTCGACTTTCCTTCGGTCTGCCACGTGTGGCTGGCGCAGCAGTCGCGGCGCGGCGCCCGGGTGCATTTCGTGCAGGCCCGACCCGGCGCGAGCGACACCACGGCCCGGCTCGTGCAGGCCATCGACGCGTCCACCGCGCTGGTCTCCGTGTCGCAGGCCTGCTTCTATGACGGGCAGCTCGTGGACATCGCCGCCACGGGTGCCGCCGCGCGCGCGCAGGGCGCGCTGCAGTTCGTCGATGCCTACCAGTCGGCCGGTTCGCTGGCCATCGACGTGCGCGCCCAGGGCGTCGACATGCTCGCCGCCGGCGCCCAGAAGTACCTGCTGGGCATTCCGGGCATCGCCTTCCTCTACGTGCGACCCGAGCTGGCTCGCCAGCTGGAGCCGGCCGTCACCGGCTGGTTCGGCCGGGTCAATCCCTTCGCCTTCGATCCTGCCCGGCTGGACTTTGCCGCGAGTGCGCAACGCTTCAACACGGGCACGCCCCCCATGATGTGCGCGAGCGTGGCGCGCGCCAGCATCGGCCTGCTCAACGAGGTCGGCGTGCCGGCCATCGAGGAGTGGCTGGGCCTGCTCTCGGCCGTGGCGCTGGAAGAGGCGCCACGTCTCGGACTCGAGGTGGTGAGCCCGACGGCCCCCGGCGCCAAGGGGGCCAACACCGCGATCCGCGTGCGCAACGCCGCCGACGTGGAGGCGCGGATGCTGGCTGCCGGCTTCGTGGTGTCGGCCCGCAACGACGTGATCCGCATCGCGCCGCACTTCTACAACACGGCGGAAGACGTGGTCGGCGCGCTGCGTGAGCTGGCGCGACTGACGCGCTGAACGGCACCGTCATGGATGCCATTCCCGCTTCCATCCATTGCGCGTCGGTGCTGTGCGCCGTGCCCGCCGACCGGGCGTTGGCCTTCCTGGTCGACGGCCTGGAACTCGGCCGCTGGGCGCTGGGCTGCTGGCAGACCCGTGACGTGGGTGATGGCGTGGTGCAGGGCCATTCGCTGTTCGACGGCTCCGAGGGCTTTGTGCGGCCGGTGCTCGATGCGGCGCGCGGCAGGGTCACCTATCACGTCGGCGGCGCGCCCGATGCGCTGGCGCCCCGCATCCACGCCACGGTCGAGGCCGCGTCCCTGCCCGGTGCAGCGACGCCCGGCTGCCGCATCAGCCTCCATGCCGCGCGCACGCCCGACATGGACGACGCACGCTGGCTGCGCCTGGTGCGCTGCCACGAGGTGGAAGTGCTGCTGATCCAGTCACTGCTCGCCCGATGAGCTTCTTATCCACGACGCCATGAACCGAGGACCCCTGCCATGAACCGACGCCAGTTCAGCCGCCTCTTTCCCGCCGCCTGCGCCCTGCCCGCGCTTTCGTCGCTGCCGCTTGCCGCGGGCGCCAAGCCCTACAGCGGCCCGGTGCGCGTGCTGGTGGGCTTTCCGCCAGGAGGCGCCACCGACGTGGTGGCCCGCGCCATCGTCGACCGCCTGGGCAAGGCCATGAACGGCCAGGTCTTCGTCATCGACAACAAGCCCGGCGCCGGTGGCCAGATCGCGGCGCAGGCGCTGAAGGCCGCCGCGCCCGACGGCTCGACCATCATGCTGTCCATCGATCACACGCAGGTCATCGTGCCGCTCACGATTGCGGCGGCAGGCTATGACGCGGTGCGCGACTTCACGCCGCTGGCCGGCGTGGCCAGCTACTACAACGTGCTGGCGGTGAGTGCGGCCACGGGGGTCACCTCGATGGCCGAACTCGGCAGCTGGGTCAAGGCCCGGCCCACCGAGGCCAACTACGGCATCCCGGCCGCAGGCAGCGTGCCGCAGTTCATCGGCCATGTGATCGGCCAGTCCTTCGGCGTGCCGCTGAACTCCGTGCCCTACAAGGGCGGCGCGCCGATGGTGCAGGACCTGCTCGCCGGCCAGATACCGATCGGCATCGCCTCGATGACCGAGCTGATCGAGCACCACCGGGCCGGCAAGGTGCGCATCCTCGCCAGCTCGGGCGAGACGCGCAGCCGCACCGCGCCGGACATTCCCACCTTCCGCGAGCTGGGCTTTGCGGGCATCGACAAGAACCCCTGGCTCGCCTTCTTCGGCCCCAGGGGCGTGCCGCCCGAGGTGGTCGAGCCCTTCGAGCGTGCCGTGCGCACCGTGCTGGCGCAACCGGACCTGCAGGAGCGGCTGGCCAAGATGGGGAACGAGGTCACGCCCGCGTCCTCCGCCGAGGTGGGGCGCTGGGTGGTCGACGCCAACGCCACCTGGGGCAAGGTGATCCGCGATTCCGGCTTCAAGGCGACATGAACGGCCGCCGCTTCATCCTGAGCGGCTCGCGCTGGGAAGAGCTGGCCGGCTATGCACGGGCGGTGGTCGATGGCCGCTGGGTCTTCGTCTCCGGCACCGTGGGACAGGACTTCCGCACTGGCCGCCTTCCCGAGGGCGCCGCAGCCCAGGCCGAACTGGCGCTCGACACCATCGGCGATGCGCTCGCCGAGGCGGGCGCCGGCTTCGACGACGTGGTGCGCGTGCGCGTCTACGTGCCCGACCGCGGCGATGTGGTGGCCGTCAGCCATGCGTTGCGACGGCGACTGGGCGACAACCGCCCGGCCAACACCACCGTGTGCAGCCCGCTCGCCGTGGAGGGCGCACGGGTCGAGATCGAAGTGACCGCCCGGCGCAACGCCTGACCTTCTCCCTCCCAACCAGGACCACCGATGACCCTACTGACCCAGCTTGCCGCGGCGATGCGCGCGCAGACCATCCGCACCATCGACCTCACCCACACGCTGAGCGAAGACTTTCCGCCGCTGCAGCTGCCGCCCCAGTTCGGCCAGGTGGCGGCCTTCAAGAAGGAACGCATCTCGCGCTACGACGAAGCCGGCCCGGGCTGGTACTGGAACAACTTCTCCTGCGGCGAACACACGGGCACGCATTTCGACGCGCCCGCCCACTGGGTGAGCGGCCGCGACCATGCGGGCAACACCGTCGACACCATCGCACCCGAGCAGTTCATCGCGCCGGCCGTGGTGGTCGACGCCAGTGCGCAGGTGGTCGAGGACGACGACTGGCTGCTGACGGTGGAGTTCCTGCAGGCATGGGAGTCGGCGCACGGCTGCATCCCGAAAGGTGCCTGGGTGCTGCTGCGCACCGACTGGTCGAAGCGCCTGGCGGACCCGGCCGCCTTCGTCAACATGCGTGAGGATGGCGCGCACACCCCCGGCCCCACGCAGGCGGCGGTCGAATGGCTGATCCGCGAGCGCGAGGTGCATGGCTTCGGCGTGGAGACCATCAACACCGATGCCGGCCAGTCCTACGCCTGGCCGCTGGCCTACCCGTGCCACACGCTGATGCACGGTGCCAACCGCTACGGCCTGCAGTGCCTGCGCAACCTCGATCAGCTGCCGCCCACCGGCGCGCTGATCATCTCGGCACCACTCAAGATCGAGGAAGGCTCGGGCAGTCCGCTGCGGGTGCTGGCGCTGGTCGAGGCGCCCGACGCAGCGGCTGCGTAGCGCCGCCCAGCGCCCGCGCCCGCAACTGCCCACAGCCGCCATCTACATCCTGCCCCGCTGAGTGCCGCAGCTTGGTGAGGATGCCGCGCTCGTGCAGCGTGCGCGCCATGCGCTCGCAATGGTCCAGCGCAGGGCGGGCGAAGCCGCTGCCTTCCACACTGTTGAAGGGGATGAGGTTGAGTACGCCCCATCGGCCGCGCAGCAGGCGCACCAGGCCCTCGATGTCCTCGGGCCGGTCGTTGATGCCTTCCAGCAGCGTCCACTGGTACTGCACGGGGTAGCCGCTGGCGCGGGCATACGCATCGGCCGCCTCCACCAGTTGCTCGGGCGTGAGGTCGGGCGCGCGCGGCAGCAGGCGGCGGCGCAGCGCGGCATCGGTGGTGTGCAGCGACAGGGCCAGCGCGGGCCGCACCGTCTGCCGGTGCAGCCGCTCGAAGGCACGCGGGTCGCCCACGGTCGAGAAGACCAGGTTCTTGTGGCCGACGTTGCCCACGGTGCCCAGGAAGTCGATGGCCTCCAGCACGCCGTCGAGGTTGTGCGAGGGCTCGCCCATGCCCATGAACACCACGCGGCTCACCGGTCGCCGGGCCCGTGCCAGGGCCACCTGGGCCACGATCTCGGCGCTGCGCACCTGGCGCAGCAGGCCGGCCTGGCCCGTCATGCAGAACTGGCAGCCCACCGCGCAGCCGACCTGCGACGAGACGCACACGCCGCCGCGCGGCAGCAGCACGCTTTCCACCGTCTGGCCATCGGCCAGGCCCACCAGCAGGCGCTCGGCGCCGTCCTCACCGGGGTGCACCGCCTGCACGCGCGCCAGCGCCGCCAGCTCGGCATCGATGGCGGGCAGTTCGGCCAGCAGGCCGGCGGGAAAGTAGTTGGCGGTCGGTCGCTTGCCGCCATCGCGCGGCAGCGCCTGCGACCAAGTGCGCAGGATGCGGTGCTCGTGGCTGGGGCCCGCGCCAGCGGCGCGCAGGCGAAGGCGCAGGTCGTGGAGATGCATGGGGGCGAGGAGTAAGGCGGCGATGCTAGCGCGCCCGTCTTCGACCCTGCCCCACGCGGCCTATCCGCCGGTCACCGACATGTGCCGCACCAGCCGCACGGGCTGTTCGCGCCCGGTGATGCGGAAGTCGTGGCCCTGCGGCTTGCGGGCGATGGCGCCGTCGATGGCGGCATGCAGCGCATCGTCATTGGCCGAGGCGCGCAGCGCGCGTCGCAGGTCGGTGCCGTCCTCGTGGCCCAGGCAGGTGTGGAGCATGCCCATGGCCGTGACGCGCACACGGTTGCAGTCGCCGCAGAAATGCTGCGTGAGCGGCGTGATGAAGCCGAGCAGGCCGCCGGTCTGCGCCACGCGCGCATAGCGGGCCGGACCGCCGCTGCCTTCGGCCACATCGGCAAGCGTCCAGCGCTGCGCGATCTGCCGGCGCAGCGCTGCCAGGCTCAGGAAGCCGTCTGCCCGGTCCATGCCGGTGTCGCCGAGCGGCATGGTCTCGATCAGCGTCAACGCCATGCCGCGGCCATGCGCGAAAGCGATCAGGTCGTGGATCTCGTGCTCGGTGCTGCCGCGCAGCGCGACGGCGTTGAGCTTGACGGCCAGGCCCGCGTCCAGCGCGGCGTCGATGCCGTCCAGCACCGCCTGCAGCGAGCCGCCGCGCGTGAGCTGCGCAAAGCGATCGGCGTCGAGCGTGTCGAGCGAGATGTTGATGCGCCGCACGCCGGCCGCGGCCAGCCCTTCGGCCAGCTGCGGCAGGCGGGTGCCGTTGGTGGTGAGCGTCAGCTCGTCCAGCGAGCCGTCCCGCAGGCCATCGGACAGGCCCTCGAACAGCGAGAGGATGCCGCGGCGCACCAGCGGCTCGCCGCCGGTGATGCGCAGCTTGCGCACGCCCTGACGCATGAAGGCACGCGCCACGCGCTCCAGCTCCTCCAGCGACAGCAGCTCCGGGCTGGGCGCGAAGCGCATGTCCTGCGGCATGCAGTAGGCGCAGCGCAGGTTGCAGCGGTCGGTGACCGACAGGCGCAGGTAGCGCACCGCGCGGCCGAAGGGGTCGACCAGCGGGGGAAGTGCGCCCCGGCTGCGGGTGTCCATCAGCATGCGGTGGCCTCCAGGCGGGCAGCGGCCCGCATCGCGTCCACGTCGACGAATTTCTCGCGCGGCTTGCCCAGGGCGGTGCCGCGGGCGAGTTCGGCGCGGTCGATGCGCTGCCAGGCGCTATGGTCCACGGCGCGTTCGCAGGCGGCCTGCATTGCGAGGGTCGGCGACACGTGCCGCTCGCGCAGCAAGGGCAGGTCGGCCAGCACGGCTTCGGCCGTCTGCACGCCGCAGGCGCGGTTGCTGCCGATGGTGCCTTGCGGCCCGCGCTTGGCCCAGCCGCAGACATACAGCCCGGCCACGGGCCGGCCGGCTTCGGTGATGCGCCCGTGCGCGTTGGCATGCACGCCTCGCCCGGCGTCGTAGGGCACGCCGGGCAGCGGCAGCGCGCGACGGCCCACGCTGGCGAAGACCAGGCCGCAGTCCAGCGTCAGCTCGCCGCCGGCCGGGGCCTCCGGCGGGCGGACGAAGTGCATGGCCTGCACCCGCCCGTGGCCGCTGATGGCGGCCGGCGCCAGGTGGAAGCGAAACACGCAGCGCCGCGGCTGCGCGGGCGCATGCGTCGAAAATCCTTGCAGCAGTTGGATCGCCGCGCGGGCTTCGGCGTCCGCCTCGGGCAGTGGCTCGAAGCTGCGTGCCGTCCAGTCGCTGCCGTCCAGCAGCGCATCGCAGCCGGCCAGGGTGCCGAACTCGTGCAGCTCCTTGGGCGAGAAGCGCGTCTGCGCCGGCCCGCGGCGGCCCACCACGACCACCTCGCGCACGCGGCTGTCGGCCAGCGCATCGAGGGCATGGGCGGCGATGTCGGTGCGGCGCAGTTCGTCCACCGGCCGCAGCAGGATGCGCGCGACGTCCAGCGCCACGTTGCCGTGGCCCACCACCACGGCCCGTTCGGCCGAGAGGTCGAAGTGGCAGTCGCGCTGGTCGGGGTGGCCGTTGTACCAGCCGACGAAGTCGCCGGCCGCATGGCAGCCGGGCAGGTCCTCGCCGGGTATGCCGAGGCGCCGGCTCTGCGCGGCGCCGGTGGCCAGCACCACCGCGTGGTAGCTGCGGCGCAGATCGTCCAGCGTCACGTCCTGGCCCAGCGCCACGCCGCCCACGAAGCGCATGCCCGGCATGGCGGCAATGCGCTCGAACACGGCGCTCACCTGCTTGAGCTTGGGATGGTCCGGCGCCACGCCGTAGCGCACCAGGCCATGCGGCACCGGCAGGCGCTCGATCAGGTCCACCTGCAGGCCGGGAATGCCGGCGCGCAGCAGCGCCTCGGCGGTGTAGAAGCCGCTGGGGCCGGCGCCGACGACGGCGATGCGGGGGCCGACGGGTGGGGCACTCATGCGCCTGCGCCCTGCGGCAGCGCCGGCGCGCCCGGCAGCGGCGGCAGGCGCTGCGTGAGCACCGGCGTCAGCGCGGCGCGCTCGCGGTTGATGCCGATCCATTCCTTCTTGTCCGCCGCCAGCAGGAAGTCCGCCTGGATGGCGCCGACCGGGCAGATGGGCGCGCAGCCGCCGCAGTCAATGCAGTTGTCTGGGTCGATGTAGGTCATGCGTTCGTCGACGTGGAAGCACTCCACGGGACAGACGGTGACGCATTCGGTGTAGCGGCAGCCGCTGCACAGGTCGGTGACGACGTAGGCCATGGGGTGTCCGTCTTCCGCTCAGAGGGCTGCGACCTGCACCAGCGTGTCCGAGAAGGTCGGCGCGCGCCCCAGGTCCGCGAACACGGTCGGCGTGATCGCATGCACGTTGCCGGTGCCACGGCTGCTGCGGTGCCAGTAGCCCGAGGGCGCCACCACCAGGCCGGGCATCACGTCGGCCGACAGCGTGGCCTTGGCCTCGAAGGCACCGCGGTCGTTGAACACGCGGATGGGCGTGCCGGCCTCGATGCCGCGCCGGCCGGCGTCTTCCGGATGCAGCAGCACCAGCTGTTCCTCGCCGGCCTGCATCTGCTGCGCCGGCAGGTTGCCGAAGTTGGAGTTGAGGAAGGCATGGCTCTTGGGCGAGATCAGGCTCAGCGGATAGCGCTCGGCCAGCGCCGGCGCGGTGGCTGGCGTCTCGTTGGGACGGATGTAGTGCGGCAGCGGGTCCACCGGCTCGCCGGACTGGTCCGCGCCATAGCCCTGGCGGAACAGTGGCGCGACGAAGTTGCCGCCAGCGGCCAATGAGGACTTGAATTCGCACTTGCCCGAGGGCGTCGGAAAGTTGCCCTCGCGGTGCGGCGCCCACTCGGCCGCGGCGGGCATGGCCAGGCGCATGTAGCCGCGCGCCTTGAGCTCATCCAGCGTGATGCCCTGCATCACTGGGCTGCTCCAGTCCATCGACTCCGCGATCATCTGCGCGTCGCTGCGCTGGAAGAAGGGGTCGTCCATGCCCAGCGCCTTCGCCAGCCGGCGGAAGAGTTCGGTGTTGGGAATGGCCTCGCCCAGCGGCGCGATGGCGGCGTTGTTATAGGTCAGGTAGAGATGGCCCCAGGAGAACATGATGTCCTCCTGCTCCAGCTGCGTCGTGGCAGGCAGCACGATGTCGGCATAGCGCGCCGTGTCGGTCATGAAGTGCTCGCTGACCACGGTGAACAGGTCCTCGCGCGCCAGGCCCTGGGCGATCCTGTCCTGCTCGCACACCATGGCCATGGGGTTGGCGTTGTAGACGAAGAGGGCGCGGATGGGCGGCCCCGAAGGCAGCTCACCATTGAGCGCCGGGCCCAGTCGCCAGCTGTTGATCACGCGCATCGAGGCCGGCTGCAGGTCCGGCCGCATCAGGCCCGGCCAGTTGACCGGGAAGGCCCAGATGGGCAACTGCAGCAGGCCGCCGCCCACATGCTTCCAGGCGCCGATCAGCGCCGGCAGGCAGGAGATGGCGCGCACCGTTTGCCCGCCGCCCGCATGGCGCTCCACCGCCACGCCGATGCGGATCACGGCCGGCGGCGTGCTGGCGTACTCGCGCGTGAGCTTGAGGATGTCCTCGACCGGAATGCCCGTCTCCCCGGCCGCGAACTCGGGCGTGTACTGCGCCACGCGCTCGGCCAGCTCGTCGAAGCCGACGGTGTGCTGCGCGATGTAGTCGCGGTCCAGCTGGCCTTCCCTGATCAGGATGTGCGCCATGGCCAGCGCCAGTGCGCCGTCGGTGCCGGGGCGGATGGGGATGTGCCAGTCGGCCAGCCGCGCGGTGCGCGTGCGCACCGGGTCGATCACCACCAGCTTGGCGCCGTTCTTCTTGGCCTGTTCGATGAAGGGCCAGTGGTGCGAGTTGGTGCTGAGCGTGTTGCAGGCCCACAGGATGATGTAGCGCGCATGCACGAAGCTCTCGGGGTCCACGCCCGGCGTGTGGCCGATGGTCATCATGTAGGCGGTGCACGAGCCCGAGTCGCAGAAGGTGCGTTCGCACACGGTGGCGCCCAGCTTGTTGAACAGCGGATCGCCCACGTTCAGGCCGTTGAGGATGCCCTGCGTGCCCAGGTAGCTGTAGGGCAGGATGGCCTGCGGCCCGTCCTGCGCGATCACGTCCTGGAAGCGCGCGGCGATCTCGGCAATGGCCTCGTCCCAGCCGATGCGCTCGAACTGGCCGCTGCCCTTGGGACCGGTGCGCCGCATGGGGTAGAGCAGGCGCTGGTCGCTGTAGACGCGGTCCTGGTAGTTGTTGACCTTGACGCACAGGCGCCCGCGGGTGAAGGGATGGTCGGGATTGCCGCGCACGGCGATGGCCTTGCCATCTTCGACCGTGGTGATGAGGGAGCAGGTGTCGGGGCAGTCATGCGGGCAGGCGCCCATCACGGTGGTGCGGGTCATGGCGTTCTTTCCTTTCGCTCGTCGGCGCATCGGTGGGATGCATCGAGTCTGGCGAGGCAAGGCCCCGAAGCCCTTGTCCGGGTTTGCTCTGTTCTTGTCCCGCTCGGCCATGTCGACCATTGGCACGGAAACTGCGTGCAGCGCCCCACACCCACCGCCGCGGCGCATCGACAACCCCGCCAGCACCATGTTGGGACATTCGGTCGACAAGTACGTCAACAGCACGATGCACCAGACCTCCAATGCGCAGGGCTGGCGTCATGTCCTGGCCGAGCGCTGGAGCCATGCGGCGGGCGAGCTGCCGCGGCTGGTGCCGCGCGACACCGAGGTCGCCATCCAGCTCGGCGGCCACACCCGCGTGGACCGCCGGGGCGGCGGCCGGCGCGAGAACACCGTGGGGCGGCCGGGCACCATCTGGCTGTGCCCCGCCGGCATCGAAGAGGAATACATCAACGTCGTCCAGCCCATGGCCGACTGCCTGCACCTGTTCCTGCCGGCCCGGCCGTTTGCCGACACGGTGCAGCGCGAGTTCGACATCGATCCTGCGCGCGCCGTGCTGCGCTACCAGACCATCGAGCACGATCCCTTCGTGGCGGCCGTCGCACAGCAGATCGTGGCCGAGCTGAACCAGGAGTCGGGCGCCGGCCGGCTGCTGGTGGAAAGCCTGTCGGTGGCGCTCAGCGCCCACCTGCTGCGTCACTATGCCGAAGAAGGGCCCGCACGGCCGCTGGTCGAGAAGGCGGCGCGCCCCATGGACAGCCGACGTCTGGCCCGGGTGCTCGACGCCATCGATGCGAGGCTAGACCTGGAGCTGAGCGTGGCCGAACTGGCCGAGGTCGCCTGCATGAGCGTGGGCCACTTCACCCGCAGCTTCCGCGCTGCGACCGGCCAGCCGCCGCATGCCTTCGTCGCCGAGCGGCGCATCGCGCGGGCCAAGGCCTGGCTGCGCGAACGTGAATGCCCCATCGAGGAGATCGCCTATGCAGCGGGCTTCTCCACGGCCGCGAGCTTCTCCAAGGCCTTCCGCCGCGCCACGGGCTGCACGCCGCGGGAGTACCGGCTGCTCGGCCGGCGCTGAGCCTCGCCGGTCTTCCGGACCGCCCTGCTGCAGGGCCTCGTCACCCGTCTTCGACCTGCTTCGGCAGGGCCTGCCTGCGCCCGCTTCTCCCTTCGCCATGCTGCACCGCAATTCAGGGTAAGTCCGTGAACGCGGACTGGTCCAGCGCTCCCAATAATCGCCGCCAGTCAAGAAGGCTACTCCAGAGTACCCTTTTCGGCCATTGAGGCGCTGGCCCCGCACTGCGGCGGTCAGCCCGAATTCAGGCTTCAGGAGTCGCATGCCTACTGAGTCCCTCGTCTCGCCCTGGCCCGGTGCCAGCGAACGCCAGCAACGCCACGGCGCCAAGCGCGACGCGGTGCTGCAGGCGGCGGCGGCGCTGTTCACCAGCCGCGGCGTGCAGGGGACTTCCATCGACGACATCGCCCGCCGGCTGGGCGTGACCAAGCCCACGGTCTACCACTACGTCCAGGCCAAGGAGCAGATCCTCTTCGAATGCATGCAGCGCGGCCTGGCCGCCCTGCGCGACGCGGTACCTGCGCCGCTGGGCGCCGTGCCGCCCACCCAGGCCCGCAGCCATCTGCGCGAGGCGCTGCAGGCCTATGCCGCGGCGGTGACCAGTCCCTTCGGCCTGTGCGTGGTGCGCCTGGGCGAGGAACTGCTGGCCGCGCCGCGGCGCGAGGAACTGGCCGCGCTGCGCGCCGAGATCGATGCCCGCTTCCATGCGCTCATCGACCCCGGCATGCAGGCCGGCTGGATCGTGCGCAGCGATGCGGCCATGGCGGTCTACACCGTGGTCGGCGCGCTGGGCGGCATCGGCCGCTGGTACCGCCCTGACGAGCATGCCGACCAGAGCCTGCAGGACGCCGTGCGCCACGGCATCGAGATGCTGATGCGCGGCGTACTGGCCGAGCCCGCCCCGGCGCCGGCCCCGCAGGCCGCACCCTCCAACCTGCCCTGGGGAGCCCCGATGCCCGAGATCCGACGTGAAGTGCATTTCGACGGCCGCATGGTCCGCTGCTTCGTGCAGCGGCCCGGCAGCATCGCGCAGATGCTGGTGGACGCCGTGGCGGGCGATGCCGAGGCGGACGCGCTGGTTTGCGGCGCGCTGCGGCTGAGCTGGCGCGAGCTGCAGCACGCCGTCGCCCGCTGTGCCGGCGGCCTGGCCGCGCGCGGCGTGACGGCGGGCGAGCGCGTCGCCCTGTACCTGGGCAACGGGCCCGAGTTCGTGATCGCCACGCTGGCCTGCGCCTGGCTCGGTGCGGTGGCCATGCCCATCAGCATGCGGGCACGCACCGCCGAGCTGGCCTACAACCTGGCCGATGCCGAGGCCGCCGTGCTGATCTGCGCCGAGGAGTTGCAGGCCCTGGTGCCCGATGCCCAGAGCCTGCCGGCCCTGCGGCTGCGCGTGGCCACCGGCCAGGTGGCGCCCGGCTTCGAGGCCTTCGACGCACTGATGCAGTCGGCCCCGCGCCTGCAGCCGCAGCCGGTGCAGGAGGAAGACCTGGCCGTGCTGCTCTACACCTCGGGCACCACCGGCCGGCCCAAGGGCGCCATGATCAGCCACTTCAACGTGGCCCATTCGGTGCAGCACTTCGCCCATGCCATGCAGCTGGGCCCGCGAGACCGCAGCCTGGTGGCCGTGCCGCTCAGTCACGTCACGGGCCTTGTCGCGCAGCTCTACACCCTGGTGCACTGCCGAGGCTGCATGGTGCTGATGCCGCAGTTCAAGGCCGCCGACTGCGTGCGGCTGATCGAGCAGGAGCGCATCACGCACAGCATCATGGTGCCGGCCATGTACAACCTGTGCCTGCTGTTGCCCGAGATGGCCGAACACGACCTGGGCAGCTGGCGCATCGGCGCCTATGGCGGCGCCTCCATGCCCACCGCCACCATCGAGGCGCTGGCCGAGCGCCTGCCCGGCCTGACGCTGATGAACGCCTACGGCGCCACCGAGACCTGCTCGCCCGCCACCATCATGCCGGCCGGCATGACGGCCACGCACCGCGACAGCGTGGGCCTGCCCGTGGCCTGCGGCGACATCTGCGTGGTGGACGAGGCCGGCAACGAACTGCCGCGCGGCGAGGCCGGCGAGATCTGGATCGCCGGGCCCATGGTCGTGCGGGGCTACTGGCGCAACGAGGCCGCCACGGCCAGCGAGTTCCGCGGCGGCTTCTGGCGCTCGGGCGACATCGGCAGCATGGATG
This sequence comes from Pseudacidovorax sp. 1753, assembly GCF_040544975.1. Lineage (NCBI taxonomy): Bacteria > Pseudomonadati > Pseudomonadota > Betaproteobacteria > Burkholderiales > Comamonadaceae > Pseudacidovorax > Pseudacidovorax sp. 1753. The sequence continues at coordinate 467,231 of NZ_JBEPKY010000001.1, read as the reverse complement.
CCGACGGCTTCCTGCGCATCCTCGACCGCAAGAAGGACGTCATCAACCGCGGCGGCTACAAGATCTTCTGCGCCCAGGTCGAGAACGTGCTGGCCGAACACCCACGCGTGGTCGAGGCCGCCCTCGTCGGCGTGCCCTGCGCCGTGCTGGGCGAGCGGGTGCATGCCTTCGCCTGCGTGGACCGCATGGACGAAGACCTGCAGGCCGCGCTGGCCGCCTTCTGCGCCGAGCGCCTGTCCGACTACGCCGTGCCCGAGACCTGGACGCTGGGCACCGAGCCGCTGCCGCGCAACCTCAACGGCAAGATCCTCAAGCGCGAGCTGCGCCAGACGCTGCGCGCCGCCCTGGGCTGAACAAGAACGACGCAGGAGACCCGAGCATGAAGCGCATGCGCATTTCCCAGCAGACCATCGTCTTCGCCCTGTTCCTGCTGCTGTTCGGTGGCTTCGCGCTGCTGCTGCCCGGCTTCGCCCAGGTCGACAACCTGCTGACGCTGGTGCAGAACGTGGCCATCCTCGGCATCCTGGGCCTGGGCATGGCCACGGTGGTCATCGGGCGGGGCATCGACATCTCGATGATCGCGGCGCTGGCGGTGCCGTCGGGGCTGCTGCTGCAGCTGGTGCAGAACGGCCACAGCCTGCCGTCGGCGTGCCTGATCGCGCTGGCGCTCTCGCTGGTCTTCGGCGCGGTCAATGGCTGGCTGATCGCCTATGCCGAGGTGCCCTCGCTCTTCACGACGCTGGCTTCGGGGCTCTTCCTGGCCGGGCTGGGGCAGGCCTTCTTCTTCCAGCTCGAAGTGGTGCAGTGGCCCGCGGCCCTCGACAGCCTGGCCTGGCTCGGCCGCGGCACGCTCGCGGGCGTGCCGATGCCGGTGGTCATGTTCGGGCTGTCTGCCGCGGCCATGGCCTTCTTCCTGCGGCGCATGCGGGCCGGCGCCTTCATCTATGCGCTGGGCGACAACCCCAACGCCGCGCGGGCCACCGGCCTGCCCACCCGACCCATGGTCGTGCTGGAGTACGTGCTGGCCGCACTCATCGGCGTGTTCGCCGGCATGGTCATGGCGGCCTCGGTCAGCAGCATGCCCACGCGCATCTTCAACTCGACCATGATCTACGACGTGGTGCTCGTGGTGGTGCTGGGCGGTATCGGCCTGGCCGGCGGGCGCGGCGGCGTGCTCAACGTGGTCATCGGCACGCTGCTCATCGGGACGCTGCTCAACGGCATGACGATCCTGGACCTGTCCTATTCGCTGCAGAACATCATCAAGGGCGTGGTGCTGCTGGCCGCCATCCTGATCGACTCCTTCCTCAATCCGCGCAACGAGGAGACCGCCCAGCAGGGCGACATCTGATCCACCGGTTCCCGGCCCCGGCGCCAGGCGAATTTGGCGCCCTGTGACGACAACGAGGAGACAGAAGACATGAAGACCGCATCCGACATGCTGCGCCGCCTGGCGCTGGCCACCACGCTGGTGCTCGGCGCGGCCGGCGCCACCCAGGCGCTGGCGCAGGGCAAGGGGCTGGACGAGCCCTTCCGCGACGGCTACCGCAAGGCCCTGGCGGGCAAGACCGTGGGCTACATCCCCGTGGCCATGGGCTTCGACCTGGCCCAGGGCTGGTACCAGGGCCTCAAGAAGGACCTCGAACCCTGGGGCATGAAGGTGGTGGTCCGCGACCCCAACTGGAACACCAATGCCGGCGCCCAGGCCCTGACGGCGCTGATCGCCGAGAAGCCGGCCGTCATCGTGGTGCACAACCCCGACATCCAGACCTATGCCAAGCTCATCCGCAAGGCCGAGGAGGAGGGCATCTACATCGTGCAGATCAACATGCGCTCGACGCAGCCCTCGACCGCCTACGTGGGCGCGGACTGGGTGGACATCGGTGAGCGCGAGGCCAATGCGGTGGTCGAGGCCTGCAAGGGCAAGTCCAACAAGATCGCCATCATGCAGGGCGCGCCCACGGCCGCCACCAGCGCCTACACGCTCAAGGGCGTGGAGAACGTGCTGGCCAAGAACCCGCAGATCAAGGTGGTCTCCAATCAGGCAGCCGACTGGGACGCGGCCAAGGCCAAGGCGCTGACGCAGACGGTGCTCAAGCAGAACCCCGACCTGTGCGGGATCATCGGCTTCTGGGACGGCATGGACATCGGCACCGCCGCCGCCATCAAGGAGGCGGGCCTGACGGGCAAGGTCTTCCTCGCCACCTCGGGCGGCGGCGAGCAGAAGGGCGCCTGCGACCAGGTCAAGTCCGGCGCCTTCGACTACGACGTCAGCTACGACGTGCCCACCCAGGCCAGCAACATGGCGGCCATGATCAAGTGGCTGGTGCAGGGCGGCGTCAAGCCGGGTGCGGCCAAGCAGAACATCTACACCACGCTGATCCCCATCACCAAGGCCAATGCGGGCGCCGACGGCACCTGCTGGAAGCTCTCGGCCAACTGACGCGCAGCGGCCATGGCGCATCTCGCAGCTGACGCCGGCCTGCCGGCCGGGGCTTCCCTGTCCGCCCCCGCGGCGGCACGGCCCCGGCCGGCCGCCGCTCCCCCCGACTGGCGCGAGCGCCTGGCGCGCCTGCGCTATCGCTGGTGGCCCGACCACTGGATCGGCGAGATCCTGTCCAAGCGCTGGACGGAGACGGCCGTCCCCGTGCTGCTGCTGGTGCTGGTGGTGCTGGCCTCGGGCGCGCTGGTGCCCAACTTCTACTCGGCCACCATGATGGCCGACTCCCTGCGCCAGGCGGGCGAGGTCGGCTTCGTGGTGCTGGGCCTGGCGCTGGTGATGATCGTCGGCGGCATCGACCTGTCGGTGGGCTCGATGTTCGCGCTGGCCAACTTCTGCGCCCTGCTGTGCATGCATGTGCTCAAGTGGCCGGTGGGCGTGTCGGTGCTGGTCACGCTGGTGGCGGGGGCCGCCATGGGCGCGGTCAACGGCCTGCTGATCGGCTACCTGCGGCTGCGGGCTTTCCTGACCACGCTGATCACGCTGATCATCTTCCGCTCGCTCTACGAGATCCTGAGCCTGGAGTACTCCACCGCCATCGCCGGCGGCCTGCCCGACTCGGCGGTGTGGGACTTCCTGGGCAGCGGCACCTTCCTGGGCCTGCCCACGGTGGCCTGGTTCTATGCCGTGGTGGCGCTGGGCGGCCACATCCTGCTCACGCGGCTGCGGGCCGGCTGGCACATCCTGGCCATCGGCGGCTCGCGCCGCTCGGCCTACAACAGCGGCATCCCGGTGCGGCGCACGGTGGCGCTGTGCTATGTGGCCAGCGGCGTGCTCACGGCCGCGGGCAGCTGCTTCTTCGCCTCGCGCCTGGCCACGGCCGGGGCCGACATCGGCGTGGGCCTGGAGGTGTTGGTGCTCACCGCCGCGGTGCTGGGCGGCATCAGCCTGGGCGGCGGGCGCGGCTCGGTCACCAAGGCACTGGTGGGCACGCTCATCGTGCTGCTGGTCACCAATGGCCTGACCTCCATGTCGGCACCCGGCGGCGTGATCCGCATGGTGCTGGCCGCCGTGCTGGTGACGGCGGCGGTGGTGGACGTGCGCTGGCTCAAGAACCGCCAGCGCATCGTGAGCAAGGTCTACGTGAGCCCCACCTACCTGTCGCTGCCGCCTGCGCCGGACTGCGGCACCGATGCGCGCAGCCCCTACGCGCTCAACAACAAGCTGCGCGACGTGACGCTGATCGGCACCGGCCGCATCGAGGCGCCCGAGGACGTGATCCTCGACCGCGACGACAACCTCTATGCCGGCTCGCGCCATGGCGACGTGATCCGTTTCTTCGCACCGGACTACCAGCGCATGGAGGTCTATGCCCACATCGGTGGCCAGCCGCTGGGCATGGCCTTCGACCGCGAGGACAACCTGCATGTCTGCGTCGGCGGCATGGGCCTGTACCGCATCACGCCGCAGCGCGAGGTGCAGCGGGTCAGCGACGAGACCAACCGCAGCTGGAGCTCCATCAACGACGACAGCCGCCTGCGCCTGGCCGACGACCTGGACATCGCCGACGACGGCCGCATCTTCTTCAGCGAGGCCACCGTGCGCTACGAGATGCACGAATGGCCGGTGGACGGGCTGGAGGCGCGGGGCAACGGCCGCATCATCTGCCACGACCCGCGCGACGGCACCACGCGCACGGTGCTGCGCGGGCTGCGCTTTCCCAACGGCATCGCCATCGCGAGCGATGGGCAATCCATCCTCTTCGCCGAGACCTGGGGCTGCTGCGTGCAGCGCTACTGGTTCGACGGGCCGCGCAAGGGCCAGGTGCAGATGGTCATCGACAACCTGCCCGGCTACCCGGACAACATCAACCTGGCCTCGGACGGCCACTACTGGCTGGCCCTGGTGGGCATGCGCAGCCCGGCCTACGACCTGGCGCTGCGCATGCCGGGCTTCCGCCGCCGCATGGCCACGCGCGTGCCGGTGGACGAATGGCTGTTCCCCAACATCAACACGGGCTGCGTGCTCAAGTTCAGCGAATCGGGCGAGATCCTGGAGACGCTGTGGGACCTGGGCGGCGTCAACCATCCCATGATCACCTCCATGCGCGAGCACCGGGGCCACCTGTACCTGGGCGGCATCTCCAACAACCGCATCGGCCGCTACAGGCTCGAAGGGGCCGATCCCGACTTCGTGCAGTACGACCGCCGCTGGGGCAGGGGGAGCCGCTGATGCTGCAGACATTGCGCCATGCCGCCGACCGGCTGCTGGGCCGGGGCAGCGCCTCCATCGCCGTGCCGGTGATGGACGGCGCGCTGCGGCCCAACCGGCAGCTCGACGAGGCCGAGGTGGTGGCCGAGCTGCCTGGCCTGGACGACCTGGCCGTGAGCCAGGGCCGGCTGCTCGCCACTGCGGGCGACACGCTGCATGCCTGGCAGGACGGGCGGCTGCAGCCGCAGCAGCGCTTCGGCGTGCCCATCACGGCGCTGGCCGCCGCGGTGGACGGCCGCGTGGCCGTGGCGCTGGACGGTGCCGAGGTGCGCCTGCTGGGCGGCGCCGAAGGGGCCGTGCTCCGGCAGCTGGGGCAGCAGCCGCTGCGCAGCGTCGTGGCCCTGGCCTTCACGGCCGATGGCAGCCTGCTGGTGGGCGACGGCTCCACCGTGCATGGCCCGGCGGACTGGTGCCGCGACCTGATGAGCCACGGCGCCACCGGCCGCGTGGGTCTGTGGCAGCCCGCCAGCGGGCAGGTCACGCTGCTGGCGGAGCGCCAGCACTACGTGGCCGGCGTGGCCAGCGACGGTGCCGGCGGCCAGCTCTGGAGCGAAAGCTGGCGCCACCGCGTGCAACGCCGGGCCGGCAATGGCAGCGCGGCCCCTTCGCCGATGCTGGCCGAGCTGCCCGGCTATCCCTCGCGGCTGGTGCCGGCAGCGCAGGGTGGCTTCTGGGTCTGCTGCTTCGTCTGCCGCACCCAGCTGGTCGAATTCGTGCTGCGCGAGGACGCCTACCGCCGCCGCATGCTGGCCGACATCGACCCGCGCTACTGGATCGCGCCGGCGCTTTCGTCGGGCCAGAGCTTCCTGGAGCCGCTGCAGGGCGCGGGCGTCAAGCAGATGGGCGTGCTCAAGCCCTGGGCGCCGCCGCGCTCCTACGGCCTGGTGCTGCACATGGATGCGCAGGGCCGCGTCACCCGCTCGCTGCACAGCCAGGTGGATGGCCGGCACCATGGCATCACCGCCGTGGCCGAGCACGACGGCGCGCTGTACATCGCCTCGCGCGGCAGCGGCCGGCTGCTGCGTCTTCCGCTGGACCGAGGAGCCTGCGCATGACGACGACCGCCCCCGTGCTCGAACTGCGCCAGGCCACCAAGACCTATGGCGGCGTGCCGGCCATCGACGGCGTGGACTTCGCGCTGCAGGCCGGCGAGATCCATGCCCTGCTGGGCGAGAACGGCGCCGGCAAGTCCACCCTCACCAAGGTGATGGCCGGCGTGGTGGCGCTCAGCAGCGGCGAGCTGCATGTGGAAGGCCGGCCGGTGCAGCTGCGCACCCCGCTGGAGGCGCGCCAGCGCGGCATCGCCATGGTGTTCCAGGAGACCAGCCTCGTGCCCAGCATGACGGTGGCGCAGAACCTGTTCCTGGGGCAGGAGGCCTTCTTCAACCGGCTGCGCGGCATCTACATCGCCGCCCAGCAGTTCCTGCAGTCGCTCAACTTCGACGTCGATCCCACGGCCACCGTGGCCTCGCTGGGGGCGGCCAAGAAGCAGATGGTGGAGATTGCCCGCGCCGTGCTGCACAAGGCCCGCATCATCATCTTCGACGAGCCCACGGCCAGCCTCACGCCCGAGGAGAAGAAGTACTTCTTCGACCTGGTGTTCGACCTCAAGGCGCGGGGCGTGTCCATCGTCTTCATCTCGCATGCGCTGGAAGAGGCGCTGCTGCTGGCCGACCGCATCACCGTGCTGCGCGACGGCCGCCATGTGGTGACCGACCTGCGCCAGAACTTCGACACCGCCCGCATCGTGCAGGCCATGGTGGGCCGCGACCTGTCGCAGACCCTCTACGGCCAGAAGAAGGCGAGCGTGCGCCCGCCCGGCGAATGCGTGCTGTCGGTGCGCAACCTGCGCATGGCCGCCATGGTCAAGAACAACTCGCTGTCGGTCTTCCGCGGGCAGGTGACGGGCGTGTTCGGCCTGGTGGGGGCGGGCCGCACCGAGACCTTCAAGGTGGTGGCCGGGCTGATCAAGCGCGACTTCTTCCATGGCGGCGAGGTGCTGCTGCACGGCCGTCCGGTGCGCTACCGCGTGGGCCGGCAGGCGGTGCGCGACGGCATCGCCTACATCACCGAAGACCGCAAGGTGGAGGGCTTCTTCGAGACCATGTCCATCGCCCACAACATCTACATGGGCCTGCTGGGCAAGCTGCGCGGCATCGGCGGCCTGGTGTCGGGCGAGCGGGCCCGCCAGGTGGGCGAGCACTGGACGCGGCTGCTCAACGTGCGGGCCATCGGCAAGGAGGTCAAGGTGATCGAGCTGTCGGGCGGCAACCAGCAGAAGGTGGTGATCGCCAAGTCGCTGGTGCAGGAGCCCGAGCTGATCGTCTTCGACGAGCCGACCCGCGGCGTGGACGTGGGCGCCATCGCCGAGATCCATGCCGAGATCAACCGCCTGGCCGATGCGGGCAAGGCGGTGGTGGTCATCTCCTCGTACCTGCCGGAGGTGATGGCGCTGTCGGACCGCATCCTGGTGGCCAAGCAGGGCAAGGTTGTGACCGAGTTCGCGGGCGACCGGGTGACGCAGGAAGACATCATGTACGCGGCGATCCACTGAGCGTCTGTGGCGGAGTAGCTCGCCCGGTCGGTGCTCAGGCGGGGGCGAGCTGGACCGAGGCCGCCGCCGGTACCCGGGCCGGGTCTTCGCCCCATCCCTTCCACCCCCGCAGCCACTGCACGAAGCGCGGCAACCCTTCCGCCAGCGGCGTCGCTGCCCAGGGGCCGATGGCCGCCTCCAGCCGCGACGGGTCGGCGCAGGTGAGCGGCACGTCGCCCACCGGCCTGGGTGCGAAGGCCACCACGGCCCGGCGGCCCAGCGCTGCTTCGAGCTGCGCCACGAAGTCGACCACCCGCACCGGCTGCCGGTGGCCGAGGTTGAGCACCTCGCACGGCACGCCTTCCGCATCGGGCGCGGGCGGTCCGCGCCGCACCAGGCGCAGCAGCGCATCCACCACGTCGTCGATGCAGGTGAAGTCGCGCTGCAGCAGGCCGTGGCCATAGAGCGTGATCGGCCGGCCGGCCTGGATGGCCTCGGCGAAGCCCCAGTAGGCCATGTCGGGCCGGCCCCAGGGCCCGTACACGGTGAAGAAGCGCAGGCTGGTGGCCGGCAGGCCGTGCACGGCCGCCGTGGCATGCGCCATCAGCTCGTTGGCCTTCTTGGTGGCGGCATAGAAGGAGGCCGGCGCATCGGTGCTGTCCTGCTCGCGGAAGGGCGCGTCGGCCCGCTGGCCATACACGCTCGATGAGCTGGCGTGGAGCAGGTGGCGGACGCCGTTCAACCGGCAGGCCTCCAGCACCGAGGCGAAGCCCACCAGGTTGGCCGTGGCGTACTCCAGCGGCCGCTGCACCGAATGGCGCACGCCGGCCTGCGCGGCCAGGTGCAGCACCACCTCGCAGCGGTGGCGGGCCCAGAAGGCCTGGGTGGCGGCCACGTCCGACAGGTCGAGCGCGGCCACCTCCACGCCCAGCGGCGTCAGCAGGGCCTGCACGCGGGCGTGTTTGAGCCGCGGGTCGTAATAGCTGTTGAAGCTGTCGCAGCCCACCACGCGGTGGCCGGCCGACGCCAGGGCCGCCGCGGCATGGGCGCCGATGAAGCCGGCAGCGCCGGTGACGAGCACGGAGGTCATGCGCCGCAATGTGACGCCGCCACAAGTCAGCCATGTGGCATTCAGCTTTCGGTCGCACCGCTGACATGGAGCCTGCCTACCGTCAGGCGGTCCGCGTTGTCCATTGCCCCGCTGCGCCATGTCCTCGACCCCGACCTCTTCTTCCATCGCGTCCCCGGCGCTGCCGATGCGCCGGCTGCCCCTGGCCGTGGCGGCCCTGCTGCTCGGCGCGCTGCTGCTGCGCCTGACCGAGGCCGACCTGCCGCTCTTCCGCAGCCTCAACACGTGGGCGGCCGGGCTGCCCGAGACGCTCTGGTCGGGCCTGAGCGTGCTGGGGCTGGGCCTGTCCATCGGGCTGGTCGGCCTGGCGCTGTCGCCGGGCCGTGAGCGTGGGGCGATGCGGCTCATCAACGCGCTGATGTGGGCCTTTGCGCTGGGTGGGCTGCTCTCGCATGTGCCCAAGCGCCTGTTCGTGCAGCTGCGCCCGCCGGGCGTGCTGCCGCCGGAACAGCTGCATGTGATCGGCGATCCGCTGGTGCACCTGGCCATGCCCTCGGGGCATGCGCTGGCGGCGGTGGCCTTCGTCTGGGTGGTGCTGCACACGCGCCGCTGCTCGGCGGCGCAGCGCGCGCTGCTGTGGGGCATGGCGGCGGCGGTGGCGCTGTCGCGCATCGCGGTGGGCGCGCACTGGCCCAGCGACGTGCTGGCCGGCGCGGCGCTGGGACTGGTGGCGGCGGCGCTCAGCCTGCGGGCGGCGCAGCGCTGGGACCTCAGCGGCCTGCTCACGCGGCGCCGGGCCCAGGCGGTGATGGCCGCCGTGCAGCTGGGCGCCGGCCTGGCCATGCTGTGGACGGCGACCGGCTATCCGCTGGGCGCGCCGGTGCAGTGGGCCCTGGGCCTGGCCGGCGTGGCCGGTGGCCTGCTGCGCCTGCGCCGGGTGGTGGTGCCCGCGGTGTCGGGGCGCCGCTCTGGCTGGATGGCGGAGCGGGCGGGGTGAGCCCCATGCCGCTGCGTGCCGGTTCCGCGATCCGCCGAGCGATGCAGGCCCTGTCGGCGCTGGTTGCGCTGCTGTTGCTGGCCTGGCTGCTCAGTGGCGTGGATGCCCGCGCCTTGGCCGGCACCGCTCGGCGCATGCCGGCCGCGACCTGGGCCCTGGCGCTGGCGGGCGTGCTGGCCACCTACGGGCTGCGTGCAGCACGGCTGCATGCCGAATGGCGCGCCCGCACCGGCGCGCGCTTCGTCGACTGCCTGGCGCTGTTCGCCTGGCACAACGCGGCCGTGTCGCTGCTTCCGCTGCGCACCGGGGAGGCGGGCTATGCCTGGTGGCTGCATCGCCACTGGCAGGTGCCGCTGGCCCAGTCGCTCCCCAGCCTGCTGTGGCTGCGGCTGCAGGACGCGGTGGTGCTGGGCACGATGGTGCTGGCGCTGCTGGTGTCGCCGGCCCTGGCGCTGGCCGCCGTTGCCGCGTTGGTCCTGTTGACCGCCGTGGTGCTGCGCAGGGGCTGGGTCGGGCGTGTGGGCGACGTGATCGAAGCCGACGGCGCGCCCCGGCTGCAGCGCCTGCTGCAGGGGCTGTATGGCGGCCGGGGCGGCTGGCGCTCGTGGGTCTTCTGCGTGGCCAACTGGGCCATCAAGCTGGGCGTCTCGACCCTGCTGCTGCATGCGGCGGGGCTGCATCCGGTGGCCCTCGGCTGGTGCGGCGCGGCCGGGGCCGAGGCGGGTGCGGCGCTGCCCTTGCAGGCGCCCGCCGGGCTGGGCGTGTTCGAGGCCGGCGCGCTGGCGGGTGTGCATGCGTGCGCCGCGGGCGCCGCGCCGGTGGACGCCACCACCGTCATCGGCGCCGCCCTGCTGGTGCATGCCCTCTGGCTGCTGGCGAGCGTGGGCGCGGCGCTGGCCGTGCTGGCGGCGCGCCGCGGCCTTGCAGCGCCCGCGCGGGCGCTGCCGTGAATCCCCCCTCTTGCTCTTCCATGGACCGCATCGACCCCACCCATCTGCTTGTGCGCGACGCCGCGCCGCTGCCGGCGCACCGCCTCTCCGTCGTCGTGCCCATGTACAACGAGGTGGAGAACGCCGCCGCCCTGATCGACGCCGTGCAGGCCGCGCTGTCGGACTACCCCGCGCCCTGGGAACTGATCGTGGTCGACGACGGCAGCCAGGACGGCACCGGCCCCGCGCTGGAGCGCCGCTCCGCCGAGCTGGGCCCGCATGTGCGCGTGCTGCGCCTGGCGCGCAACTTCCGCCAGACGGCCGCCATGCAGGCCGGCATCGACGCGGCACGCGGCGACGTCATCGTCACGCTCGACGGCGACCTGCAGAACGACCCGCGCGACATCCCGCGCCTGGTGCGTCGCCTGCTGGCCGAGGACCTGGACATCGTGGCGGGCTGGCGCCGCGACCGGCAGGACGGGCTCTGGCTGCGCAAGCTGCCTTCGCGCCTGGCCAACCGGCTGATCCGCCGCGTGACGGGCCTGGACTTCGAGGACCTGGGTTGCAGCCTCAAGGCCTTCCGCGCCGAGACGCTGCGCGAGGTGCGGCTGTATGGCGAGATGCACCGCTTCATCCCCGCCTGGCTGGCGACCGTGACCTCGCCGGCGCGCATGGCGCAGGAGCCGGTGGCCCACCATCCGCGCCGCGCGGGCCGGTCCAAGTACGGCCTCTCGCGCACGCTGCGGGTGGTGGTGGACCTGCTGGCCATCACCTTCTTCATGCGCTTCGCGGCGCGGCCGGGGCATTTCTTCGGCGTGCTGGGGCTGTCGGTGGGCGGGGCCGGCGCGCTCATCCTGACCTACCTGGCGGCGCTCAAGCTGGCGGGCCACGACATCGGCGGCCGGCCGCTGCTGTCGCTGGGCTTCTTCTGCCTGCTGGGCGGGCTGCAGCTGCTGATGACCGGCGTGCTGGCCGAGTTGGTCACCCGCATCTACTACGGCGGCCGGCATGGCTCGCCCTATGTGCTGCGGCGTGGCCAGGCCGCGGCGCCGTCGGCCGCCGACGGCTGGAGCGGCGGAGGCGCCGATGCGCATGGCTGAGTTCATCGCGTCGCGGCCCGCGGCCGAGCGCCGGTCGATGGCGGTGTGGGCGCTGGCCATGGGCCTGGTCGCACTGCTGGGCCTGGGGCTGGCGCCGCTCTTCGACGTGGACGAAGGCGCCTTCTCCGAGGCCACGCGCGAGATGCTGGCCAGCGGCGACTGGGGCCACACCACGCTGAACGGCGAGCCGCGCTTCGACAAGCCCATCCTCATCTACTGGCTGCAGGCCGCGAGCGTGCAGCTCTGCGGCCTGAACGAGGCGGCGCTGCGCCTGCCTTCGGGCATCGCCACCTGGGCCTGGGTGCTGGCCGTGGCGGCCTTCGCCTGGCCGCGCTGGGGCCACCGCGCCGCCATGCTGGCTGGCACGGTGCTGGGCACCAGCGCGGGCGTGCTGCTGATCGGCCGCGCGGCCACGGCCGATGCGCTGCTCAACCTGTGGCTGGCCCTCACGGCGCTGGAGCTGTGGCGACATGCCGAAGGCGGCGCCGATGCGCGTGCTGCCTTGCGAAGGGCCGCCCTGTGGTGCGGGCTGGGCGTGCTCACCAAGGGGCCGGTGGCGCTGCTGGTGCCCGTGGCCGCCCTGCTGCTGTGGATCGTCACGTCGGGCCGCGCGCGCTGGGCACCGCGCGTACGGGCGCTGTTGGGTGACGGCGGGGCGTGGCTCATCTTCGCGGCCGTCGCGCTGCCCTGGTATGCCTACGCGCTCCACCGGCATGGCATGGCCTTCGTCGACGGCTTCCTGTTGCGCCACAACCTGCAGCGCTACGGCGGACCGCTGGAAGGCCATGGCGGCAGCCTGCTGTACTACGTGGTGCTGCTGCCGCTGCTGATGCTGCCGTGGACGCCGCTGCTGGTGCCGCTGCTGGCCCGCCTGCGCGCTCACTGGCGCGAGCCGCTGGGCCGCTACCTGCTGCTGTGGGCGGGCTTCGTGCTGGCCTTCTTCAGCTTCTCGGGCACCAAGCTGCCGCACTATGTGCTCTACGGCTTCACGCCGGTGGCGCTGCTGGCCGGGCGCGAGGCGGCGCGCTGGCTGGAAGGCGCGCCCGATGCACGCTGGGCCCTTTACGTGCAGGCGGGCCTGCTGGCGGTGTGGCCGGCGGCGGCCGTGGCGGTGACGGCCTGGATCGCCCTGCATGCGGCGCGCGTGGCCAATCCGCTCTATCGCGCGCTGATTGGCCAGCCCGCCGCGCTGGCGCCACTGGCCGTCGCGGCCCTGGCCGCCGCGCTGGGCGTGCTGCTGTTGCTGCGCCTGCGCCGCTGGTCCCCGTCCGTGCGCTGGAGCGCGGCCGGCGCCGGTGTGGCCCTTGTGCTGACACTGGCCGTCGTGCCATGGTGGGGCCGGCAGCTGCAGGCGCCGGTGCGCGCGGCGGGCCAGCGGGCCGCCGAAGTGCTGGCGCGGACCGACAACGCGGCCAATGCGACGCTGGTGCAGTGGGGTCTGCACCTGCCCAGCGTGGCCGTCTACGCCCGACGCGAAGCCCCGCGACGGCCGCCCCTGCCGGGCGATCTGGCCCTGGCGCGCGAGGACCAGGTCGACATCCTCGCGGCGCAACTGGCGGCCCTGCCGGCGGGGCGCCGGCCGTCCGGCGCGGATGCCACGCTGCCGACCTGGCAGCCATTGCTGCGCATGGGCGGCCTGGTGCTGCTGCGATGGAACGGTGCACCATGAGCCTGCAGTCGCTGGCCCTGGGTGAGGAGATGTGCGCCGTGCCGATGGCGTCCATGGCACCTGCTGCATCAGCCCCTGCATCTGCAGCGCCCCAGGTCCGGCCGGTGCCCGGTCGCGCGCGTCGTCGACCGTGCCCGCGCCAGGTGGCCTGGCTCGGCTGGCTGGCGGCCATGCTGGCCTGCGGCCTGGTCTTCCGCACCTGGCCGGCGCTGGACCTGGCGGCCTCCGCGCCCTTCTACCTGCCGCAGATTCCCACCGGCTTCATCGGCAACCTGTACCACGGAGTGCTGGACCTGTGGCGGCTGGTGCCGCAACTCGGCCGCGTGCTGGGTATGGCGGGGCTGCTGGTGCTGCTGGTGCCGGCGCGGCGCATTCCCTTCGGCGTGGTGCGGCGCTGGCGCGGCCGGCTGCTGGCCGCCGTGGCGCTGCTGCTGCTGGGCGTGTGCCTGGTGGTCAACCAGGGCCTCAAGGAGCACGTCGGCCGTCCCCGGCCGCAGCAGGTCCGACCCTTCGGCGGGCCGAGCGACTATGTGCCGGTGGGCAGCCTCTCGCGGGCCTGCGAGCGCAACTGTTCCTTCGTCAGCGGCCATGCGGCCACCGGCTTCGTGATCGCGGGCTTCGGCCTGTGGGGCGTGCGGCGGGTGCGCCGGCGCTGGTGGGCGGCCGGCGCCCTGCTGTGCCTGCTGCTCGGCGCGGCGCGGGTGGCCCAGGGCGGGCACTTTGCCAGCGACGTGGTCTTCAGCCTGCTGGTGATGACCGGCGTGGCCATGGCCCTGCGTGCGGCCGTGGTGCGGTGGCGCAGTCTGCGGCGGCGCATCGGCCGGCAACGGTCGGCGCGCGCGGGCCAGCGGGTGCCTTCCGCGTCAGGCTGCGGGCTGCCAGTCCGGCCGATCATTCCCTTGTCATGAGTACCGTCCTTCGCTTCCTGCCCGAGCTGGGCCACTGGATCACCCACAACCTCGATGCCGGCGCGCCACCCGGTGGGCTGGTCGACGCGATGGTCGGTCAGGGCATGGCCGGCCCTGCGGCGCAGGCCATCGTCGCGGCCTTCGTGGACGCCCGCCAACGTGGCGTCGCTCCGCCGGTGGACAGTGTGGCGGTGCCGGATGAGCCGGCGGCACGTCCTTTCATCGCCCGGCCACGCCTGGTGGCGGGCCACCGCATCGCTGCGGCGGACCGCGAGGTCACCGTGCATGCGCGCGGCCACGATCCTGTGTGGGCCGCGCTGGGCCCGGTGCTGGACGCGGCCGAATGCCGGGCGTTGATCGACATGGCGCGCCCGCGGTTGCGGCCGTCCACGCTGGTCGATCCGATGAGCGGCCGGGACGTGGTCAGCCAGCACCGCAGCAGCTGGGGCATGTTCTTCCGCCTGGGCGAGAACCCGCTGGTGGCCCGCCTCGACCGGCGCCTGTCGGCGCTGATGAACCTGCCGCTGGAGAACGGCGAGGGGCTGCAGCTGCTGCACTACCCGGTCGGCGCGGGCAGCGAGCCGCACCACGACTACCTGGCGCCCACCAATGCCGCCAACCGCGACTCGGTGGCCCGCAGCGGCCAGCGCGTGAGCACGCTGGTGACCTACCTCAACGACGTGCCGGCAGGGGGCCAGACCGTGTTTCCCCACCTGGGACTGGCCTTCTCGCCCGTGCAGGGCCATGCCTGCTACTTCGAGTATGGCGACGGCCAGGGCGGCGTGGACCCGCGCTGCCTGCATGCCAGCAGCCCGGTGGAGCAGGGCGAGAAGTGGGTCGTGACCAAGTGGATGCGCGAGCGCCGCTTCGTGAGCGCGGGCGAAGCGCTGGGAGCTTGAACACAATCGACACACCGATGGCCGCGGAGCAGGCCATGCCAGGGCACCCGAGGAACTGGCTTTGCCAGGCCTCTGGGTGCGCCCCCCTCCAAGCCGAAGGCGCCAGGGAGGGGGGAGCCGCGAAGCGGCTTGGGGGGAGCGTTCTCAGTCCCCTCCGAAGAGGTCGCGGGTATAGAGCCGGTCCCGCACGTCGTCCAGCTCCGGCGTGGCGCGGTTGGCGACGATCAGTGCGGCCTCGCGCTTGAACTGCGCCAGGTCGCGCACCACCGGCGAGCCGAAGAACTGGTCATCGGCCAGCGTGGGCTCGTACACGATCACAGGCACGCCCTTGGCCTTGATGCGCTTCATGATGCCCTGCACGCTGCTGGTGCGGAAGTTGTCCGAGCCGGCCTTCATGGTCAGCCGGTAGATGCCCACCGTGCCCGCCGCGCCATGCATGCGCGCCAGGATGTCGCGTGCCAGGAAGTCCTTGCGCGTGGTGTTGGCGGTGACGATGGCCTGGATCAGGTTCTGCGGCACGTCGGCGTAGTTGGCCAGAAGCTGCTGCGTGTCCTTGGGCAGGCAGTAGCCGCCGTAGCCGAAGCTGGGGTTGTTGTAGTGCAGGCCGATGCGCGGGTCGAGCCCCACGCCGGTGATGATCTGCCGCGGGTCCAGGCCGTGGCTGAGGGCGTAGGTGTCCAGCTCGTTGAAGAAGGCCACGCGCATCGCCAGGCAGGTGTTGGCGAAGAGCTTGATGGCCTCGGCCTCGCTGCTGCCGGTGAGCAGCAGCGGCACCTCGATCGCCAGGGCGCCCTCGCGCAGCAGGGCGGCCACGCGCTGGCCGCGCGGGCCGGTGTCGCCCACCACGATGCGGCTGGGATGCAGGCTGTCGTGCAGCGCGCGGCCTTCGCGCAGGAACTCGGGCGCGAAAACGATCGCGTCGTGGCCCAGGCGCGCGCGCAGCGCCCGCGTGTGGCCCACGGGCACGGTGGAGCGGACCACCACCAGTGCCTGCGGCGCCCAGGCCAGCGCATCGGCCGTCACGGCGTCCACGCTGCGGGTGTCGAAGTGGTTGGCCACCGGGTCGTAGTCCGTGGGCGTGGCGACGATCACCAGCTCGGCGCCGTCGTAGGCCAGGTTGCGGTCCAGCGTGGCGCTGAGGTCCAGTCCGCCGCCGGCCAGCTGCGCCTGCAGCTCGGCGTCGACGATGGGGCTCAGGCCGGCGCGCAGGGCCTCGATCTTGCGTGCGTCGGTGTCGAGCACCACCACATGGTGATGGCGCGCCAGCATCACGGCATTGGCCAAGCCGACGTAGCCGGCCCCGACGACGGCGATCTTCATGGCGGCGGTTCCGCGGTGGCCTCAGGCGGCGGCGGTCGTTGCGGCCAGCGGGGTGCTCGCGCTGTGATCCGCCGTCTCACGGGCGCCACTGCCATTGCCATCGGCATCGGCATCGGCATTGACGGACGCCGTCTCCTCGGCAGCGATGCGTTCGGCGGCGGCCAGTGCGGCGGACTTGTCGCCGCGCCGCGGCGCCAGGGCCTCCAGCATCTGCCGCGTGGCCGCCGGCCAGCTGTAGCGTTCGGCAAAGCGGCGCACGCCGTCGCGGGGCTTGTGCAGGGCGGCCAAGCAGGCGGCACGCAGGTCGTCGTCCAGCACGCCGCCGGGCGAATCCATGCCCACCACGTCGATGGGGCCCGGCACCGGGTAGGCGGCCACCGGCGTGCCGCAGGCCATGGACTCGGCCATCACCAGCCCGAAGGTGTCGGTGACGCTGGGGAAGACGGTCACGTCGGCCGTGCGGTAGAGGCTGGCCAGCGCCTCCACGTCCAGCAGGCCCAGCCAGCGGGCCTCGGGGAAGCGGGCCTTGAGTCGGGCGAGTTCGGGGCCTTCGCCGGCCACCCATTTCTGGCCTGGCAGCTCGAGTTCCAGGAACCGGTGCACCTGCTTCTCGACCGCGATGCGGCCCACGTACAGGAAGACCGGTTCGGCCGGCCGCTCCATGCGCGGGCCCGCCGGGTTCATCGCCGCCAGGTTGACGCCGCGCGACCACAGCCGTGCCTGCGTGAAGCCGCGCTCCTTCAGGTCGTCCACGATGGCCGGCGTGGGCGCCAGCGTGGCCCGCGCGGCGTTGTGGAAGCGGCGCAGTACCGCATAGCTCCAGCCCAGCGGCAGCCGCACGCGGGCATGCACGTATTCCGGAAAGCGGCTGTGGTAGGCCGTGGTGAAGGGCCAGCCGCGCGAGAGGGCGATGCTGCGCGCGGCCCAGCCCAGCGGGCCTTCGGTGGCGATGTGCAGGCAGTCGGGGTCGATGGCGTCGATGCGGCGGGCCACGCCGGCGCGCGAGGTCAGCGCCAGCGAGATCTCCGGGTACGTGGGGCAGGGCACCGAGCGGAAGTCCAGCGGCGAGAGCACATGCACCTCCACGCCCAGGCGCTGCAGTTCGCGGCGCGTCATCTTGAGCGTGCGCACGACGCCGTTGACCTGGGGTTCCCAGGCATCCGAGACGATCAGCAGTTTCATGGCAGGTCCCTGGTGGAAGAGGTGGCGGACAGAGAGGGGGCGTGGGGCGCGCTGGCGCAATGAGGTCGTGCCGCGCTGCGCCGCGCATACAGGCCTGCGGCCAGCAGCGTGCCCAGCGCCACGCAGGCGCCCAGGGCGCCCGTGAGCAGGGCGATGGACTGGTCCAGGCCCAGCAGGGCGGCATACACGCCCAGCATCAGCAGCACGCCCAGGTTCTCGTTGAAGTTCTGCACGGCGATGGATTCGCCCGGTCGCAGCAGCACATGGCCGCGGTGCTGCAGCAGCGCGTTCATCGGCACCACCAGCAGGCCGGCCAGGGCGCCGATCAGCGTGAGCAGGACGACGGCCACGGGCAGCGTGTCCACGCTCACCATCAACGGCACGCCGGCGCCCATCAGCACGCCCAGCGGAAGCACGCGGGGGGCTTGGTGCAGACGAACGAGGCGCCCGGCCAGCGCCGCGCCCGCCACGATGCCCAGCGCCACCACGGCCTGCAGGTAGGCCGCCTGGTCCAGGCCCAGGTCCAGCGCGTCCTGCGCCCAGGCCAGCACCACCAGCTGCAGCGTGGCGCCCGCGCCCCAGAACAGCGTGGTGATGGCCAGCGACAGCCCGCCCTGCGCATCGCGCCACAGCGTGGCATTGGCGACGGCAAATCGGCCCACCAGCGCGGCCGGCGCCCAGCCCACGCCGCTGCCGTGCGACACGCCGCGCGGGATCAGCAGGTTGAGCAGGCCTGCCAGCGCGTAGGTGGCCAGCACCACGGCCAGGGCCATGTCCACGCCCGGCATGCGCGCGCTGACGAGCAGGCCGCCGAAGCCCGTGCCCAGCACGATGGCGCAGACCGTGCTGACCTCGATCCAGCCATTGGCGCGCACCAGCATCGCGGGCGGCACCTGCTCGGTGATCAGCCCGTACTTGGCCGGCGAATAGATCGCGGCCCCGAGCCCCGCCAGCGCGAAGGCGAGCAGCGGGTGCAGCCCCAGCACCATGCCGCAGGCCGCGCCCGCCTTGAGCAGGTTGGCGGCCAGCATGACCAGGGCCTTGGGCCAGCGGTCGGCCAGCGCGCCCACCCAGGGCGCGAGCAGCACATAGGCCAGCGTGAAGCAGAACTTGAGCATCGGTGCCATCCACACCGGCGCACCCATCGCCATCAGCTGCGCGATGGCGATGACCAGCAGCGCGTTGTCGGCCAGGCCCGAGAAGAACTGCGCGGCCAGCAGCCAGTGCATGCCGCGGCTCACGCGTGGTTCCGGCTTGGGCTGTGCATGGCCGGCATTGGAGGGCGCGAACGTGTCGCTGCGGTGACGGTGGCGCGCTGTCTATGCTCGGGGCATGTCCGACGCTTCTGCCTCGCCTGCCTCGCCTGCCTCGCCTGCCTCGCCTGCCTCGCCTGCTTCGCTACGCGCTGCCCACTGGCGCCCGATGCAGCGGCAAGATCTGCCCGCTGTGCTGCAGATCGCGGCCGAGGTCCATCCCGGCTATCCGGAGGGCGAGGCCGTCTTCGCCGAGCGCCTGGCCCTCTTCGGCGGCGGCTGCCTGTGCCTGGCCACGCCAGGCGGTGTGCTCGCCGGCTATGTGCTGAGCCATCCCTGGCAGGCCGATGCGCCGCCGGCGCTGGACACGCTGCTGCAGCGCCTGCCGGTGCCCGCACCGGCCTACTACCTGCACGACATGGCACTGCTGCCCGCCGCCCGCGGCCTGGGGGCGGCCGGGCGCGCCATGCCGTTGCTGGCCGCGCAGGCCGTGGCCGCCGGCTGCCGCGAGATGGCGCTGGTGGCGGTCAACGGCTCGGCCGGCTTCTGGGCGCGGCAGGGCTTCGAGGTGCGCGAGGTGCCCGCACTGGCAGCCAAGCTGGCCAGCTATGACGCGGCCGCGCGCTTCATGGTCCGGCCGCTGTAGCCTGACGGCGCCGCGTGGATCGACCGCGTTCACGGGTGGCCGCGCGCTGCCGTCGGCGGCACCCTGCCTTCAGCCGCCCTCGCGCAGCGGCACGGCCGCAGCGGGGCCGGCCGCGCCGTCATGTCGCCGTCCCAGCCAGCACAGCAGCGGCAGCAGGAGCGCCCATTCGACCGCCAGCCAGCCCAGGGCCAGCGGCGCGTCGACGAACTGCGCGCCGCCCAGCCGCACGCCCGACGAGAAGGCGAGCGGCCCCGCCACCGCACCCAGCAGTGCCGCCAGCGCGGGCCGGCCGTGCAGCCAGCGCAGCGTGAGGTTGATCGATGTGGCAAAGGCGGCCCACAGTCCGCTCAGCCAGAAGGGCGGCAGCGCCGCCGTCCACTGGCCGCTGGGGTAGGCCACGGCGCCCAGCAGCACCGGTCCGGCATCGGCCAGCGTGCCCAGCAGCACGGCATAGAGCAGCAGCCGCGCCTCCGGCTGCGCGCGCCGGACAGTGCACAGGTGCCAGGCCAGTCCGGCCACCAGCGGCAGGCAGCCCAGCACCGGCCAGCCGTGCGCCGCGCCCAGCACGGCGGCGAACCAGGCGATCTGGGTCCAGGCGAAGTTGGCCCACAGCAGCCGGCGCGGCGGCAAGGGCGCCACGGCTTTCGCTGCCGCGCTCTCGCTGGGGGAAGGAGGGGACGCTTGGGTGGCCATGTCGCTTCTACGGCGCGTGCAGCCGGTTGGATGAGAGACGATCGTGCCTGCAGGTGCGGCTTGCTCAGCGCGTCGATCTGCGCAACCGTTGGATGAGGAACGCTTCAAGAAGCTCCACCGCCCTGCGTCCTGGCAAGGGCGCGGCCGCCAGCCAGACTTCGCATTCCGGCATGGCGGGCATGCCCTCACGTCCGCCCAGCACCTTGAGCCGCTTCGAGATCGTGGCCTCGCGGAACACGCCGATGGCGATGCCCGCGCGCACCGCCGCTTCGAGCCCCGTGACCGTGGTGCTCGTGTAGGCGATCCGCCACGCGATGCCCGCCCGGTCGAGCGCATGCGTCGCCCAGTCACGCAGCATCGCGCCCTCGGGATTGAGCGCGAGCGGCAACGGACGTTGCAGATGGGTGGTCGAGCCTGGCGTCGATGCCCACACCACGCGCGACTTCGACAGGCGTCGACCCTCCCCCGAGCCGACCGGTCCGATGCCCACCACAAGGTCATAGCGTGCACCCAGTTCCGCGTGCATGAGCGACGACACCCCGTGCTCCAGCTCGACATGGATCCTCGGATACAGGCGGCAGAACTCCGCGATCAGCGCCGGCAGCACGCGCGTGGCGTAGTGCTCGATGGCACCGATGCGGATGCTTCCCGACACCTCTGCGATGTCGATGTCGTGGAACAGTTGGTCGTTCAGGCCGAGCATCTGCCGCGCCAGCGGCAGCAGTTGAAGGCCCTCGGGCGTGGCGTTCAGCCGCCGCTTGCTGCGGTCAACCAATTGGACGCCGAGCTGATCTTCCAGCCGTTTCAGCTGCATGCTGACCGCCGATTGCGTGCGCGACAGCGCCTTGGCGGCCGTGGTGAAGCTGCCGACGCGCAGCAGGGTGTCGAACACCCGCAGCAGGTCGATGTCGACAGTGTGGCTGCGGGGTATGCGCGATGGGTTGGATGGGGTCATGGTCGATGTCCTCTCCAGATCATCACGAAGCGTGATGCGAAGAATGACGAAGTATCACGCTCGCCGCGGTGCGCCGGTTCAAGAATGGGGGGAACGACAAACGCGGACAGACCGGAGACACGCATGCAAGCCCCTATCGACTTCTCATCCCGACGGCGCCATCTGCTGCGCGGTGCGCTCGCAGCGTCGCTGGCGCCGGCCCTGGTGCACGCCAGTCCTGCATGGCCCCAGAAGCCGCTGCGCCTGATCGTCGGCTTTCCGCCAGGCTCGTCGCCCGACGCGCTGGCGCGCCTGATCGCCGATCCCCTCGGTCAGGCCCTGGGTCAACCGGTAGTGGTCGACAACAAGGTCGGGGCCACCGGCAGCATCGGCGTCGCCGCGGTGGCGCGCGCGACGGACGGGCACACCATCGGCCTCACCGGCAACGGTCCGCTCACCACCGCCAAGGCACTGACCCCCTCCACCCCCTACGACGTGGCGCGCGACCTGCGGCCCATCTCGCTGGTCGCGAGCAGCCCCTTCGTGCTCGTGGGCAGCAATGCGACGCCGGCGACCGACCTGCGCGGCTTTCTCGACTTTGCGAAGGTCCGGGGCGACACGCTGAGCTACGGCTCGATCGGTCCGGGCTCGGGTTCTCACCTGACGATGGAGCTGCTCAAGGCCCACACCGGCATCCGCGCGGTGCATGTGCCCTTCCCGGGCTTTCCGCAGGTCGCGACGGCGCTCATGGGCCAGCAGATCGACCTGGCGTTCATGATTCCGTCCATCGCCGTGCCGCAGGCGAAGAACGGGCGCCTGCGGCTCTACGGAATCAGCTCGGCCCAGCCTTCTCCGGGCGCGGGCGATGTGCCGCCGATCCAGTCGGCGCTCGACGCCTCGGGCGGCGCGTTCGACGTGACTTCGTGGAACGCCATCTTCGGCCCGGCCAGCCTGCCCTCGTCCGCGGCCGACCGCCTGTCGGAGGAGATCGCCCGGATCCTGCGCACCCCCGCCGTGAAGCAGGGCTTGCAGGACCAGGGCTGGCTGGCCATCGGCAGTGCGCCCGATGTGCTCGCCCGCCAGATCGTGGGAGACACCGCGATGTGGGGCCGCGTGATCAAGCTGACCGGCGCGCGCAACGAATAAGGAGCGGACATGCAACGCAGAGATCTGTTCGCTGCCGGCCTGGCCGCAGCCAGCCTCGCCGGCCCGCTGCGCGCTTCGGCGCGCTCGGAGTCACTCCCCTTCGTCCTCGTGCATGGGGCCTGGCACGGCGGCTGGTGCTGGAAGCACGTGGCGGCGTCACTGCGCGCTGCAGGGCATCTGGTCTTCACGCCGACGCTCACGGGGCTCGGCGAGCGCCGGCACCTCCTGTCGCCCCAGGTCAACCTCGACACGCACATCGACGACATCGTCAACCTGCTCGAGTACGAGGAGCTGGAAGACGTGGTGCTGGTGGGCCACAGCTACGCCGGCATCGTCATCTCCGGCGTCGCCGATCGTGCGCGCGCCCGGCTGAGGCAGCTGGTGTTCCTGGATTCGCTGCTTCTCGAATCCGGCAAGAGCCTGTTCTCGGACTTCCCGCAGTCCGTGGTCGACCAGCGTCTGAAGACGATCCGTGAGACCGGTGCCGGCGTGGGCGCAGCGCCTGCGCTGCCCCCGTCGGCATTCGGGGTCACGGCTGCGGCCGATGCAGCATGGGTCCAGCGCCGCATGACGCCGCAACCCGTGGGCACCTACCTGCAGCCGCTGCAGCTCAAGTCCTCCTTGGGCAGCGGCCTGCCAAAGACCTACATCGAATGCACCGTCGATCCGATCGCCACGCTGGAGCCGACCAAGGCCCGCGTCCGCGCCGACGCAGGCTGGCAGACGCGAAAGCTCGCGACAGGCCATGACGCGATGGTGACTGCACCCGGGCCCTTGAGCGAGCTACTTCGCGAACTGGCCGCCTGACATCCACCTCTCCTTCTCGAAAGCTGCACGATGGGAACCCTCACCCCGGAAGACCGCCACTTCTTCCAATCCGACGTCAACCTGCGCCAGAGCCAGCGCACGCAGCGTGCGCCGCAAGGCCACATCGCCGAGGCCGCACGGCACACGCCGGTGCACACACGCTGCGACGTGCTGGTGCTGGGCGGCGGCCCGTCCGGCGTCGCGGCCGCGGTTGCCGCTGCGCGTTCCGGCGCGCGGGTGGTGCTGCTCGAACGCTACAACCACCTTGGCGGCCTCTCCACCGGCGGCCTCGTGATCTGGATCGACCGGATGAGCGACTGGCAGGGCGAGCCGGTGATCCAGGGGCTTGCCGCCGAGATCATGGAGCGGTTGGGTGCCGATGCCGTCGCGGGGCCGCCGCGCGAGGCGTGGGGATCGCAGGATCCGGACCAGGCCGCGCACTGGGCGCTGCGCACCGCGGCCTTCCACGGCGTGGTCACCCATTCGCCGACCATCGATCCCGAGAGGCTGAAGGGCGTGTACCACCAGATGGTGCGCGAGGCGGGCGTCGACCTGATCCTGCACGCCTGGATGGTCGCGCCGGTGGTCGAAGATGGCCGCGTGACCGGCGCCATCTTCGAGAGCAAGCAGGGCCGCCGCGCCGTCCTGGCCCACGTGGTCGTCGACACGACGGGCGAGGGCGACCTCTATGCCGCGGCCGGTGCGGCCTACGACTCGGACATCGACGCGCGCGAGATCCATCACTGCATCAACACCTCCTGGCTGTTCGCGGGCGTGAACATGCAGCGCTGGCTCGAATTCCGCGCCCACGAGCCCGAGGCCTTTGCCGCGTTCATGGCGCGCGGCCGCGAGACGGTCGGCAGCTTCGAGAAGCCCCTCGTCTCGTGGCGCAACGACGTCGCCACCTTCCTCGGGCCACGCAAGGCGGGCTTCAGCGCGCTCGATGTCGACGACATGACGCAGGTCGAATGGGAATCGCGCCGGAGCATGGAAGACCATCTGGCGTTCTACCGCGCGCATGCACCGGGCTTCGAGGGCGCCTGGATCATGCTCATGGCCCCGCAGATCGGCACACGGCACGGGCGCCGGCTGGTGGGCGTGAAGCGGGTGCTTCGCGGTGCATGGGACGCCGGTGCCATCGAGCCCGACGAGATCGGCATCAGTCCCAGCCCGTCGCCGCGCTTTCCCAACATCTCCGTGCCCTACGGTGCGCTCGTGCCCGAGACGCTGGACGGCGTGCTGGCGGCGGGCAAGCACATCGCCTGCGATGCGAACTCCCACGGCTTCCTGCGGGAGATTCCCCAGTGCTGGCTCACCGGCCAGGCCGCCGGCACGGCCGCAGCGCTGGCGGCCGACCACAACGTGCTGCCGCGCAACGTGGACCTGAAGCGGCTGCAGGCGGCGCTGACGGCACAGGGCGTGCCGCTGCGCCAGGCGCGTGCGGCGGTGCCGGCATGAGCTTCACGCTCTCGCTCGCGCACCTGGGCATGCTCGATGCGTCGCCGCCGCAACTGGTGGAGGCGGTCCATGCGGCGGGGTTTCGCGGCGTCGGGATGCGGCTGCATCCTGCGCGTCCCGGCGAGGCGCCCTTTCCCATGCACGAGGGTGGCCCGATGCTGCGCGAGACGCTCGCTCGCCTTCACGACCTGGGGCTCGAGGTACACGATGTCGAGATCGTGCGCATCGGGCCTGCGTTCGACGCGCGGGCGTTCGACGGCGTCCTGGCTTCGGCCCAGGCGCTGGGCGCACGGCGGCTGATGGTGAACGTGGACGACGTCGACACCGGCCGCGCCACGGCCCACATCGGCATGCTGGCCGAGCGTGCCGCCTCGCACGGCCTGAATCTCGGCCTCGAGTTCATGGTCTACACGGCGGCGCGCTCGCTGCAGGTGGCCCGGGAACTGGTCCGGCCATTCGCGCACGATGCGGTGCGCGTGGTGGTCGACGCGCTGCATTTCTTCCGCGCAGGCTGCACGCCGCAAGACATGGCGGACCCGTCCATCGACCACCACTTCATGCAGATCAACGACGCACCCGCCCGGCGGCATCCTGGCCTGTCGGCCAGCGAAGAGGGCCGGGCCCACCGGCTCTTTGCCGGCGAGGGTGCGTTGCCGGTCCATCGTCTGCTGCCTTACCTGGGCGACGACGCGGTGCTGTCGGTGGAGTCGCCGAGTGCGATCCGAACGGCCACGCTCGACATCCATTCGCGCGCCGCCGCCGCCTGGCGCAGCGCCCATCACTTCCTGCAAGGACATGGCCATGACCACGAATGAAAGCTGGGAGGGGTTGCGGCTCGACGGCCGCACCGTCGTGCTCGGCATCATCGGAGACCCTGTTGCCCAGGTGAAGGCGCCGCTGCCGCTGACGCGCCTGCTCCAGGCGCGGGGAACGAACGCGGTGCTGGTGCCGATGCATGTGCGGGGAGAGGCGGTAGGCAGCCTGCTCGACGCCCTGCATGTGGTGCACAACTTCGCGGGCATCGTCGCCACCGTGCCGCACAAGCAGCGCGTGGCTGCGCTGTCGATGGAACTGCTGCCGGCCGCGCAGCGGGCGCGCGCCGTGAACGTGGTCCGGCGCACCCCGCACGGTTGGCAGGGCGACCTGCTCGACGGTGCCGGCTTTCTGCGCGGGCTGGTACGCAGCGGCTTCGACGTCGAGGGACGTCGTGTGGGCCTGGTTGGTGCGGGTGGGGCGGGCTGCGCGATCGCCTTGTCGCTGGCCGCGGCGGGCGCGGCGGCCATCGACGTGCACGACGTCGACGAGACGAAGCAGCTTGCCCTGGTCGATCGCCTGCGTGCGCTTGGGCATGCCGCCGGCCGGTGGGACGCTGCCAGTCCGCGCGATCTCGTCGTGAATGCAACGCCCGCGGGCATGCGGCCCGATGATCCACTGCCCATCGCGCCGTCGGCCATCCTGCCCGGCCACACGGTGGCCGAGGTCATCATGGAGCCGTCCATCACGCCGCTGTTGGCGCATGCACGGCAACTCGGTGCGCGCGTCGTGCCTGGCCGGCACATGATGGACGAGCAGCTCGAAGCGATGGCCGATTTCTTCTTCGACGGAGACCAGCGATGAGCACGCCTTTCTTTCCAGGTTTCGAGGTGCGTCGCTTCGCACTCGGTGACGCAACCATCCATGCAGAGGTGGGCGGCAGCGGGCCGCCGCTGCTGCTGCTGCATGGGTATCCGCAGACCCATGTGGCCTGGCACCGCATCGCGCCGACGCTGGCGCGGCAGTTCACCGTCGTGGCGCCGGACCTTCGCGGCTACGGCGACAGCGTCGGGCCAGGCGGCGATCCGCTGCACATCCGTCACTGCAAGCGCACGCTGGCGGGCGACCAGGTCGCCTTGATGAATGCCCTTGGCTTCGAACGCTTCGCGGTCATGGGCCATGACCGCGGCGCGCGCGTCGGCTATCGCCTGTGTCTGGATCGGCCGGAGGTTGTCAGCGCCTTCGTCTCGTTGACGGTGGTCCCGACCGAGACGATGTGGCAGCGCGCCGGCATGGCGTTCGGGCTCAAGGCCTTCCACTGGTACCTGTTCGCGCAACCCTTCGACCTGCCCGAGCGCATGCTGCGCGCCGATCCGGGCTACTTCCTGGACTGGGCGCTGCGCAATGCGGTGCTCAAGGTCGACGCCGTCACGCCCGAGGCATTGGCCGAGTACCACCGGGCATTCGCCAAGGAGTCGGTGCGACATGCCATGGTCGAGGACTACCGCGCGGCGGCCTCGATCGACCTGCAGCACGACCGCGACGATCTCGCGGCCGGCCGCCGCATCGCGTGCCCCCTGCAGGTGCTGTGGTCTGCATCGAGTGCAGGGGCACCGGATCCGGTCGAGACCTGGCGGGCCTGGGCCGATGATGTCGAGGGCGCGGCCGTCGACTGCGGTCACCTGATGGCCGAGGAGGCACCGGACGAGGTGCTGCGGCATGTCCTGCCCTTCCTCCAACGTCACGCCTGAACGCCGAGAACAAAGAAGGAGACATCACATGCGACGGATGATGATGCTGGCCGGACTCGTTCTGGCGCTGCAGGCCCATGCGCAGCCGGCGCCCATGCGGCTGAGTCAGCTCGGCGATGCCGCACCGGCGCGCCAGCAGGAGTTCTTTCCCGCACCTTCCTTCGAGCTGGTGCACACGGGCGGCTGCGGCGTGATGGAAGGCATCGCCAGTGCGTCCGACGGCAGCGTCTACTTCACCGAGATCACACGCTCGGTCGGCTGCAGCGATGCGGCCGGTGTGCAGGGCGGTCGCATCTGGGTGGTGCCGCCCGGTGGCACGCCGCGCATCTTCCGCGAGCCCAGCAACATGGCCGCCGGCTTGGCCATCGACGCGCAGGATCGATTGGTCGCCGCGGAAGGGGCCGACTACGGCGGCCGTCGCGTCTCAGTGACCGACCTGCGCAGCGGCAGCTACCGCGTGGTTGCGTATTTCCACGAGAACCGGCAGTTCAATGCACCGAACGATGTGGCGATTGATCGCGCCGGCCGCATCTTCTTCTCGGACCTTCGCCTGTTCGGACCCGAGACCATCGAACAGCGGATCAACGCCGTCTACCGGCTCGATCCGCCCGAGGCCAGTTCGAAGGGCCTGTGGCCGGTGTCGCGCATCCTCGGCAACGACGCCAAGATGAACGGCGTCGAGCTGTCGCCGGACGGACAGACCTTGTACGTGGGCCACTGCGATCCCGGGACCAATGCGCTCGGCGAGCAGGGCAGGCCGGCCCTGGACCGCACGGGGGCGGGCGGCCTGGTGGCGTATCCGCTGGATGCCGCCGGTCGGCCGGGCGCACCCCGGGTCCTGCTCGACCTGGAGAAGGCCGGCTGCGTGGACGGCATGACGACGGATGTGGATGGCAACCTCTATCTCGCCCTGCCGAGTGCGCCGTCGGGGCCAGGTATCTACGTGTTGACGCCGGACGGCGCCCTGGTGGCGCGACTCACCCTGCCGAACCGTGAAAGCCCCGTCAACGTGGGCTTCGGTCGCGGCCCGGAGGCGGGCACGCTGTATGTCGCGACGGTAGGCGTGGGCAAGGTCTATCGCCTGCGCACGGGCAAGGTCGGGTTTGCGCCGTCCCGCTGACGGGTCTTCCTGCCCCTCGACTGCCGTGCTCTGCACGCGCCCGTCAGTCGTACTGCACCGTGTAGATCAGGTCGATCCCGCTCTGAATCCCCGCCTGCCCGCGCAGCGTCAGGTTGCGCGTGAGGTCGTAGAAGAAGTAGATCGTGCCCAGGGTGCCCGCCAGGCTGCGCTCGTAGGTGACGTAGAAGTCGTCCGAGAGCCGTTTGCCCAGCGTGATGGCCGAGCCGGCCACGTCGCCGTTGCCGCCGCCCTTGAAGCCGATCTCGTCCAGCCCGAAGCGGCTGGCCAGGCTGCCGCCTTCGCCGCCCGCGCCCAGGCGGCCCAGCAGCGCCAGGGCGGCCTGCTGCATCAGCTGCGCCTCGCCACCGCTGGCGGCGGAGGCCCGGCCCAGCACCACCCACGACAGCACCTCGGCGTCCGACAGCGGCGGGTCGGAATAGAGCTTGACCCGCGGCGCCTGCGCCGAGCCGGTGATCTGCACGCCCGCGCGCTGGCTGATGTTGGGTCGCAGGGCCAGGATGTCCAGCTGCGGGTTGTCCACGGGACCGTTGAAGCGGACGATGCCGCTTTCCACGTCCAGCGCCTGGCCGTAGGCGCGGTACTGGCCCTGCACGGTGCGGATCTCGCCGGTCACGCGCGGCGGCGCGGTGGTGCTGGTGGCGCGGATGTCCAGCTTGCCTTCCAGCCGGGTGGTGATGCCGCGGCCCTGCACCGCAAAGTCGCGGCCCAGGTCGAAGCTCACCTGGATGTCCGGCGGCCTGGCCGTGGTCGGCTGCTGCGGCGACACCTCGGCCGCCTCGGCCTTCTTGCGTTCCTGCACGTCGCGGGCGGCCGAGTGCACGACCACGTCGCTGCCCAGGCTGGGCGCGCTTTCGTCGGGCAGGATGATCACGGCGCGGTCGGCCGTGAGGGCGCCGCGCAGGCGGATCTGCCCGTCCTGCAGACCGGCCTGCAACTGGCC
Source organism: Pseudacidovorax sp. 1753 (assembly GCF_040544975.1). Taxonomy (NCBI): domain Bacteria; kingdom Pseudomonadati; phylum Pseudomonadota; class Betaproteobacteria; order Burkholderiales; family Comamonadaceae; genus Pseudacidovorax; species Pseudacidovorax sp. 1753. Next base: position 438,392 of record NZ_JBEPKY010000001.1, on the reverse strand, counting down.
GGACAAGGTGAGCTGCCGGTCGGAGCGCACCAGCGCACGCAGGCTGCGGATCTCGCCGCGCATCGACATCGACAGCCCCGAGCGGCCGGCGCTGGCGGGGCCCCAGCCCAGCTCGCCGCTCATCGTGAGGCTGCCGCCGTCCTGCGCGGCCTGGCTGGCGACGGTGCTCAGGTTGCCGCTGCGGCCAGGAATGCGCACCCGGCTGCCGGGGCCGCCCTGCAGGCGGAATTCCTCGATCACCACGCGGTTGCCCGCCAGCGTGGCGCGCAGGCGGCCATCGCGCAGGTCCAGGCCCTCGACGGCGGCCTTCAAGGCGAGCTGGTCGGCGCGGACGGTGCCGTTCCAGCGCGGGTCGTTGCGCTGGCCGGCCAGGGTGGCGTCGGCCTCCAGCGTGCCGGCAATGCGCCAGCCCGGCGGCGCCAGCATGGACCACACGCCCAACTGCGGCAGGCTGGCCTGCAGGCGGCCGGCCAGGGGAGCATCGGTTGGCCACTGCCAGCCTTCGCCCTGGCGCTGCAGGCGGGTGGAGGCATGGGCCTGGATGCGGCCGGCACGCTGGCTGTCCCAGTCCAGGCTGGCGCGGACGGTGTCGCCTTCGGCGTCCAGCCGCAGCTCGGCCTGGCGCAGGCCCGCGGGCGTGGAGGGCGCGGTGTCGCTGGAGTCGGTCTTGACCTCGCCGGGTGCGCCGGTGCCGTGGCTTTCGAGCTTGCGCACCAGCGCGGCTTCGCCCGCCTGCACGCGCAGGTCGCCGCTGGCGCGGCCCAGGCGCACACGGGCGCGCAGCTGGTCGAGGGCGGCGATGTCCCAGTCGCCATCGAAGACCAGGTCGCCGCTGATGCCCAGTTCGCGCAGGCTGGTGTCGCCGCCGAAGGCGCGGCTCCAGGTCATGGGCAGGCCCTGCAGGCGGCCCTTGGTCTGCAGTTGCACGCCGTTATTGCCTGAGCTGAGGCGGATCGGTTCCCACGACAGCCGCACGGTGCCGGGCACCGGACCGCGCACGGTGGCGCTGCCGGCGGTGGTCTCCACCTGCAGGCGGTCGCCGGACTGGCGCACGCGGGTCTCGAAGCCCTGGCCCAGTTCCAGCACCCAGGGCGTGTCGCCACGGCCGCCGTCGTCGAGGTCGGCGCGCAGGCGGGCCAGGGCCAGTCGCCATTGGCCGGCGGCTTCGAGGCCGCCGCTGGCGGTGGTGTCGAGCCGGGCCCGGCGCTCGCCCTGCCGCACTTCGCCCGACAGCGCGAGGTTGGCGCGTGCCAGGCTGCCGTCGATCGTGGCGGAAAGAGCCGTCAGCTGGAGCGGAACCGGCCGCGTGCCGTCCGCGGCAGGGCCCGGCTTGAGCAGCAGTTGCGGCGTGCTCAGCTTGGCGTTGACCGTGGGTTCGGCGCTGCCGCGGGGCAGGGGTGCCGTCGGCTTGGCCAGCCGTTCCTGGAAGCTGCGCCAGCCGCCGCTCCAGCGCGCGTCCAGCCGCGCGCCGCCTTCGGCCGTCATCGCCTTATTGATGTTGGCGAGGCCGGGCAGCTTCTGCAGCCAGGCCTGCAGCCGGGCGGCATCCTGCAGCTGCACCTCGGCCTGGCCAGTGCCGCGCGCGGGCGCCATGTCGGCCTGCAGCCGCGCGTTGACGCCCGGCAGCACCAGGCGCAGATCGCCGCTGCCGGCCTGCTCGGCGACACGGGCGCGCACCTGACCCTCGATGCTGGCGCCCTCGGCCTCCACACGAAGGGTCGGCAGCTCGGCCAGCTGCGTGCGCAGGTTGTACTGGCCCTTGGCCAGCAGACGTTCCAGGCCGAAGCCCTGCAGGCCCTGGGCACTGGCCCGACCGCCCTGGGCGCGCAGGTCGGTGTCGAAGCGCAGCACATCGCCTTCCTGTCGCGCGGTCACCGGGCCGCTGATGGCGCCGCCTTCCAGTGCGGTGTGCAGTTCGCCAGGGCGCACGCCCTCGATGCGAGCTTGCACCTGCCACGGGGCCGGAGCGGGCTTCCAGCTGCCCTGGGCGTCGATGCGGCCATGGCCGGCCTCGACATGGGCTTCGTCCACCGTCCACGTGCCATCCGCCGGGCCGGCGTAGCCGATGCGGGCGCGCAGGCGCTCCACCGGCAGGCGCTGCTGGTCCCAGGGGCCGGGCATGGCATTGCGAAGGTCGGCGCGCAGACGCCAGGCCTGCTCCCCAGTCGGCGGATCGGGCTGCACGGCGACCTCGCCGCTGAGGCGGGTCAAGGGCCCGGTCTTCCAGAAGGTGGCGACATTGACGTCGCGCAGCGTGGCCAGGGCGTCGATGACGGGCTGCGGCGCCCAGGGTGCCAGGTTCGCATCGAGCTTGGCGTACAGCGCGCCGGCCTTGTCGTCGGTCTGCTCGGCGCGGGCCTCGGCCTGCACGGTCAGCCGTGCATTGGCGCCCGCCAGGTTGCCCTTGGCCGTGGCGGTGGCTTGAACGGGCAGGGTGCGGCCGTCGCCCAGCGGGGCCTGCAGGCGGCCCTGGAGCGCGGCATTCAGCGCCATCGGCCCGTCGCCCTGCAGCTGCACCTGGCCGCTGTAATGGCCGCCTTCGAGGTCGACGCCGTCCAGGTCCAGCCGGTGCTCGGCCTTCTGGTAGCGGTAGTGGCCGGCCAGTTGCTGCGCCACCACCGGTGGCGGGCCCGCCCAGCGGACCTCGCCGATGCGGAAGGGCACGTCCACCTCCACCACCGGCAGCACCAGGCGTTCGAGCGGTTGCAGCGGCTTCTTGGGCGCGTCCGCGGGTGCGGGCTTGGCCTCGATGAGCACCTGCGCGGCGCGCACTTCGCCCAGTTGCACGCGGCGGTCGAACAGGGGGCGCAATTGCCAGTCGATCTCGGCCTGGTGCACCTCGACGGTGAGGTCGGGCGTGCGGTAGCGCAGCAGGCCGATGCGGCCGCCTTTGCGCAGCGAGCCGGTCACCTCCTGTGTCTCCAGCGTCTGGCCGGCGGGCAGGTACCGGGCGGCGCGTGTCAGGACGGTGGCGAGCGAGCTGTCGCTGCCGGCCCACCACCAGGCGCCGCCCAGCAGCACCAGCACCAGGGCGAGCAGGCCGACGACTGTCCAGGCCAGGCCGCGCAACACCCGGCGCGTGCGGGAGCGAGTGGGCGGCGTCGTGGGGCGCTGCGGCGTCGGGGGCTGCGGGGTGTCGGTACTCACGGCGTCGTCAGAAGCTGAAACCCAGGCGCAGGTGCAGCCGGAACTTGCGCGTCTCCACGCCATAGCCCAGATCGGCCTGCACCGGCCCCACGGGGCTGCGCCAGCGGGCGCCCACGCCCACGCCCACCTGCGGCTTGTTGAGCTGGCTCACCTGGTCGGCCACGCTGCCGGCATCGACGAAGACCACGCTTTCCCAGGCCGAGACCTTGTTGTCGAAGACCAGCGGCTTCTGCCATTCGGCGCTGAGCACGGCCAGGTAGCGGCCCGCCACCGTGGCGCCGCTGGCATTGGTGGTGCCGATGGAGCGGTAGGCATAGCCGCGCACACTGGTGTCGCCGCCGGTCAGGAAGAGCAGGGTGGAGGGGATCTGCGCATCGTCCGTGGCCGTCACGGCGCCGACCTGCGCCCGCAGCGCCAGCCGCGATTGCCGTGCCAGGCCGGGCGTGTCGCCCTCGGCCACGCGGCCCAGCGGCAGGATGTAGAGCGAGCGCACGTCGGCGCGGGTGAACGGCCGCTGGGCGCCGCTCAGGGTGTAGCCGGCACCCAGCTCCAGGCCCAGGCCCCAGCCGCGTCGCGGCGCGCCCGCATCGTCGAAGTAGCGGCCCGTCCACGACCAGTTGGCGCTCAGAGCCGAGGCCGAAGGCGGCGCGCCCACGCCGCGGTTGAGCGCGTAGTCGTACTGCAGGTAGTAGGCGCGGTCGATCTTGGGGTCGGACTTGCTGCGGCCGAAGCGGGCCCGGCCGCTGTCGACCTCGTAGTCGCCCGACAGGTCCTGCTTGAGCTCGCCGGAGGTAATCCAGCGCCAGCCGTCGTCGCCCGGGATCGCACTCCATTCGGTGTTGAGCGAACGGGTATTGCGGTCCACCGAGAGCTTGGTCACCGCGCGCCAGTCCAGCAGCGGCATGCGGTTGTGGATGTGGTCGGCCGACAGCCGCGGCCCGGAGTCGGAGGTGAAGCCCGCCCCCAGCACGATCTTCTGCAGCTTGGCCTCGCGCACCTGCGCGACGACGGTGGCGGCCTGCGGGTCGGCATCGGTGTCGAGCGTGAGGAAGACCGAGTCGTAGTAGCCGCTGCTGGCCATGCGGGCCTGGGCGTCGAGCAGCTCCTGCTGGTCGTAGGGCTGGCCGGAGGGCACGCGGGCGATGCGCCGCGCGCCGTCCACGCTGTAGCGCTCGGCGCCGCGCACCTCCAGCGGCCCGAAGCGGTAGGCCGGGCCCGACTGGTAGGTGACCGACAGCCGGGCGGTGCCGGCATCGGCGTCGACGTCGGCGCGGCTCAGCGAGATGCTGCCGGTGGGAAAGCGCTGCGCGACCAGCTTGCGCAGGCCGGTGTTCTTGGCGCCGTCCCAGGCCGACTGGGTGAAGTCCTGGCCGGCCGACAGCGTCCAGCCGTCGCGGATGGCTTTGCGCTGGGCGGCGGTCTTCTCGTCGGTGGCGGTGGCGATGGGGCCGGCGAAGTCCACCTGGGCGGCCGTCACCTTGGTGCGCGGGCCCGGATCGACCCGGATGCGGACCTCGTAGGGCACGGCGGCGTCGGCCGGCAGGTCCACCAGTTCCATCTTGAGCGTGGGCGTGAAGTAGCCCAGCGTGCCCAGCAGCTCGCGGGCATTGGCGTCGGCGGCCACCATCAGGCGGGAGATCTCGGCCAGTTGCAGGTCGTCCAGGCGGCGGTAGCGCTGCAGCTCCAGGTGCTGCTCCAGCAGCTCGCGGGCTTCGTCCGGGCCTTCGACGCGCACGTTGAAGCCGTGCCGTCCGCCCGCGGCGTCTGCTCCGTTGCTCGTGAGGGCCGACGGCGCGTCGTCGGCCCCCGCCTTGTCGTCCTTATGGCGGCCGGGCAGCAGGCTGCAGCCCTGCAGCAGCAAGGCGCCGAGGAGCAGCAGCACAAAAAGAAACGCCGGCGCGCGTGCCGGCGTCGGTCGACGGGAATCCACCCTGGGCATGGGGCGCCATTCTGGCATCGGGCCCCGGGCCGGCTTGTCGGAATGCCGCCCGTCCTGCGGGGGCTTGCCGATGCAGAGCCTGCTGCCTTGTGCTACTTCGACAGCAGCCGCATCGCGTCTTCCAGCCCCTTGAGCGTGAGCGGGAACATGCGCTGCGACATCAGCTGCTGGATCACCGAGATGCTCTGGCGGTATTGCCACACGCCCTGCGGCTCGGGGTTGATCCAGGCGAACTTGGGGAAGGCATGCGTCAGCCGCTGCAGCCATTCGGCGCCGGGCTCCTCGTTGTTGTATTCCACGCTGCCGCCGGGCTGCAGGATCTCGTAGGGGCTCATGGTCGCGTCGCCCACGAACACCAGCTTGTAGTCCTTGTTGTACTTGCGGATGATGTCCCAGGTCGCGAACTTCTCCGAGAAGCGGCGCCGGTTGTTCTTCCACATGAAGTCGTAGACGCAATTGTGGAAGTAGTAGAACTCCAGGTGCTTGAACTCGGTCTTGACGGCCGAGAACAGCTCTTCCACGCGTGCAACGTGCTCGTCCATGGTGCCGCCCACGTCCATCAGCAGCAGCACCTTGACGTTGTTGTGGCGCTCGGGCCGCATCTTGATGTCGAGGTAGCCGGCATTGGCGGCGGTGCGGCTGATGGTCTGGTCCAGGTCCAGCTCGTCCTCGTGGCCCTCGCGCGCGAAGCGGCGCAGCCGGCGCAGCGCCATCTTGATGTTGCGCGTGCCCAGCTCCTGGGTGTCGTCGTAGTCCTTGTAGGCGCGCTGCTCCCAGACCTTGACGGCGCTCTTGTTCTTGCCGGCGCCGCCGATGCGGATGCCCTGCGGGTTGTAGCCGCCGTGGCCGAAGGGCGAGGTCCCGCCGGTGCCGATCCACTTGCTGCCGCCCTCGTGGCGCTCCTTCTGCTCCTCCAGGCGTTTCTTGAGCGTCTCCATCAGCTCGTCCCAGCCCATCTTCTCGATGGCGGCCTTCTGCTCGGGCGTGAGCTCCTTCTCCAGCACCTGGCGCAGCCAGTCGAGCGGCACTTCCTTGGTGAAGTCGGTGAGCATCTCCACGCCCTTGAAGTAGGCGGCGAAGGCGCGGTCGAACTTGTCGTAGTGCTTCTCGTCCTTCACCAGCGCGGTGCGGCTGAGGTAGTAGAAGTCGTCCATGCCGAAGGCATCGTCCGAGTTCGGCCCCACCACGTCGGCCTGCAGGGCCTCCAGCAGCGTGAGGTATTCCTTGACCGACACGGGCAGCTTGGCCGCGCGCAGGGTGTAGAAGAAGTCGATCAGCATGGGAGATGTCCTTGCACGATCAATCGCGCGGCTTGTCCAGCAGATACAGCAGCTGCGCCTTCACCTCCGGCCACTCGCCGGAGCGCAGGCTGTACATCACGGTGTCGCGGATGGTGCCGTCGCGGCGCAGGGCGTGGCCGCGGATCACGCCGTCCTTCTTCGCGCCCAGGCGCTCGATGGCGCGCTGGCTGGCGAAGTTGAAGTTGTCGGTGCGCCAGCCCACCACGTGGCACTGCAGCGTCTCGAAGGCGTGGCGCAGCAGCATCAGCTTGCAGGTGGTGTTGACATGCGTGCGCTGCACGCGCTGCGCGTACCACGTGTAGCCGATCTCCACCCGGCGGATGGCGGGCACGATGTCGTGGTAGCTGGTGGTGCCCAGCACCGTGCCGCTGGCCTCGTCGAGCACAGCGAAGGCGAGGCGATTGCCGTCCTCGCGCATCTTCAGCGCCTGGGCGATGTAGGTGGCGGTGTTCTCCGGCTCCGGCACCGAGGTGACGCGGATGTTCCACAGCGCGCCGTCGGCGGCGGCCGCCGCCAGGCCGGCCTCGTGCTGCGAGGTGAGCGGCACCAGGCGCACGCCGCGTTCGCTCAGTTCAACGGGTTCGACGACGGCCATGGGCGAAACGGCAAAGAGGGACGGTGGGAAAGGTCGGAGAACTTAGGAAGGCGCGCGCCTGCGGCTCACCGGTTGTTGCGCTGCATGAAGACCAGCTTCTCGAACAGCGTCACGTCCTGCTCGTTCTTGAGCAGCGCGCCCACCAGCGGCGGCACGGCGACCTTCTCGTCCTTGCTCTGCAGGGCCTGCAGCGGGATGTCCTCGGCCACCAGCAGCTTGAGCCAGTCCAGCAGCTCCGAGGTCGACGGCTTCTTCTTGAGGCCGGGCAGGCCGCGCACGTCGTAGAAGGTCTTCATCGCCGCGGCCAGCAGCTCCTGCTTGAGGTCGGGGAAGTGCACCTCGACGATGCGGCGCATGGTCTCGGCATCGGGGAACTTGATGTAGTGGAAGAAGCAGCGGCGCAGGAAGGCGTCGGGCAGCTCCTTCTCGTTGTTGGAGGTGATGAACACCACCGGCCGGTGCTTGGCCTTGACCAGTTCACGCGTCTCGTAGCAGTAGAACTCCATGCGGTCCAGCTCGCGCAGCAGGTCGTTGGGGAATTCGATGTCGGCCTTGTCGATCTCGTCGATCAGCAGCGCCACCGGCTCGTCGGCCGTGAAGGCCTGCCACAGCACGCCCTTGACGATGTAGTTGTGGATGTCCTTGACCCGCTCGTCGCCCAGCTGCGAATCGCGCAGGCGGCTGACGGCGTCGTACTCGTACAGGCCCTGCTGCGCCTTGGTGGTGGACTTGATGTGCCACTGCAGCAGCGGCAGGCCCAGCGCGCTGGCGACTTCCTCGGCCAGCATGGTCTTGCCGGTGCCCGGCTCGCCCTTGACCAGCAGCGGGCGCTTGAGGGTGATGGAGGCGTTGACCGCCAGCATCAGGTCCTGCGTGGCGACGTAGTTGTCGGAACCCTTGAATTTCATGGATGGCTTGCAGTGGGGAAAAGCGGGAGAAAGGTGCGCCCGATGCACGTGCGATCAGGGCTTTCCAGCGGGTCGGCGCAAGGGTCGGCTTCCTATAATCGCCCGCCGATCCCCCAAGTCCTCACGAGATTTTGCGCGCAAAATGAACAAGCTGTTGACCACGATGTTTGCCCTTGCTGTCGCTTGCGTGACCAGCGTGGCCTCTGCGCAAAAGGTGACGGGCAATGCCGACAACGGCGCCAGGAAGGTGGCCATGTGCGTGGGCTGCCACGGCATCGTGGGCTACCAGGCCAGCTTCCCCGAAGTGCACAAGGTGCCCAAGATCGCGGGCCAGAGCGCCGGCTACATCACCGCGGCGCTCACCGCCTACAAGGGCGGTGACCGCAAGCATCCCACCATGCGGGCCATCGCCGACACGCTCACCGAGCAGGACATCGCCGACCTGGCCGCCTATTACTCGGCCCTCGGCATGAACGACGGCGCTGCCCCGCCGGCCACCGCCAAGGCGCCCAGCGACAAGGTCCAGGCCCTGATCGCCCGCAACGCCGACAACAGCTGCACCAAGTGCCACGGCGCCAACTTCAACACCCCCAACGACGCCACGGTGCCCAAGCTGGCCGGCCAGTACGGCGATTACCTCTTCGTGGCGCTCAAGGCCTACAAGACCAGCCACCCGATGGTCGGCCGCTCCAACGCGGTGATGAGCACCCAGGTCAAGCCCTACAGCAACGCCGAGCTCAAGCAGCTGGCTCAGTACATCGCCTCGCTGCCGGGCGAACTCAAGACGGTGCCGGAGTCCGAGCTGCACCGCACCGCCAGCAAGTAATCAAGTTAGCGGGGTCAGCCCCCATCGAAAAGGCCTGCGAGGCGACTGCCCGCAGGCCTTTGCTCATGGGGCGCCTGGTTTGTCGCGGGCCGAGGGCGGCGCCGCGCGCCTCAGGCCGTCTCCAGCGCCAGCAGCGCCGTCGCGGTGTTCGAGATCGGCAGGTGGTAGTTGGCGTGCACCTTGCGCGCCGACGGGCCTGCGGCGGTGAGTGCCCCGCGCATGGCCAGCCACATGAGCAGTTCCACGCCCTGGGTGCCGGCCTTCTCGACGATCTCGTGCACCGAGAACTGCGTGGCCCATTCCGGGTTGGTGAGCAGGCTGTCCATGAACTGCAGGTCGAAGCGCTTGTTGATGTGGCCGGCGCGCGTGCCGTCGAGCTGGTGCGACAGCCCGCCCGAGGCGACGAAGAGCACGCGCCGGTCCTCGCCCCAGGCCGCCACCGCCTCGCCGACGGCCTTGCCCAGCGCATAGACGCGGCTGGCCTTGGGCAGCGGGAACTGCACCGTGTTGATGCACACCGGCACGATGGTCACCGGCCAGTCGCCGCTGGGCCACAGCAGCTTGAGCGGCAGGGTGCAGGCATGGTCGACCAGCATCTCCTGGCAGCTGACGATGTCGAAGTCGCGCTCGACCAGCGTGTTGATGAGCTGCCACGACAGCGCGGGCTCGCCGCCGACCGGCGGCTGTGTCGGAATGCCCCAGCCCTCGTCGGCCGAGGCGTACTGCGACGCCGCGCCGACGGCGAAGGTGGGCATCTTGTCGAGGAAGAAGTTGAGCCCGTGGTCGTTGTAGAACATGACCACCACGTCGGGCCGGACCGTCGCCAGCCAGTCGTGCACGGGCGGATAGCCGTCGAAGAAGGGCTTCCAGTAGGGCTCGGCCTGCAGGCCCTTGTGGATCGCGTTGCCGATGGCGGGAATGTGCGAGGTGCCGATGCCGCCGATGATCTTGGCCATGGTGTGTCTCCGGGTCCGGGTTACTGTAAGTTGGCCGCGACGAGCCTGGCCTTGAATTCGTCCTTGGAGAGGCCGGTCTGCTGGGCACCGATGTCCTGCATGTCCAGCTTGAAGATGCCCGCGAACTTGGCCAGGTAGTAGGCATTGCCGCCCGCAGCGATCAGCTGCAACACGTTGCGCGCGCGGATGGCCGCGGCCTGCTCGGCATTGAGGCCATAGCGGCGCATGTAGCCCTCCTCGTCGGCCAGGAAGGCCTGGCGATTGGCCTCTTCGTTGAAGGAGAAGCACATCTTGTTGAGCGCGTAGCCCTTGCGGGCCTGATCGCCGTCGAACAGGGTGGTGCCCTCGATGGGCGTTGCTGGCGCAGAGGTGGTCATGCGGTCTCCTCGTCGATCCCGTGGTGATGGAAGGCCGCCAGTATTCGCCCGCCGTTGCCAAAGATAAACCGATGGATCATCATGGATCGCATGAGCGATTTCGATTGGTCCGATCTGGACGCGCGGCTGCTGCGCCTGCTGGTGGCGGTGGTGGAGACGGGCTCCATCACCGGCGCGGCGCAGCGACTGGGTGTCACCCAGTCGGCGGTGAGCCACCTGCTCGACAAGCTGCGCGCCATCACGGGCGACCCGCTGTTCGTGAAGTCGGGCCGCGGGATCGTACCGACGGCCCACGCGCAGGCGCTGGCGCCGCAGGCGCGCGAGCTGCTGGCCCAACTGCAGGCCTTCGCGCGGCATGCCAGCTTCGATCCCGCCGCCTGGCGCGGCGTGCTCACCATCGCCGCCAACGATTTCCAGCGCGAGGTGCTGCTGGTGCCGCTGGCCGCGCGGCTGCGGGCGCAGGCGCCGGGGCTGGTGCTGCGGGTACTGCCCTCGGACGTTCCCACGGCCGAGATGCTGCGCAGCGGCCAGTGCCAGCTGGTGGTCAGCCCGCGCCCGCCCGAGGGCAGCGACATCGTGCAGAAGCGCTTGTTCGAGGACCGCTGGCGCGTCTTTTACGACCCGGCCGTGCGCGAGGCGCCGGCCACGCGCCGAGAGTGGCTGGCCGCGGACCATGCGACGGTGGTCTACCCGCCGCAGCGGCGCATGGCGCTGGACGAGGCGCTGGCGGCGCGCGGCATCGAGCGCCGATTCGTGGTCACGGTGCCGGGTTTCGCGGGCCTGCCGGCCTTCCTGCGCGGCACGTCATTGCTGGCGACGGTGCCGGGGTTGTTAGGCGAAGGCCTGATGCGCGAATTTGCCAGCGTGGCGGTGCCGGTCGCCTGTCCGCCGTTGCCGATGTACATGGTGTGGCATCTGCGGCACCAGCAGGATGCGGCGCATCGGTGGTTGCGCGAGCAGTTGGCGTCGGTGGTGCCGGCCCGGCGCTGAGTGTTGCGCCGGGCGGCTGTGTGCGTGCGTCCGGGTTGCACAGTTTGCGCGGGTCACTTGGGTCGCACGGGTCACTTGGGTTGTGCGGGTCACGCTGTTTACGTGGGCCGCACCGGTCGCACCGGTCGCGCGGGTGTTCGGAACGGTAACCCGGCAGAGGACGTCGGCATGCGCGCTCCCGGTGCACGCTCGCGCTCACCGACTTGCCTCACCACACGGGTGCTCGCTCTCCACCGACGTGCTCGCCGCACTGCACGGCGCCGCGAATGGCACCTCCGCACGCACACCGCCATCCTCCGCCTCGACATTGCGCCTGAGCCGCCGGAATTCGGTACCGACGCCAATGGAGACGCAGCGCATGAACTGCCGAGGCGCCGATGCCGTTGCGATCATCGGACGCCGGTGATGCGACCCGTGACGCGCAAAAAGCGGCGCGCGTGTGCCGCGAAGCGAACGATACGGATGTGCCGGGCAAGCATCCTGGCAATGCGATGCGATGCGATGCGATGCATACGGTGCGCCCGATGCGCCCGATGCGCCCGATGCGCCCGATGCGTGCGATACGGGCGATGCAACATGGGCGCGGCACAGAGGAGTTGCCGTCGGACCTGCCCGGGGGGGCGGCAGTTCACCAGCGGCGTCAGCCGCGTGACCCCAAGCGCGAAGGGGATGGGCTTGTGCGCAACGTCGAGGCGGAGGATGGCGGTGTGCGTGCGGAGGTGCCATTCGCGGCGCCGTGCAGTGCGGCAAGCACGTTGGTGGAGAGCGAGCACCCGTGTGGTGAGGCAAGTCGGTCAGCGCGAGCGTGCACCGGGAGCGCGCATGCCGACGTCCTCTGCCGGGTTACCGTTCTGGACACTCGTGCGACCGGTGCGACCGGTGCGACCGGTGCGACCGGTGCGACCAGTGCGACCAGTGCGACCAGTGCAACCCATGCAACCAGTGCAACCCATGCAGCCGGAACGACGGGCCTGACCAGCTCCGCTCAGTTCGTCTGCGCCAGCTGCTCCAGGATCGCCGGGTTCTCCAGCGTCGACGTGTCCTGGGTAATGGCCTCGCCCTTGGCGATGCTGCGCAGCAGGCGGCGCATGATCTTGCCGCTGCGCGTCTTGGGCAGGTTGTCGCCGAAACGGATGTCCTTGGGCTTGGCGATCGGCCCGATCTCCTTGGCCACCCAGTTGCGCAACTCGTTGGCCAGGGCCTTCGCCTCCTCGCCCGTCGGGCGGGGCCGCTTGAGCACCACGAAGGCGCAGATCGCCTCGCCCGTCGTGTCGTCCGGGCGGCCCACCACCGCGGCCTCGGCCACCAAGTCGGTCTTGGCCACCAGCGCCGACTCGATCTCCATCGTGCCCATGCGGTGCCCCGACACGTTCAGCACATCGTCGATGCGGCCCGTGATGGTGAAGTAGCCCGTCTTCGCATCGCGGATCGCGCCATCGCCCGCCAGGTAGTAGCGGCCCTGGAATTCTTCCGGAAAGTAGCCCTTGCGGAAGCGCTCCGGATTGCCCCAGATCGTGCGGATCATGGACGGCCAGGGCCGCTTGACCACCAGGATGCCGCCCTGGCCCCAGGGCAGCTCGTTGCCCGTCTCGTCCACCACCGCCGCCGCGATGCCCGGGAAGGGCAGGGTGCACGAGCCCGGCACCAGATCGGTGGCGCCCGGCAGCGGCGTGATCATGTGGCCGCCCGTCTCCGTCTGCCAGAAGGTGTCGACGATGGGACAGCGCCCGCCGCCCACATGCTGGTGGTACCAGGTCCAGGCCGCGGGGTTGATCGGCTCGCCCACCGAGCCGAGGATGCGCAGGCTCGACAGGTCGTAGCGGGCCGGGTGCACCGCCTCGTTGGCCTCGGCCGCCTTGATGAGCGAGCGGATGGCTGTCGGCGCCGTGTAGAAGATCGTCGCGCGGTGCGCCTCGATCATCTGCCAGAAGCGGCCGGCGTCGGGGTACGTCGGCACGCCCTCGAACACGATCTGCGTCGCACCCAGCATCAGCGGCCCGTAGGCGATGTAGGTGTGGCCCGTCACCCAGCCGATGTCGGCGGTGCACCAGAAGATGTCGTCGGCCTTCATGTCGAAGGTCCAGTGGCAGGTCAGGGCCGCATGCAGCAGGTAGCCGCCGGTGGCGTGCTGCACGCCCTTGGGCGTGCCCGTGGAGCCCGAGGTGTAGAGCAGGAAGAGCGGATGCTCCGCCTCCACCCATTCGGGCTCGCAGTGCTCGCTCTGGCCGTCGACCAGCTCGTCCAGCCACAGATCGCGTGGCGCCTGGAAGGGCACGGCCGCGCCGGTGCGCCGCGCCACCACCACATGCCGCACGCTGGCGCAGCCACCCTGGGCCAGCGCCTCGTCCACGATGGCTTTGAGCGGCAGCTGCTTGCCGCCGCGCACCTGCTGGTCGGCCGTGATGACCAGGCAGGCGCCGGTGTCGGCAATGCGGTCGCGCAGGGCATGGGCCGAGAAGCCGCCGAACACCACTGAGTGGATGGCGCCGATGCGCGCACAGGCCTGCATGGCCGCCACGCCGTCGATGGACATGGCCATGTAGATGACGACGCGGTCGCCCTTCTTCACGCCCAGGGCGCGCAGCGCGTTGGCGATGCGGTTGACCCGCACCAGCAGCTGGCGGTAGCTGACGTGCGTGACGGCACCGTCGTCGGCCTCGAAGATCAGCGCCGTCTTGGCGCCCAGGCCGCGCTCGATGTTGCGCTCCAGGCAGTTCCAGCTGGCGTTGAGGGTGCCGTCGTTGAACCATTCGAAGAAGGGCGCGCGGCTGTCGTCCAGCACGCGGGTGAAGGGCGTCTTCCAGCCCACGTACTCGCGGGCCAGACGGCCCCAGTAACCCTCGGGGTCGGCCTCGGCCTCGGCCACCAGGCGGTCGTAGGCGGCGCGGCCGGAGACATTGGCCTTCGCGGCCAGGACGAGGGGCGGGGGATAGAGGGCGGCGGTGTCGCTCATGGTCGTCTCCGTGAAGGGAAAGGGGTCGTCACTCGATGGCGCGGGCGGAGTGCACCCGCTCGCGCAGCACGAACTTCTGGGTCTTGCCGGTGGAGGTCTTGGGCAGCTCGCCGAAGACGATCCGCTTGGGCATCTTGAAGCGGGCCAGCAGCGGCCGGCAGAAGTCCAGCAGGGCGGCCTCGTCCACCACCATGCCGGGCTTGAGCTCGACGAAGGCGCAGGGCACCTCGCCCCACTTGGCATCGGGCATGGCCACCACGGCGGCGGTCAGCACGGCGGGGTGGTGGTGCAGCGCGTCCTCCACTTCGATGGACGAGATGTTCTCGCCGCCCGAGATGATCACGTCCTTGCTGCGGTCGGTGATCTTCACGTAGCCGTCGGGGTGCAGCACGCCCAGGTCGCCGGTATGGAACCAGCCGCCGGCAAAGGCCTCCTCGGTGGCACGCGGGTTCTTGAGGTAGCCCTTCATCACCGCATTGCCGCGGAAGAAGATCTCGCCCACCGTCTCGCCGTCGGCCGGCACCGACTGCAGCGTGGCGGGGTCGAGCACCGTCACCGCCTCCTGCAGCGGATAGGGCACGCCCTGGCGGCCGTTGAGCCGCGCACGCTCGACCGGCGGCAGCTGCGCCCACTCGGGCTTCTGCGCGCACACGGCGGACGGGCCGTAGACCTCGGTCAGGCCGTAGACATGGGTGATGGCGATGCCCGCGGCCTCGCAGCCCTCAATCACGGCGGCCGGTGGCGCTGCCCCGGCCACCAGGCCCTGTACAGGATGGTCGATGCCCGCGCGCAGCGCGGCGGGCGCGGCAATGAGCAGGCTGTAGACGATGGGCGCGCCGCACAGGTGCGTGATGCGGTGCTCGCGGATCAGCCCGTAGATCACCGCGGGATCGACGCGCCGCAGGCACACGCTGGTGCAGGCCATCAGCGCCGTGGTCCATGGAAAGCACCAGCCGTTGCAGTGAAACATCGGCAGGGTCCACAGGTAGACCGCGCCCTGAGGCAGGTTCCAGGCCAGGGCGTTGCTGGCGGCGTTGAGGTAGGCGCCGCGGTGGTGGGTGACCACGCCCTTGGGATTGCCGGTGGTGCCGCTCGTGTAGTTGAGGGCGATGGCGTTCCATTCGTCGGAAGGCGGCTGCCAGTCGAAGGCGGGGTCGCCGAAGGCGAGCAGGGCCTCGTAGCCGATCTCGCCCAGCCGGGCGCCGGGCGGTGCCGTCTCGTCCTCCACCTCGATCACCAGCGGCCGGTGCGCGCCCAGGGCGCTCAGCGCCTGCGCCACCACGCCGGCGTACTCGCGGTCCACGAGCAGCACCTTGGCCTCGCCATGCTGGAGCATGAAGGCGATGGCCTGCGCGTCGAGCCGGGTGTTGAGCGTGTTGAGCACGGCGCCCGTCATGGGCACGCCGAAGTGGGCCTCGTACATGGCCGGCACGTTGGGCAGCATGCAGGCCACCGTGTCGCCAGGGCCCACGCCGCGCTGGGCCAGGGCGCTGGCCAGGCGCCGGCAGCGCTCGTAGGTGGTGGCCCAGCTCTGCCGCAGCTCGCCATAGATGAGCGCGGTGCGCTGCGGAAACACATGCGCCGCCCGCGCCAGGAAGGACAGCGGCGTCAGCGCCACGAAATTGGCCGCATTGCGGTCCAGGCCCAGGTCGTAGGGATTGATGTGCGTCAAGCTTGTCTCCTGCGCAGTCGTGCCATCGTTCGACGGCGGTCATTTGTTGGCTTGGGGTCAGCCACATGCAGCAGACTCCGCCGCCGCAAGGATGAACCCCGAAGATTGCAGGAGACGCCGCCGAATATGACGAATGTTTGCAGCCCTGCTGCAGCCGAAGACGGCGGCGGCCCGGCGCCCCTGCAGCGCTACGTCACGCTGCAGACCGGCCTGGACATGCTGGACGACGGCATCTCCATCTTCGATGCCGAGCTGCGCCTGGTGGCCTGGAACAAGGCCTACCTGCGGCTGCTGGACTTTCCGCCCGCGTTGGTGTGGATGGGTGCCCCGTTCCGCGACTTCATGGAATTCAACGCCCGCCGCGGCGACTACGGCCCGGGCGACCCCGAACAGCTGGTGGAGGCGCGCATGGCGCTGGCGCGGCGCTTCGAGCCGCACGACGTCGAGCGGGTCCGACCCGATGGCCGCGTGCTGCGCATCCGCGGCCAGCCCGTGCCGGGCCTGGGCTTCGTCACCCTGTATTCCGACGTCACCGAGCGCCACCGCGCGGAGGCCACCATCCGTCGCCAGAACGCCGAGCTGGAAAGCCGCGTCACCGCGCGAACCACAGAACTGCAACGCAGCGAGCAGCGCGTGCGGCTGGTGATGGACTCCATCCCGGCGCTGGTGGCGTACTTCGACGCCGGGCGCGTCTACCGCTACCTCAACCGCGGCTACGCGGACTGGTTCGGGGTCGACACCGCTCGGCCCGAGGGCGTGAGTGCGCGGCGCTTCCTGGGCGAGGCGGTCTATGCGCATGTGCGCCCGCATGTCATGCGCGCACTGGCGGGCGAACCACAGAGCTTTGCCTACGACCTGTGCACGCAGGACGGCCAGATCCGCACGGTGCGCACCTCGCTCGCGCCCGAGCGCGCCGCCGACGGCCGCGTGGCGGGCTGCTTCGAGCTCACCTTCGACATCACCGAGCAGCGCCGCGCCCAGGAGCTGGTGGCGCGGGCGCAGAAGCTGGAATCGCTCGGCCACCTCACCGGCGGCCTGGCGCACGACTTCAACAACATCCTCACGGTGGTGATCGGCAACCTCGATGCGCTGCTGCGCCGCGGCGCCGCCGACGAGACCACGCGCGAGTTCGCCCAGCCGGCGCTGGACGCGGCCCGCCGCGGTGCCGAGCTGGTGCGGGCGCTGCTGAGCTTCGCGCGCCGGCAGCCGCTGCAGGCGGCCTCGGTGCATGTGGGCGCGCTCATCGAGACGGTGGCGCGCCTCGTGCGCCGCGCGCTGCCCGACACGCTGGCGCTGGAGGTGGACGCCGGCCCTTCGGCGCTGTGGACTTGGATCGACGCTACGCTGCTCGAGCAGGCGCTGGTCAACCTGATCCTGAACGCGCGCGACGCCACCGGGCCGCTGGGCCGCATCGTGCTGCGGGCGCGCGCTGCCCGGCTCGACGCCGCCCGGGCGGCGCCGCTGCAGATGTCGGCCGGCGACTGCGTGTGCATCGAGGTGCAGGACGATGGCTGCGGCATGGACGCCGACACGCTCGCCCGCGTGTTCGAGCCCTTCTTCACCACCAAGCCGCCGGGCAGCGGCACGGGCCTCGGCATGGCCGTCGTCTACGGCTTCATCCGCCAGTCGGGCGGTGCCATCGACCTGCGCAGCGCGCCGGGGCAGGGCACCACCGTCACGCTGTGGCTGCCCGCGGCGGAGGCACCCCCGACCGCAGCCGACGAACTGCCCCCGGGCCAGGCCGCAGCGCCGGCCTCGCAGGGCCTGGCGCTGCTGGCCGACGACGACGCGCAGGTGCGCCGCGTGATCCGACGCAGCCTGCTGGAGCTGGGCTACTCGGTGTTGGAGGCCGAGAGCGGCGCCGAGGCGCTGCAGCTGCTGGCCCACATGCCCGGCCTGGCGCTGGTGCTGTCGGACGTGCAGATGCACGGCCCGGTCGACGGCGCTGCCGTGGCCACCGCCGCCTGCGCCTTGCCGGCGTCGGACGGCGCGCCGGCACCGTCCGTGGTGCTGATGAGTGGCCACGCGCCCGAGGCCATCGCCCGTCCGGCGGGCGTGCCCGTGATCACCAAGCCATTCACCGCCGAGCAACTCGCGCGGGCCATCGAGGAAGGGAGACGACCACCATGAATACGCCACGCCACGGCATACCCCCAGCACCGGGTGCGCGCAGCCCCGGCGCCCACGACGAGGGCGGCGCGTCCGACCTGATCTATGTGATCGAGGACGAGCCCGAGGTCGCGCGCATCGTGCGCGCCACGCTGCAGGACTTCGGCTTCGCCTGCGAAGTCTTCGCCAGCGGGGCGGCGGCACTGCGCCGGCTGCAGGTGGAAAAGCCCGACCTGTGCATCATCGACCTCGGCCTGCCCGACATGGACGGGCTGGACCTGATGCGACGCATCTCGGCGGCCAGCAGCGCCGGCGTGTTGATCCTCACCGGCCGCGGCCACCCCGCCGACCGCGTGATGGGCCTGGAGCTGGGTGGCGACGACTACGTGACCAAGCCCTTCGAGGCGCGCGAGCTGGTGGCGCGTGTGCGCAGCATCCTGCGCCGCCGCGGCCAGGCGGGCGCTGCTGCGGCCACCCAGCGTCGCCGGGCGCGCTTCAACGGCTGGTGCATCGACTGGGCCTCACACGTGCTCACTGCGCCGGACGGCACCGAGCACCTGCTGGGCACGGCCGAGGCGCAGGTGCTGCGCAGCTTCATGGAGCGGCCGCACCAGATCCTGACGCGCGAGCAGCTGCTGGGCACCCGCGACCTGCTGCCCACCGACCGCAGCATCGACGTGCGCATCTCGCGCCTGCGCAAGAAGATCGAGGCCGACACCGAGGCGCCGCAGGTCATCAAGACGGTCTACGGCGCGGGCTACCTGTTCGCGGCCAACGTGGAGTGGGACTAGCACCCGAGCGTAGGGGCAGGTTTTCGCCGCCGGGCCGCCCCAAGGCGAAAACGCGCCCCCTCGGGGGGCAGCGACCCGCGAAGCGGCGGAGCGTGGGGGCGCTCCATGCGTCAGCCTCGCGCAAGCCTCATTGCGCGACTTGGATTGCAATGTGACGAATGATTGCGCCGGGTCCGCGCGCCGGGACCGGCATCGAAGAATGCAGCACAGGCTCATTCCAGATGCCAGGAGACAACCCCATGAAAGACCCGGTCGCGGAGCGCATCCGCTCCCATCCCAAATACCTTGAGCTGCGGCGGCGCCGCAACCGCCTGGGCGGCTGGCTCACCGCGATCATGCTGCTCGTCTACTACGGCTATGTCGCGCTGATCGCCTTCGACAAGCCCTTCCTCGCGCGGCCCATCGGCCAGGGCGTGACCACGCTGGGCATTCCCATCGGCCTGGGCGTGATCGTCTTCACCATCGTCATCACGCTGGCCTACATCCGCCGCGCCAATGGCGAGTTCGACCGGCTCACGGCCGAGATCCTGAAGGAGGCCGGCCAATGACGCGTCTCTCCTTCCGTTCCACGGCGGCCCGCCTGGCGCCGGCCGCGCTGCTCATGCTGGCCGGCCTGGCCCACGCCGCAGGCGGCGACGTCGGCCAGGTGGCCAAGCAGCCCACCAACTGGATCGCCATCGGCATGTTCATGGTGTTCGTGGCGGGCACGCTCTACATCACCAAGTGGGCCGCCAAGCGCACGCGCTCGGCGGCCGACTTCTACACCGCGGGCGGTGGCATCACCGGCTTCCAGAACGGCCTGGCCATCGCGGGCGACTACATGTCGGCGGCCTCCTTTCTGGGCATCTCCGCCGCCGTCATGGCCACCGGCTACGACGGACTGATCTACTCCATCGGCTTCCTCGTGGGCTGGCCGGTGCTCACCTTCCTGATGGCCGAGCGGCTGCGCAACCTGGGCAAGTTCACCTTCGCCGACGTGGCCGGCTACCGCTTCCGGCCCGGCCCCATCCGCGCCTTTGCGGCCAGCGGCACGCTGGTGGTGGTGGCCTTCTACCTGATCGCCCAGATGGTGGGCGCGGGCCAGCTCATCAAGCTGCTGTTCGGCCTGGACTACTGGGTGGCGGTGGTGATCGTGGGCGCGCTGATGATGGTCTACGTGCTCTTCGGCGGCATGACGGCCACCACCTGGGTGCAGATCATCAAGGCCGTGATGCTGCTGGCCGGCGTGACCTTCATGGCGGTGATGGTGCTGGCGGCCTTCCACTTCAGCCCCGAGGCGCTGTTCGCCAAGTCGGTGGAGGTGCGCACGCAGATTGCCGCCAATGCCGGCAAGTCGCCGGAAGAGGCACGCAGCATCGGGCTGGCCATCATGGGCCCGGGCGGCTTCGTCAAGGACCCGATCTCGGCCATCAGCTTCGGCATGGCGCTGATGTTCGGCACGGCCGGGCTGCCGCACATCCTGATGCGCTTCTTCACCGTGCCCGACGCCAAGGAGGCCCGCAAGTCGGTGGGCTGGGCCACGGTGTGGATCGGCTACTTCTACCTGCTGATCTTCATCATCGGCTTCGGCGCCATCACGCTGGTGCTGACCAACCCGGAGTTCGCCAACGTGGCCACGGGCGTCATCCACGGCGGTGCGGGCGCGACCAACATGGCGGCCGTGCTGGTGGCCAAGGCGGTGGGCGGCAATGTGTTCTACGGCTTCATCTCGGCGGTGGCCTTCGCGACCATCCTGGCGGTGGTGGCAGGCCTGACGCTGTCGGGCGCCTCGGCGGTGTCGCACGATCTCTATGCCACGCTGATCAAACAGGGCCGCGCCGAGCCGCGCGACGAGCTGCGCGTCTCGCGCATCACCACCGTGGCGCTGGGCATCATCGCGGTGCTGCTGGGCATCGCCTTCGAGAAGCAGAACATCGCCTTCATGGTGTCGCTGGCCTTCGCCATCGCGGCCTCGGCGAACTTTCCGGTGCTGTTCATGAGCGTGCTGTGGAAGGACTGCACCACGCGCGGCGCGGTGGTCGGCGGCACGCTGGGCCTGGCCGCCTCGGTGGGGCTGACCATCGTCTCGCCCTCGGTGTGGGAGGCGACGCTGGGCTATCCCAAGGGCTCGGCGCTGTTCCCCTACACCTCGCCGGCGCTGTTCTCCATGGCCATCGGCTTCGCGGGCATCTGGCTGTTCAGCCTGCTCGACCGAAGCCGCCAGGCCGCGGCCGAACGCGCGGCCTTCCCTGCGCAGCAGGTGCGGTCGGAGACCGGGCTCGGCGCATCGGGCGCGTCCGGACACTGAGCGCAGCATCCCGCGGGGGTGGGGCCTCCATCGTTCCGCGCTTGCCCGGGGCGGCGGCCCCTGCCAGGGGTGCGCCGGCAAGGACAGCTGGCGGCAAGGCGCAGCGAGCATGATCGGGCCATGCCGTCTTCCGTCCGACTCCTGTCGCAGCTCTCCCGCCGTCGCCTGCTGCAAGGCGCGGCGGGCGCGGCGCTTGCCGCCCCCTTCCTCCGATTGCATGCCCAGGGCGGCGACAGCCGGCCGCTCTTCACGCTGGGCGTGGCCTCCGGCTGCCCCACGGCCGAGGGCGTGGTGCTGTGGACCCGCCTTGCCCCCGAGCCGCTGGCGGGCGGCGGCATGGACGAGGCGCCGGTGCCGGTGGACTGGGAGCTGGCCGAGGACGACCGCTTCGCCCGCATCGTCGCCCGCGGAAGGGCCATCGCGGTGGCCGACCTGGCGCACTCGGTGCACGTCGAGGTCGCGGGCCTGGCCCCCGGCCGCGACTACTGGTACCGCTTCACGGCGCAGGGCATGCGCAGCCCCGTCGGCCGCACCCGCACCGCGCGGGCGCTGCAGGACGCGCAGCCGCTGCGGCTGGCCTTCGGCTCCTGTCAGCAGTACGAGCAGGGCTTCTACAGCGCCTACCGCGACATGGCCACGCAGGACCTGGATGCGGTGGTGCATCTGGGCGACTACATCTACGAGTCCTCCTGGGGCCGCCACCACGTGCGCCGCCACGAAGCCGGCCTGCCGCAGGACCTGGCCGGCTACCGCAACCGCTACGCCCTGTACAAGGGCGACGCCGACCTGCAGGCGGCGCATGCGGCCTTCCCCTGGTTCGTCACCTGGGACGACCACGAGGTGCAGAACGACTATGCCAACGACCGCTCGCCGCAGACGCCCGATCCGGCGCAGTTCATGGCCCTGCGCGCGGCCGCCTACCAGGCCTGGTACGAGCACATGCCGGTGCCGGCCTGGATGCGCCCGCAGGGCGTGCAGGCCCGCATCCACGGCCGCTGGCAGATGGGCGGCATGGCCGAACTCTTCGTGCTCGACGGCCGCCAGTACCGCTCGGCCCATCCCTGCGTGCCGGTGACCGGCAACAAGGGCTTCGTCGACTGCGACGAGCGCAGCGCCGCCAGCCGAAGCTACCTGGGCGCCGAGCAGGAGGCCTGGCTCTACCAGGGCCTGGCGCGCGCCCAGGGCCGCTGGACGCTGATCGCGCAGCCGACGCTGATGGCCACCGCCCCGCGCAGCCGTGGCGAGGAGCGCGGCTACTGGGTCGACGGCTGGGACGGCTACGCCGCCAACCGCGAGCGCCTGTACGGCGCGCTGGCGGCGCGCGCCGAGCGCAACGCGCTGGTGCTCAGCGGTGACGTGCACTGCTTCTGGGCCGCCGACCTGCAGCGCCCCGGCGATGCCGCACCGCTGGCCACCGAGTTCGTGGGCGGCTCGATCAGCTCGCAGGGCCTGTCGATGGCGACGGTGGCGGCGCTGCAGGCCAACAACCCGCAGCTGCGCTGGGGCCGTGGCGATGTGCGCGGCTATGCGCTGGCCACGCTGGCGCCGGCCGAGGCGCGCATCGAGTTCCGCGCGGTGGACGACATCCGGCGTGCCGATTCCGGCGTGAGCCGGCTGGCGCGCTTCGTGGTCGAGCACGGCTCGCCGGGCGTGCACACGGTGGCGGGCTGATGCCGCTGGGGTCCGCCGTCGCCGCGCGGCCGGACCGCGCGCGGCGAATGGCGGCATCCGGCGGCGGGTGGCGCCCGACAATGCTCTGCCGCCGTCCGCACCCGCCGCACAGGAAGACCCCGCCTGCCGACCCGGATTCGCCCCCCTGTCGCCGCCGTGCCCGCCGACGCTGTTAGGGTCGGCGATTCCCGGGTTTTCCCTCATCCTTGGCCGACTGCCGGTTCCACTTGCCGATCGGCAATGCCGGCAGGCGTCCTGCGCCCTGTTCTGTCCCGCGCCTTGCCCATGACTTCCGCCGCTTCCCTCGCCGACGCCCAATCCGAACGCACGCTGCTGCGCGCCGTGCTCGCCCTGGGTCTGGGCGGTTTCTCCATCGGCACGGGCGAGTTCGTGATCATGGGCCTGCTGCCCGAGGTGGCGCGCGACATCGGCACCAGCATTCCGCAGGCCGGCCACGCGATCAGCGCCTATGCGCTGGGCGTGGTGGTGGGCGCGCCGGTGCTGGCGGCGCTGGCCGCGGGCTGGCGCCGTCGCGTGCTGCTGATGGCGCTGATGGCCTTCTATGCCATCGGCAACATCGCCAGCGCCCTCGCACCGGACTACCTGTCGCTGCTGGGCCTGCGCCTGTTGACCGGCCTGCCGCACGGCACCTATTTCGGCGTCGCGGCGCTGGTGGCGGCGGCGCTGGCACCGCCCGGGCAGCGGGCGCGTGCGGTGGGGCTGGTGATGCTGGGCCTGACCGGCGCCACGCTGGTGGGCGTGCCCATCGCGGCGTGGCTGGGCCAGCATTTCGGCTGGCGCGCGGCCTTCGTCTTCGTCGGGCTCATCGCCGCCGCGGCGGTGCTGATGATCCGCCTGTGGGTGCCCGACATGGCGGCGGCGCAGGGGGCGAGCCCCATGCGCGAGCTGGGCGCGTTGCGCCGGCGCCAGGTGTGGTTCACCCTGGGCATCGCGGCCATCGGCTTCGGCGGCATGTTCTGCGTGTTCAGCTACGTCAAGCCCACGCTGACCGAGGTGGCCGGCCTGTCGGTGGGCCGCGTGCCGCTGGTGCTGGCGCTGTTCGGTGTCGGCATGGTGGCGGGCAACCTGGTCGGCGCGCGCCTGGCCGACCGGGCGCTGATGCCGACCATCGGCGGCATCCTGGCCTATGCGGCGGTGGTGCTGGCGGCCTTCTCGGTCACGGCCCACCATCCGGTGGCGGCATCGATCAACATCCTGCTGGTCGGCACGCTGGTGGCCATCGGCCCGGCGCTGCAGATCCGGCTGATGGACGTGGCCGGCGACGCCCAGACCCTCGCCGCGGCGCTGAACCATTCGGCCTTCAACATGGCCAACGCGCTGGGCGCCTGGCTGGGCGGCGTGGCCATCGACGCGGGCCTGGGGTGGACGTCCACGGGTTGGGTCGGCGCGCTGCTGGCGCTGGCGGGGCTGGCGCTGTTCGCGGCGGCCGTGGCGGATGGGCGTCGCATGTCGCGGGGTGCGCGGCTGGCTTGAGTTCGTTGTTCTTGTCGGGGGCCTCTGCTGGGCGCTTCGTGTTGGATGGTGAGCCGGGATTGCGTGTGTTCGGTGGTTGGGCCAGGGTGACTTGCTCATTGGCTGGCCCACGACTCTTGTTGCTTGTCCTGCCAAGTGCCAACTTCATCGGATGACCACCGGCAGGGGGTGCTAACCGGCGGAGGACGCCGGCATGCGCGCTCCCGGTGCACGCTCGCGCCGACCGGCTTGGTGCACACGGCGGGTGCTCGCTTTCCACCGACGTGCTTGCCGCACTGCACGGCGCCGCGAATGGCACCTCCGCACGCACACCGTCATCCTCCACCTCGACGCTGCGCCCGAACGGCTGGGTTCGGCCGCCCTGGTCCTCACTCCGTTCGCCCTGAGCCTGTCGAAGGGCAGAGCGGCGCGCGGCGCAAATGCCCGGCGGTGCTTGAGCCGCCTGCGTGCTGCCTATAGGGGCGGGCTGCGACAGGCTCAGCCCGAACGGGTTGGGATTGACTGGCCGGCATAGCTCCAGCGCCCGAAGGGCCCAGAGCACCCGAAGACCCGACGACGCCGAAGACCCAACGGCGTCAAAGACCCAGGGTCCTAAAAACGGGAGGGCTCGCGCGCAGCGTCGAGGCGGAGGGTGCCGGTGTGCGTGCGGAGGTGCCATTCGCGGCGCCGTGCAGTGCGGCAAGCACGTCGGTGGAAAGCGAGCACCCGTGTCGCGCAACAAGCCGGTCAGCGCGAGCGTGCACCGGGAGCGCGCATGCCGGCGCCCTCTGCCGGGTTACCGCCCCGACGACCTGCGAACCCAGGCCTTCAGAGCGCCCCTACGACTGGCAACAGTACACCCGGACTGCTCCACCCACCCGACCGGCTCAAGACCCCCGCCGCGCCCCCTCCATCGGCGGCGCGATCTCCTCCAGCGCGCGCTGCTCCGCATCCACGCCCCAGCGCAGCGCCGCCAGCCCCGCCGCGATGACCAGTGCCGCACCGATGCCGTAACCGATGGCCACCGCCCCGCGGCTGCCCGTCTCGATCAACGCCCCGAAAAGCCAGGGCGCCACGAAGCCGCCCGCACCCGTGCCCAGCGCGTAGAACAGCGCAATCGCGATGGCCCGCATCTCCAGCGGAAACACCTCGCTTACCGTCAGGTAGGCCGAACTGGCCGCCGCCGAGGCCAGGAAGAACACCGCCGACCAGGCCAGCGCCTGCGTCAAGGCATCCAGCCAGCCCGCCATGAAGGCCACACCCGTCAGCGCCAGGCCCACGCCCGCGCCCGCATAGGTGAGGGCGATCATCCGCCGCCGGCCCACGCTGTCGAACAGCGGCCCCAGCAGCAGCGGCCCCAGCACATTGCCCAGCGCGAAGGGAAAGATGTACAGCGCCACCCGCGACGCATCCACGCCGTGGAAGCGCGTCAGCACCAGCGCATAGGTGAAGAAGATCGCGTTGTAGAAGAAGGCCTGCGACAGCATCAGCCCCAGCGCGACCGCGCTGCGCTGGCGGTAGTGCACCAGCAGCACGCGCGCCACCTCGCGCAGGCTGGGGCTGGGCCGGTGGCCCACCGGCGCATGGACGACCGGCGGCGGCAGCGGCCCGTGCTCCCGCGCCACCTGGGCCTCGATGTCGGCCAGGATCCGCTCGGCCTCCGCCGCCCGCCCGTGCGCGGCCAGCCAGCGCGGACTCTCGGGCACATGGCGGCGGATCAGCACGATGGCCAGGGCCAGCAACGCACCCAGCCCGAAGCCCACCCGCCAGCCCCACACCGGACCGAACACCCGCGGGTCGAGCACCACCAGCGCCAGCCCCGCGCCCAGCGCGGCGCCAAGCCAGAAGCTGCCGTTGATCGCCAGGTTGACCCGGCCCCGCACCCGCGCCGGCACCAGCTCGTCGATGGCGGAGTTGATCGCCGCATATTCGCCGCCGATGCCCAGGCCGGTGAAGAAGCGGCAGACCGCGAAGATCGCGAAGGTGGGCGAGAAGGCGGTGGCGAAGGTCGCTGCCGCGTACACGGCCAAGGTGAGCATGAACAGCTTCTTGCGGCCGAGCCGGTCGGTCATGCGGCCGAAGACCAGCGCACCGGTCACTGCCCCCGCCACGTAGAGCGAGCCGGCCAGGCCCACCTGCGCGGCCGTCAGGCCCAGGGTGTCGCCGCGCTCCAGCACGCCGCCGATGGAGCCGACCATCGTCACCTCCAGCCCGTCGAGCACCCAGGCGATGCCGAGCGCGATGACCACGCGCCAATGCCAGCGCGACCAGGGCAGTCGGTCCAGTCGTGCGGGGATGTCGGCGCCTGCAGGCGCCGACGGAGAGGAAGAAGTGGCAAGGGTCGTCATGGCGCTCCGATCTGCGGGCCACGCTAGCGCGGCCCGGGACGCGGAGGCGTCGGCCATGGCTGACAGGCGATGTGGCGAATGGACGTAGACGGACCCGGGCGCCGGGCCGCAGCGTCGCGGTGATGACCCAATCCCAAGACCCCTCCCAGGACGTCGCCACGCAAGGCGCGACGCCCGCCTCGTCGCCGCAGCGCGAGACGCCCCGCCAGGACAAGGCCTCGCCCGGCACGCATTACAAGGACGAGCCGGAAGTCACCCAGGAAGAGTCCGTGCCCCTCGACGGCAAGGACCCGGTGGGCGAGAAGATGATGGAAAAGCTGGGCGACGAACGTCGCCAGCAACAGGAGGATCGCCAATGAAGCGCGGGCACGACGCACTACTGGCAATGGGCGAGACGGTGCCCGTCATCGATCCGCCGCCGCCCACCCCGGTGCCGCCGTTGACCGAACCTTTCCCGCCCGGCACGGAACCCGCGCCGCCTGTGCCTGTGCCGCCGTCGCCCTCGCCGGAGCCGCTGCCCGCGCCGTTTCCTGCGTAGCCTGCGAGACGGGCCGGAAGCCCTGCGCCACGACCGATGCCGGGCCCATGCCGGCAATGCGCCGATTCAGGTGGACCAGATGCGCGGCGGCGCCCCGTCCAGCCGCCACAGTTGGCGGCGCCAGTCGGTCCAGATGCCCCGCAGCAGCTGCATCGCCGGCTCGACCACCGGCGCGAGCACCCGCACGACGATCACCGAGGGCTGTGGGCTGGTGGCGCCGGCGGTCTCGCCCAGGGCGTGGCTGTCGATGCGGGTGCGGGCGATCTCCAGCAGGGCCTCGCGCCGTTCGCGAGGGATGGGCGTGCCGCTCACATGGAAGAGCGAGGCAATGCAGCGCCGACCGGCCAGGCCCAGCGCACCGTCGAGCAATGGGGCATCGCCGGCCTCGATGCGTCCCCGCTCCAGCCAGACACCGGGCACCTCCAGGTGCTGCTGCAGGCTGCCCGCCACGAAGGGCTGGCCTGCATGGGGCAGGCCGAGGGCCGTCACGTCCCAGCCGATGAATTCGCCGCCCGGTTCCACATCCAGGCGCAGGCGGTTGTGGGCCTGGCAGCCGCTGTAGCACAGGGCTTCCAGCGGCAGCCATTCCAGCCGCGCCCCGGCCTGCACCTGCAGGTGCGTCTGCTGCACCGCGGGTTCGCCTTCGCTGCGGTAGAAGCGGGATGCGCCCGGCGTGGTGACCAGGCCGTGGCTGCCGGCAGCGGCCGTCACGTGGATGTCGAGCGTGTCGCCACCCACCAGGCCGCCGGGTGGGTGCACCAGCACGTTGTGGCAGATGGTGTCGCCTTCGGGGTAGAGGCTCTGCAGGATGCGCAGCGGACCGTCATGGCGGAAACGCGCCACGCTGCGGCCGTCGCGCGCGGCATAGTCGATGGAGAGTCGGGCGTGCCAGGGCATCGGGGGAGTCTAAGCAGGCGCAAAGCGCGGGCCTCGCAGCGCAGGCTACAGAAACGGCCTGCCGCCGACGACTGCGCCGCGGCATCGCAGTGCGGCGGCCGGAACGCGTCCGGGAGAAAGCCGTGCAGACTACGCGGCCTTCCAGGCCCCGACGTGCGCCGCACCGGCCTCGTCGATCAGGGCGGGGCCGAGGCAGTCGATGGCATGCGGCGAGGCGCGGAACACGTCGCGGCAGGAGAGCTCGGCGTCGCGCTGGTCCGAGCGCTCGCCACGGAACTCGCGCAGCCGCTCGGCATCGATGCCGAACACCACGCGGCCGATGCCCGACCAGAAGATCGCCCCCGCGCACATCACGCACGGCTCGGCCGAGGAATAGATCGTGGCCTTGGCCAGCACCTCGCGGCCGAGGCCCAGGCCGGCGAGCTTGCGGATGGCATTGGTCTCGGCATGGCCGGTCACGTCGCCGGTCTCGCCGCTGTTGCAGTAATCCTCGGTCAGCACGCGGTTGTCCTCGGACACGATGACGGCGCCGAAGGGCCGGTTACCGCGGCGGCGGCCGGCATGCGACCAGCCGATGGCCTTGCGCAGGTAGCGGCCGTCGCGTTCGTCGAGCGCGACTTCCGGGGGAAGCAGGGTGGAGAAAGACATGGAGCGGGCGGCGGGCAGGTGCCGCGGAACGAAGGGGGAAGAGGCAGAACGGCCGGGCGCCGCAGACTGCAGGAGGCATGCCA
Organism: Pseudacidovorax sp. 1753; assembly: GCF_040544975.1. Taxonomy (NCBI): domain Bacteria; kingdom Pseudomonadati; phylum Pseudomonadota; class Betaproteobacteria; order Burkholderiales; family Comamonadaceae; genus Pseudacidovorax; species Pseudacidovorax sp. 1753. The sequence continues at coordinate 409,883 of NZ_JBEPKY010000001.1, read as the reverse complement.
GCCGCGCCGGAAGGCGCGGTGGGCACGGGACAGGGATTGAAATGCGCCAAGCCTGGCGAAGGTGGACGGCCTGCGATGAAGCCGGCAGGAAGGAAAGGAGGATCGGTGCGGGCTCGGGCGATCAGACGTCGAAGTCCAGCGAACGCTCCTGCCGGTGCAGCGGTGCCTCGGGCGGCAGCGTCGACTGGCGAAGGGTGCGCAGGCCCAGCTCGGTGATGCCGAAGACGACCGCCTCGCGGGCAGAGCCCGGCCCGAAAGGCCCCACGGCCGGCACGCTGGCGGTGATCAGTTGGGCCGCCTTCAGCAGCAGCACGTGGTCCACCTCGGCCGTCTGTCGGACGGCCAGCGGAAAGCGTTCCTTCTCGATGCGAGCCAGGTATTCGAGGGACATCGCCACCTCCTGTGCGAACCGCCATTCTGTGACTTAATTCACAAACAAGTGTGACGCTGGATCAAGGCCTTGTGTCGACTGTGAGTACTTGTTTGCGACAGCGGCACGGGCCGGCGCGGGCAGCCCGGCGCGCCACCGCATCAGGCCGCGGCGGCGATGCCGTAGGTGCGCCGGTACATCTCCACCAAGTGTTGGCCGGCCGTACACGGCGCGAAGCGGGGCGTCTCGCCCGCTGCGACGGTGCCGGGCACGGCCTCGATGCGGGCCAGGTAGTCCGGCTCGTAGAAGAAGGGGATGGAATAGCGCGGCGCGCCGCCCGAATGCACGTTGCGCACGCGGTGCGGGTTGGAGTGGTACAGGCCGTTGGTCCAGCGCGGAATCATGTCGCCCAGGTTGACCACGAAGCAGCCTGCGATGGGCGTGGCGGGCAGCCAGTCGCCACCGGGCATCTGCACCTCCAGGCCGCCGTGGCCGTCCTGCGCCAGGATGGTGATGGCGCCCCAGTCGGTGTGCGCCCCGGCGCCGAAGGTGCGCTCGTCCGCGCCTTCGGGGTGGGCGGGGTAGCGGATCATGCGCAGCGTGACCATGGGGCTGTCGCTGGTGGCGTCGAACCAGGTCTCGGGGAGCTGCAGCGACAGCGCCATCAGCTGCATCAACCGGCGCGACAGGGCCAGCATGGCCTGGATGTAGGCCTCGCATTGCGCGGGCGCGTCGGGCACCTCGGCGGGCCACTGGTTGTGGCCGTAGGTCTGGTAGCCGGCAAGCACATAGGGATGGTCGGCCGGGTAGGCCATGCCGCAGTAGAAGCTTTCCTTGAGGTCGGGGCGGGCGGCGGCGTCGAGGGTCTGTGCACCCATCAGCTCGTAGCCGCGCATCGCGGGCGACTTGTGCATCTCCAGCGCCTCGCGCGTGGCCATCGGCACGTCGAGCAGCCGGCGGGCCAGCTCGAACTGGGCCTGCACCTGTTCGGCCGGCACGCCGTGGTGGCGCACGTAGAAGAAGCCCGAGGCCATGGCGGCGGCGCGCATCTGCGCGGCCACCTCGGCGCTGCGCGGCCCGCCCAGGGCGAGCGCGCCGCCCAGGTCGATGACGGGGATGGTCATGGCGGCCTCGTACCTTGTCAGGCCTTGAGCTTGCGCTCGGCAGCCGTGGGCAGGAAGCGGTCGGTCCAGATGTCGCCCACGGTGGGCGAGCTCTTCAGGCCGAAGGCGGCGACGGTCTCGTCGATGGTGGCTTGCAGGCGCTCGGGCGTGGCGGCGCCCCAGCCGAGGGCCATCGTGCCCGGCGTCTTCATGCTGCCGTCGACGATCAGCTGCAGGCGCTCGTGCTCGATGGCCTCGTTGGCCAGCGGTTCGCGCGCCTTGATGGCGCCGGCGCCGGCCTTCGTGTCGGCCATGGCCTCGATCCAGCCGCGTGTGGTGGCCTTGACGAAGGCCTTCATGGCCTCGGCGTTCTCCATGCTCTTCGCATTGGCGACCAGACCGTTGCCGTACGACTTCATGCCGTAGTCCGAGAAGCGGAAGGCCGTGATCTGTTCCGGGCCCATGCCGCGCAGCTTGAGGTTGAGCAGACCGGTGAAGTAAAAGTAGCCCGCGCCGTCGAAGTCGCCCTTGACGAAGCGGGTGTCGCCGATGTCGGGCGCCACGTTCTCCCACTTGACGCTGGCCGGGTCGAAGCCCTGGGCCTTGGCGAAGACGGGAAACAGCTTGCGCGAGGCATTGAAGGGCTGGCCCAGCAGCGTCTTGCCCGCCAGGTCGGTGGGCTTCTTGATGGGGCCGTCCTTGCGCACCAGGATGGCGTTGGGATTCAGGTCGTACTGGATGGCCACGGCCTTGAGGCCCGCCGTGGGGTTGTTGACGTCGAACTCGACCATGGTGGCCAGATCGGCCGAGGCGCAGTCGTAGGCGCCGCTGCCCACCAGGCTGATGGCGGCGGCCGAGCCGTTGCCGGTGTCGATGGCCACGTCGAGCCCGGCGTCCTTGTAGTAGCCGCGCTGCTGCGCCAGCAGGAAGCCGGCGGCCGTGGCCTCGACCTTCCAGCCCAGGTTGAACTTGAACTTCTGCAGGGAGCCCTGGGCACGCACGAAGGGCGTGGCGGCGAGCAGGGTGGCGGCGCCCGAGGCGGCCAGGAGGGAGCGGCGGTGCAGCATGGTGCGGTCTTCGAACAAATGCGTTGGAAAGCCCCGCGGGCGGTGGGCCGGGCGCGGGGATGCCAGAGCAATTTCCGGGCGGCTCCGGGTGGGGCCGCTGAACGCTTCTACTCCTGCAAGGGTTTCAGCACGATCCATGCCGCGCGCGTTGCAATGCCTGCGCGCCCGCGCGGCCTGGGCTCGTGCACCACCAGCGCTCGCGTGTGGTGCGGCCATGGCGGCGCGCGCACCGCCCTGGTTGGTCACGCCCCGGCTTGGCGCAAGAGACCCTTGGTCGATCTCGGAAAGCGCACAAAACGCTTGCTGCGTCCCGGGGTGCGCCGCCCATAATCGCGGCCCAGAGAGTAGAAGCGTTCAGCAACGCCCGCCTGCCGCCCCGGCAGGTGTCAGCGGCCCGGGAATTGCTCTTGACGTCCTGCCCACGTGCACCGTGGCGCGGCGCGATCAGGATGCAGCAGCAGCCCCGAAGCCCGCCCTCCATGGTCTCCGACGGACGGACAACTTCCTTCCACCCCACTCACCGGAGAGCCCCACCATGACCGCCATCGCCACCACCGCCCCCGACTTCGCCCTTGCCGAGCTTGAAAAGGAATCGCGCATGGGCGCGATGGGTTCGGAGACCACCACCCGCGAGGTGCGCCGCATCAGCCTGGCCGACTTCGACACCCGCCGCGCCGAGATCGCCGACCAACTGTGGGATGCCGCGGTCGACGTCGGCTTCTTCCAGCTGGTGGACCACGGCATCGACCTGGCCGACATCCGCGCCGCCTTCGCAGAGGCCGAGCGCTTCTTCGCGCTGCCCGATGCGGTGAAGGCCCAGTACCCGCTGGCCAACAACGCCGGCTGGGAGAGCAAGGCACAGGTGCGGCCCTCCACCGGCACCGCCGACCAGAAGGAGAGCTACCAGATCACGCTGCCGCTGATGGGCCCGCTCTTTCCCACCGAGGCGGAACTGCCCGGCTTCAAGGCCGCCATGCTGGCCTTCGAGCAGAAGAGCTGGGAGATCGGCATGAAGGTGCTGTCCTGCTTCGCGCTCAAGCTGGGCTTCGACACCGAGTTCTTCACCCGTGCGCACGACAAGTCCAGCGCCGAGTACCAGAGCACGCTGCGTCTGCTGCATTACTACGCCATCCCGCCCGAGGCGCAGGCGCATCTCGACCTGTGGCGCGCCGGTGCGCACACCGACTTCGACTGCCTGACCATCCTCTACCAGCGCCAGGGCCAGGGGGGCCTGCAGGTGTGCCCGGGCAAGGAGTTCGAGAAGCAGGAGTGGACGTCCATCCCGCCCGACGAGGACGTCATCACCTGCAACATCGGCGACATGCTCATGCGCTGGAGCGACGACCAGCTGCCCAGCAACTTCCACCGCGTGCGCAACCCGCTGCCGGGCGAGTACATGGGCCCGCGCTACAGCATCGCCTTCTTCTGCCAGGCCAACCGCGACGCGTTGATCGAGTCGCCCTCGGGCAAGTACCCGCCCATCACCGCGGGCGACTACCTCAAGCAGCGTATCGCGGCGAATTTCGGCAGGAAGTACTGAGCCTCGCCACGCAGGAGGCGGGCCCGACCCTGCTCAGACGAGCACGTAGTCCGGATACTGCCGGCAGATCTCGTCCACCGCGCTGAGCGTGCCCGACAGGTGGGTGCGCAGCGCCTGCTGCGCGGCGGCCGGATCGCCGGCCTCGATGGCGCGCACGATGGCGCGGTGGTCGCGCAGGATCGACTCGGTCTTGCCGGCCGTCGGCAGGTGCAGCCGCCGCAGCCGGTCCACATGGCCCGAGGCCTTGTTGACGAGTGCCCACAGGCCGGGCACTTCGGCGGCCTCGTACATCAGGCGGTGGAAGTCGCGGTCGGCCTCCACGAAGTCGCCATAACGCTGGGCCTTGGCCAGCGCCGACTGCTGGGTCACCGTGGCCTTCAGCCGCGCCAGCAGCTCGGGCGGCGCGCTCGTCGCCAGCTGGTGGACCAGCTCCAGCTCCAGCGAGCGGCGCAGAAAGTGGGACTGTCGTGCCGCCGCGATGTCGATGCGGCTGACCAGCGTGGCGTGCTGCGGAAACACATCCACCAGCCCTTCCTCGGCCAGGCGCAGCAGGGCCTCGCGCACGGGCGTCTGGCTGACGCCGAAATGATCAGCCAGCTCCTGGCGCGCGAGCACTGAGCCGGGGGGGAGGTCGAGCGCAAGGATCGCGCTGCGCAGCGTTTCGAGCACCTGCGGCGCGGCAAGGCGCGTGCGGTCGAGTCGGGTCTTGGACAGGGGGGCCATCAGCGCCCCGATTCTGGCATTTGACGCACTAATATATTAGTGTTTCAATGCGCCTCGACCGCCGGACAGACGACCACCGGCGGCGCCGGAGACACGCTTTCATGACCCGACGCACCCCCGAGAGCCTGCGCAGCGCGCGCTGGTTCGCCCCCGACGACTTCCGATCCTTCGGCCACCGCTCGCGCGTGCTGCAGATGGGTTACGGCTACGAGGACTGGATGGGCAAGCCCGTCATCGCCATCGTCAACACCTGGAGCGATGCCAACCAGTGCCACAGCCACTTCAAGCAGCGGGTGGAGGACGTCAAGCGCGGCATCCTGCAGGCCGGCGGCTGGCCGCTGGAGCTGCCGGCCATCTCGCTGTCGGAGAGCATGGTCAAGCCCACCTCCATGCTCTACCGCAACTTCCTGGCGATGGAGACGGAGGAGCTGCTGCGCAGCCATCCGGTGGACGGTGCCGTGCTCATGGGCGGCTGCGACAAGACCACGCCCGGCCTGGTGATGGGCGCCACCAGCATGGGCCTGCCCTTCATCTACCTGCCCGCCGGCCCCATGCTGCGCGGCAACTGGAAGGGCCGCGTGCTGGGGTCGGGCTCCGACGCCTTCAAGTACTGGGACGAGCGGCGCGCCGGCCGACTGGACGAGACCGCCTGGCGCGAGATGGAGGCCGGCATCGCCCGCAGCCACGGTACCTGCATGACCATGGGCACGGCCGCCACCATGATGGGCATCGCCGAGGCCGTGGGCCTGACGCTGCCGGGCGCCAGCAGCATTCCTGCCGCCGATGCCAACCACATCCGCATGAGTGCCGACTGCGGCCGCCGCATCGTCGAGATGGTGTGGGAAGACCTCACGCCCGCGCGGCTGCTCAGCCGCGCCAGCTTCGAGAACGGCATCGCCTGCGCCATGGCGATGGGCTGCTCGACCAACGCCATCATTCACCTCATCGCCATGTCGCGCCGCGCCGGCCATCCGGTCAGCCTGGAGGACTTCGACGCCGCCAGCCGCCGCGTGCCCGTGATCGCCAACATCCGGCCCAGCGGCGACGCCTACCTGATGGAGGACTTCTATTACGCCGGCGGCCTGCGCGCCATGCTGGAGGCGATCCGCGGCCACCTGCGGACCGAGGCGCTCACCGTCAACGGCCGCACGCTGGGCGAGAACATCGCCGGTGCCGAGGTGCACCACGCGGACGTGATCCGGCCGCTGGACAACCCCATCTATGCCGAAGGCGCGCTGGCCGTGCTGCGCGGCAACCTGGCGCCCGACGGCGTGGTCATCAAGCCCAGCGCTTGCGCGCCGCACCTGCTGCAGCACACAGGCCGCGCACTGGTGTTCGACGACTATCCCTCGCTCAAGAAAGCCGTGGACGACCCCGAGCTCGACGTCACCGGCGAGGACATCCTGGTGCTGCGCAATGCCGGGCCGCGCGGCGCCGGCATGCCGGAGTGGGGCATGTTGCCCATCCCCACCAAGCTGCTGCGCCAGGGCGTGAGCGACATGTTGCGGCTGTCGGATGCACGCATGAGCGGTACCAGCTACGGCGGCTGCCTGCTGCACTGCTCGCCCGAGGCGGCGGTCGGCGGCCCGCTGGCGCTGGTGCAGAGCGGCGACCGCATCAGCGTGGACGTGCCCGCACGCCGTATCCACCTGCATGTGGACGACGAGGAACTCGCGCGCCGTCGCGCCGCCTGGAACCCCCCGCCGGCGCGCTACGAGCGCGGATACGGCTGGATGTTCGGCCGCCACATCAAGCAGGCCCACGAGGGCTGCGACTTCGACTTCCTCGAGACCACCTTCGGCCGGCCGGTGCCGGAGCCGGACATCTTCTGACGTTGGCCGGGCGCGGATTGCAGCGCGCCCGTGCCTCCCGCACCGACTTTCTCTTCTTCCGACAGGAGCCCTTCGTGAAAGACCAGACCCGCGCGCTGCTGATGAAGGTCAGCACCGCCACGCTGTGCACCGCGCTGTTCAAGCGCGGCCTGCGCCATCAGATGATCCAGGACGTCCGTCCGCTCAACCCCGGTCTGCCCACCATGGTGGGCGAGGCCTTCACGCTGCGCTACATGCCGGCACGTGAGGACCGCAACCGCATCGACGTCTTCCTCGACCGCAACCATCCGCAGCGCCAGGCCGTGGAGCAGTGCCCGCCCGGTGCCGTGCTGGTGATCGACAGCCGCAAGGACGCGCGCGCCGCCTCGGCCGGCGGCATCCTCGTCGCGCGGCTGATGAAGCGGGGCGTCGCCGGCGTGGTCACGGACGGCGGCTTTCGCGACAGCCCCGACATCGCGCGTTACGACATGCCTGCCTACCACGTCCGGCCCAGCGCCCCGACCAACCTGACGCTGCACGAGGCCATCGAGATCAACGGCCCCATCGGCTGCGGCGATGCCCCGGTGTTTCCCGGCGACGTGGTGGTGGGCGATGCCGAAGGCGTGATCGTCATCCCCGCCCACCTGGCCGACGAGGTCGCCATCGAGGCCACGGAGATGACGGCCTTCGAGGACTTCGTGCAGGAGAAGGTGATAGAGGGCCGATCCATCCTCGGCCTCTATCCGCCGACCGAAGAGCAAAGCCGCAGCGACTTTGCCGCCTGGCGCGCCGAGCGCGGCCGCTGACCGCTGCAGGCCGACCCATCGAACAACAACGGAGACGACACGCATGACCATCAACCGCCGCCAGGCCCTGCAGGCCGGCATCGCCCTGACCCTGCCCGGTGTGGCCCTGGCCCAGGTCGAATGGCCCACGGCCAGGCCCATCACCTACGTGGTGCCCTTCACGCCGGGCGGCTCCACCGACATCGTCGGCCGCACCCTGGCCCAGAAGCTGGGCGAGAGTCTCAAGCAGTCGGTGGTGGTGGACAACCGCCCCGGCCAGGCCGGCGGCATCGGCGCAGCCTATGTGGCCAAGGCTGCGCCCGACGGCTACACGCTTTTCGGCGGCACGATCAGCACGCATGCCATCAACGCCAGCCTGTACCGCAAGCTGCCCTACGACCCGGTGAAGGACTTCGAGCCGGTCTGCCTCACGGCCCGGCTGCCCAACGTGCTGATCGTCAACACGCAGCTAGGCGTCAACTCGGTGGCGGAGCTGGTGGCGCTGCTCAAGAAGGACCCGTCCAAGCGCAACTTCGCCTCTTCGGGCGCGGGCACGTCGACGCACCTGGCCGGCGAGATGTTTGCCGATGCCATCGGCGTCAAGCTCACCCACGTGCCCTACAAGGGAACACCGCCGGCCATGACCGACGTGGCGGCGGGTCTCGTGCCCTTCATGTTCGACCAGGTGACGGCGGCGCTGCCGCTGGTGCAGAGCGGCAAGCTCAAGCTGCTGGCCGTGACCACGGGCAAGCGCATCGCACTGCAGCCGCAGCTGCCCACCATGATCGAGGCCGGGCTGCCCGGCTTCGAGATGTCGTCCTGGCAGGCCGTGTATGCGCCCAAGGGCACGCCGAAGCCCATCGTGCAGCGCCTCAATGCCGAGATCGTCAAGGCACTGCGCCAGCCCGACGTCAAGGACAAGCTCGAAGGCCAGCTCGCGATGGAGATCGTCGCGGGCTCGCCGGAGGAGCTGCGCGACTTCATGGCGCAGGAGATCCCGCGCTGGGCCGAGCTGGTAAAGAAATCCGGCGCCACGGCCGACTGAGGAGCGCGCACCATGCAACGCAGACAGCTGCTCGGTGCCCTGGGCGCCAGCGCCGCCGCCTGGGCCCTGCCGGCCGCGGCGCAGACCGCCTTTCCCAGCCGCTCGCTGACCATCGTGGTGCCCGCCTCGCCGGGCGGTGCCATCGACCTCGCCGCTCGCCTGATCGGCCGGAAGCTCAGCGAGGCCTGGAATCAACCGGTGGTGGTCGACAACCGTGCCGGTGCCACCGGCATCATCGGCACGGACTTCGTGGCCAAGAGCCCGCCCGATGGCCACACGCTGGCGCTGGTGGCCAGCAGCCATGCCATCAATCCGAGCATGGTGCGCAAGCTGCCCTTCGACACGCTGCGCAGCTTCGAGCCGGTGGTGCTGACCCATGTGGTGCCGCTGGTGCTGGTGGTGGCGCCCAGCCTGCCGGTGCGCAGCGTGCAGGAGCTGATCGCCTATGCCAGGGCGCGGCCGGGCCAGCTGGCCTTCGCCTCCAGCGGCTCGGGCGGTGCGCCGCATTTCTCGGGCGAGCTGTTCAAGAGCATGGCGGGGCTGGACCTCACGCACATTCCCTACAAGGGCAGCACGCTGGCGCATCCGGACCTGATGAGTGGCCGTGTGGCATTGATGTTCGACACGCTGGCGGCGGTCAACGCGCAGGTGAAGGCCGGCAAGCTGCGCGCCCTGGCCGTGACCACGCCGCGGCGTGTGGCCATGCTGCCCGACGTGCCCACCATGGCCGAGGCGGGCCTGCCCGGCTACGAGACCAGCACCTGGGGCGGGCTGCTGGCGCCGGCCGGCACGCCGGCGGCGGCGATTGGCCGCCTCAATACCGAAGTCAACCGCATCCTGACGCTGCCCGAGGTGCGCCAGCATTTCCAGAACGCTGGCATGGAGCCGGGCGGCGGAACGCCGCAGCAGTTCGGCGCCTTCATCGCCAGCGAGATGGCCAAGTGGGCGCAGGTGGCCCGTCAGGCCGGCATCCAGCCCGAGTGAGCACCGGCACGGCCCTTTCCGAACATCGCCCACGTGCGACCGTCCGTGCAATGCCCGACAGAACCATGACCCTCGACACCCGACCCCGCATCCTCCAGAACGGCCCGCTGCTGCCGCAACTCGAACAGGCGCTGGCCGCCACCTATCGCCTCACCCTTCTGCAGGCGCAGCCGGACCCCGCGGCCTTCCTGGCGGCAGAGGGCGCGCAGTTCGACGGCATCGCCTGCACGGCGCGGATCGGTGCACCGCGCGCGCTGATCGATGCGTTGCCCTCGCTGCGCGTCATCTCCAACTTCGGCGTGGGCTTCGAGACCATCGATGTCGAGCGGGCCCGCGAGCGTGGCATTGCCGTGGGCTACACGCCCGACGTGCTCAACGACTGCGTGGCCGACACCGCCTTCGGCCTGGTGATGGACGTGGCGCGCCGCTTCAGCGCGGCCGACCGCTTCACCCGTCGTGGCGACTGGCTGCGCGGGCAGTTCCCGCTCAGCCGCCGCGTGAGCGGCAAGCGACTGGGCATCGTCGGGCTGGGCCGCATCGGCCGCGTCATCGCCCGGCGCGCCGGCGGATTCGACATGGCGGTGCGCTACCACAACCGTCGGCCGGTGGACGACGTGCCCTACGGCTACGAGCCCACGCTCGAGGGCCTCGCGCGCTGGGCCGACTTCCTGGTGGTGGCCAGTGCCGGTGGGCCGGCCACGCGCGGGCTGATCTCGGCGGCGGTGCTCGACGCGCTGGGGCCGCAGGGCTTCCTGGTCAATGTGTCGCGCGGTACGGTGGTCGACCAGGCGGCGCTGGTGCAGGCGCTGCAGCAGGGCCGCATCGCGGGCGCAGGGCTGGACGTCTTCGAGCAGGAGCCACAGGTGCCCGAGGCCCTGTTCGCCATGGACAACGTGGTGCTGCTGCCCCATGTGGCCAGCAACACGCACGAGACCCGGCAGGCCATGGCGGACCTCGTGATGGACAACCTGGCCAGCTATTTCGCGACCGGCCGGGTCCGCGTGCCGGTGCCGGGCTCGGCCTGAGGCGCGAGCGCCCTTCGACGATTTCACAGACCAACGAGGAGCAGATCCCATGGAGACAAGACCCTTCCTTCGGCGCCGCGGTGCCCTTCTGGCACTGAGCGCGCTGGCCGGCCTGGCACCGCTGGGCACGCTGGCGCAGTCCGCCTATCCCGTGCGGCCGATCACGCTGATCGTGCCCTTCTCGCCGGGCGGCGGCACCGACATCGCGGCGCGCCTGCTGGCCACGCGCCTCAGTGCCAAGCTGGGCCAGTCGGTGGTGGTGGAGAACCGCGCCGGCGCTGGCGGCCTGGTGGGTGCCGACCTCGTCGCCAAGGCCAGGCCCGACGGTTACACGCTCTTCTTCGGCAACGTGGGCACGCAGTCCATCAATCCCTGGCTCTACAAGATGCCCTACGACCCGGACAAGGCCTTCGCGCCGGTGTCGCTGTTCGCCGAGCTGCCCTTCGCGTTTGTGGTCAACACCGCGCTGCCGGCGCGCACGCCCAAGGAGCTGGTCGCACTGGCCAAGGCCTCGCCTGGCAAGTACACCTTCGCCAGCTCAGGCAACGGCGGATCGCCGCACCTCACCGGCGAGATCTTCCAGCAGGCGACGGGCATCGAGCTGCGCCATGTGCCCTACAAGGGCGGTGGGCCGGCCATGGCGGACCTGATCGCCGGCCATGTGGACATGCTCTTCGCCTCGGTGCTGGAGACCTCGGGCTACGTCAAGGCCGGCAAGCTGCGCGCGCTCGCCGTGACCAGCGCGCAGCGTTCTCCCGCCATGGCCGATGTGCCCACGCTGGCCGAGTTGGGTGTGCCCAATGCGGAGTCGGGCTCATGGACGGCGGTGATGGCGCCGGCCGGCACGCCGCCCGCCATCGTCGAGCGGCTGTCGACTGCGGTGCAGGAGGTGGCCCGCATGCCCGAGGTCAAGGAGGCGCTGGTGGCCCAGGGTGCCACACCGCGGGGCACCACCGCGGCCGAGCTGCAGCAGGCGATCGATGCCGACAAGGTGCGCTATGGACAGGTGATCAAGACGCGGGGCGTGCGCATCGACTGATGAAGTTGCCTGGCCCGGCGCCGCGCCTGTCCTTGCGCTGGATGCCGCGCAGTCGCTCAGGGCCGCCGGGCACTCACGGGCTGTTTCGACCAGTACACGCCGGCAAGCTGGTCCAGCCGCACGGTGCCGCCGGTCGACGGAGCATGCACGAAACGTCCGTCGCCCACGTAGATGCCGGCATGGCTGGGCCGGCCACCACCGAAGAGCACGAGGTCGCCGGTGCGCAGCGCGTCCACGCGCACCGGTTCACCGAACTCGTCGAGCTGCGCCACGGTGCGGGGCGGCACCAAGCCGGCGCGGGTGCGATAGACATAGCCGATGAGTCCGCTGCAGTCGAAGCCACCGTCGGGCGTGTTGCCGCCGTAGCGGTAGGGCGTGCCCACCAGGCCGAGGGCGTGGATCGCGATGTCGCTGGCCTGATCCGGCGTGAGGGGCGGGTAGCGGTAGCGGTCGGGCCGCGACGGTGCGCTGCCGCAGCCCGCCAGCAGCAGGCCCTGAAGCAGCATCGCCGAGAGGAAGAGTCGCTTGCCGGGCGTCACGGGCGCGATTCTGGCGCAGGCCGCCGCCCGCGCACGCACCGCCGACCCTGCTGCCATCAGCGCCATTGCAGCAGCAGCACCCAGGGTGCGGTGCTCATGTGCCGGTCGGTGCAGCCGCTGCAGCCGGGCTGGTAGCTGGCGTCCAGAAGACGGGCGCCCGGCGCAAAGGCCAGGCGCCGCCCGGTCACGCTGTCGAGCACGTTGCCGCCGACGGTGTCGAAGCCACCGTCGTCCATCTGCACGACCACATCGCAATGCATGGGTAGGCCGCTGCCGGCCGTGCGGCGGAGCTCCAGCGCCTGGCCCAGTTCGTCCAGCGTCACGAGGTCGCGGCTGCCGGCTCGGGCATGGCACACCAGGTCGCCCACGCGGGGCGTGGTGGTGCGCAGGTCGCAGGCCCGCATCGCGCCCGTGGAAGGGGCGCCGGCGCTTTCCTGCATGCGGGTATGCCACGCATCGGCCGCATAGTCGGCGTGGGCCTCGGAGAAGATGAACTCGCCAGGCCGCAGGCCGGCCTCGCGCCCGACCCAGCTGACGAAGGCGGCCGACCAGGGCGTGTCGATGACGGCGACGCGCGCCAGCACCACGGCGATGGCGCGGCGCTCGTCGCTTTGCAGGCCCAGTCCCTGGCCGACGCCCAGGCCCTGGAGCAGGTCGGCGGATGCCATCTGAAGCGCTTGTTCCAGCAGTTCGCGTTGCGCGGGACGCGCGGCGCCGAAGCGCACGGCCGAGGGCCAGCGGGCCTGCTCGGCGTCGTCGACGGCGGACCAGTAGCGCAACACGCGCTGCCAGGGTGCGGGTCGGGCGAAGACGCCGCTTTCTTCCGCCTCGGCGGCGCCGCTGCGGATCAGCCGACCTTCGGCGTCCAGCCGCGCGCCGCCCCAGGCGGCGTGCTCGGCCTGCGCGATGCGGGCCATGGCGAGCGCGCGCGGCGGCGAAGGCTGGTTGCTCGTGGCCGCGCAGCGTTCAGGCGAGGAAGGTGCCGCCGCCGGGTTGTCGGCGGCAGCGCAGCGCAGGCTGGCGATCAGCGCAAGGCACGCCGCGAGACAGGGCCGCAGCCAGGTGCGCAAACGGGGTCGCAGCGTGGCGAGAGCCGATGGAAACATGGCGAGCGAGCATACGCTGCGCGGATTGCCGGCGATGTGGGGATCGGCGTCTGGCGGAACAGGGGCGTGGTCCTCTTGTATCTTTCGTCCAAGACGTCAGCCGACGCTTGACGGCGCGTTGTCCGTGTACACCGTGGCCCTGTTGTCGTTGGGCGGATTCCGCGGCGACCCACGGCGCTTGGGCCGAGTCCTTCCTTTTTTCCTTCCTTCAAATCCAGGAGCCCCGAATGACCGTCACCGTTCGCCGCAACGGCAGCAGCGGCACTGCCCACACGCTGCACATCCGCGGCCATGCCATCACCGTCGACGCTTCGATCGCAGGCGGCGGCACCGACGCCGGCCCCGACCCGCACGACCTGTACGACGCCGCGCTGGCCGCCTGCAAGGCGCTCACGATGCTGCTGTATGCACAGCGGCGCGGCATCCCGGTCGAGGACATTCAGGTCGACGTCGACCGCGACGCCAGCCAGGAGCGGCAGGGCACCTACCGGCTGTCGGCCAGGCTGCAGGTCGGCGGCGCGCTCAGCGATGCCCAGCGCGACGAGCTGCTGCGCGTGGCCGGCAAGTGCCCGGTGCACAAGCTCATGACGGAGGTGAAGACCGAGATCGAGACAGACTGGGCCGACGGCACGGTTGCCTAGGGATGCTCTTCACGAATGCGCGCGCCGTGGGCATCTGCGGACTCGGGCGATCTGCGTCGTTGCAAATGCTCGCAATAGCCGGGCTATTGCTATTGCTGCGCTTTGCGCCTCGCAGCTCATCCCGATCCGCAGCGCCCACTTGCCGCTCGATTCGTGAAGAGCACCCCTGGGGCCGGCTCACGCTGCGCGAAGGGCCGCTTCCTTTGGGTGGCCCCGCGACTTGCGCAAGCCCTTTCGCGAAGTGGCCAGTTGCCGTCCCCACCGCGATGCGCCCGCGCTCGCGCGCTTAATGCGCAAGGCTTGGCAGGGCACGGTGATCCGCGCGAACGGGGTGCGCAGCGCTCAGCCGCCCTGCGTGCCCCGATGCGCCCAGGCGGTGGTGTGCTTCTCCAGCGCGCTGAAGAGCTCGTACATCACCATGGCCATGGCGCCCACGACCATCAGGCCGGCGAAGGCCAGGCCCATCTGCATGGCCGAGCCGGCACTGATGAGCAGGTAGCCGATGCCCTCGTTGGCGGCGGTCATCTCCGACACCGTCGTGCCCACGAAGGCCAGCGTGATCGCCACCTTGAGCGAGGCGTAGAAGTAGGGCATGGAGCGCGGCAGGCCGATCTTCATCAGCACGTCCCAGCGCTTGGCGCCCAGCACCCGCAGCACATCCTCCAGCTCCGGCTCCAGCGTGGCCAGCCCGGTGGCGATGTTGACCATGATCGGGAAGAAGCTGATGAGGAAGGCCGTGAGGATGGCCGGCCCCACGCCGATGCCGAACCACACCACCAGGATGGGCACGAAGGCCGCCTTGGGCAGCGCGTTGAAGGCCGTCATCAGCGGGTACATGGCCGCATAGGCCAGGCGCGAGCTGCCGATGACGAAGCCCAGCAGCACGCCCACCACGATGGCCAGGCCGAAGCCGGCCATCGTCACCCAGAAGGTGCGCCAGGCATGGCCGGCGATGATGGTCTTGAACTCCCAGAATTGCGTCCAGATGCGCCAGGGGCTGGGGAAGATGAATTCCGAGACGGAGAAGGCCGAGCAGATGATCTGCCACAGCAGGATCACGGCCACCAGCAGCAGCCACGGCGACCAGCGTTCGAGCAACTTGTTGTTCATATGCAGACGGTTCCCTGAGCGTTCTTACTGCGGCAGCGGCGCGGCGGGTGCGCCTGCGTTGCCCTGGCGGATGGCCCCGATGTGGCCGCGCAGCTCGTGCACGATGTCGCTGAATTCCTTGGTGTAGGTGACTTCGAGTTCGCGCGGACGCGGCAGCTCGATCTCGCGCTTGACCACGAAGCGGCCGGGCGACTTGCTCATCACGTACACCGTGTCGGCCAGGAAGACCGACTCGCGCAGGTCGTGCGTCACCAGGATCACGTTGAAGCGCTGCTCGGTCCACAGGTCGCGCAGGATGCACCACAGCTCCTCGCGGGTGAAGGCATCGAGTGCGCCGAAGGGCTCGTCCAGCAGCAGCATCTTGGGCTCGTGGATCAGTGCGCGGCAGATGCTGGCGCGCTGCTGCATGCCGCCCGACAGCTGCCAGGGGAACTTGTCCTCGTAGCCGGCCAGGCCCACCTTCTGCAGCAGGCGGCGGGCGCGCTCTTCGTACTCTTTCTTCTTCGACTTGAAGGTGGAGCGGTAGGGCTCGACGATCTCCAGCGGCAGCAGCACGTTGTCGACCGTGGTGCGCCAGGGCAGCAGCGAGGGCGCCTGGAAGGCCATGCCCGAGATCTTGAGCGGGCCGGTCACCGGCTGGCCGTCGATGCGGATCCTGCCCATCGACGGCATCTTCAGGCCGGTGGTGAGCTTCATGAAGGTGGACTTGCCGCAACCCGAGGGCCCGACGATGGCGATGAACTCGCCCTTCTTCACCTTGAGGTCGATGGCCTCGACGGCGAAGTGGTTCTCGCGCAGCAACTGCTCGTTGTAGGCGAGCCAGACGTCCTGGAAGTCGACGAAGGGCGTGGTGTTTTGCGTGTCCATGGGCGGTGCACAAGAAACCGGCCTGCGGCCGGCCGCCGGGGGCCGGCCGCAGGCCGAGGAAAAGAAGGCGCGGGCGCCGCTTACTTCTTGAGGATGGCCAGCTCGGCGGCCGGCGGCAGCACGCTGCCGTTCCAGATGGCCTCGGGCTTGACGCGGGTCTTGGTGCCGTAGGCGTCGGACACCTGCGAGGCCATCAGCGCCAGGCGCGCCGGCACCACGTTGCCGAAGCCTTCGGCGCGGGCGTCGGGGCTGTTGATGACGGTGTCGATGGCCAACTGCAGGCGGCGCGTCTCCAGCTTGGTATCGATGATGCCGTCGCGGGCCTTGACCGATTCGATGGCCACGGCCGGGTTGGCGATGACTTCCTTGGCGCCCTTGGTGAAGGCCGACAGGAAGGCCTTGACCACCTGCGGCTTCTCGGCCAGCAGCTTGGGCGAGACGATGATGGCGTTGCCGTAGAGCTTCACGCCGTAGTCGGGATAGGGCAGCACCACCACGTCGCTGGCCTTGGCGCCGCGGGCTTCCAGGTTGAGCAGCGAGGTGAAGGTGAAGCCGGTGATGGCGTCGATGTCGCCGCGCATCAGCATGGTCTCGCGCAGCGTCGGGTCCATGGCCGTCCAGGTGACGTTGGTGATGTTGTTGGCCTTGGCGAAGATGGGGAAGGCGCGGCGGCCGGCATCGAACACCGGGGCGCCCAGCTTCTTGCCCGACAGGTCGGCCGGCTTGGTGATGCCGCTCTTCTTGAGCGCCATGGCCGAGGCCGGCGTGTTGTTGTAGACCATCATGACGGCCACCGGCTTGTTCGGGCTGTCGGGGTTGTTGGCGTGGAATTCCATCAGCGCCGCCAGGTCGGCGAAGCCCATGTCGTAGGCGCCGGACGCCACACGGGTGACGGTGCCGCCCGAGCCGTTGCCGGCGTCGATGGTCACGTCGATGCCGGCCTGCTTGAAATAGCCCTTGGCGGCCGGATGCAGGAACAGGGCGGCGGGCCCCTCGAAGCGCCAGTCCAGCTGGAACTTGATCGGCGTGGTGGCCTGGGCATGGGCCGCGCCCAGGCCGAAGGCGAAGGCCGAGGCGGCCAGGAAGGACTGCAGGACTTGTCGCTTGTTCATGAAGACTCTCGCTGAGGGATGTGGCAGGAAAAGCAATAACGGTGCCTGCACCGTTGGGGTGCGATCCTCAACCTTGCGCCAAAGCGGTGCACCCGGGTCATCCCGGAGCGGACAGCAAAACGCCCCACGGCGTGCACGCACGTGGGGCGTCGATGCGCCAAGTTGGCGCGTCTTCAGCGGCGGGAACTCAGCGCGTGGTGTTGGCGTTGGCCACGGCCAGGGCCGTCATGTTGAGCACGCGACGCACCGTGGCGTTGGCCGTCAGCACATGGGCGGGCTTGGCGGAGCCGAGCAGGATCGGGCCCACCGTCACGCCATTGGCGCCGGTCATCTTCAGCACGTTGAAGAGGATGTTGGCCGAGTCCAGGTTGGGGCAGATCAGCAGGTTGGCCTCGCCGGTCAGCGAGGAGCCGGGCAGCGATTCGCGCCGCACCGATTCCGACAGCGCGGCGTCGCCGTGCATCTCGCCGTCGCATTCGATGTCGGGCGCCATCTGCGCGAACAGGTCGCGGGCGATGCGCATCTTGCGGGCCGAGGCGCGCTCGGAGGTGCCGAAGTTGGAATGCGACAGGAAGGCCACCTTGGGCGGCAGGCCGAAGCGGCGCACCTCGTCGGCGGCCATCAGCGCGATCTGCGCCAGTTGCTCGGCCGTCGGGTCCTCGTGCACGTTGGTGTCGGCGATGAACAGCGTGTACTTGTCCAGCATCAGCGCGTTCAGCGTGGCGAAGTCCGGCACGCCGCGCTGGGTACCCAGCAACTGGCCCAGGATCTTGAGGTGGCTGTCGAAGCGCCCGACCAGGCCGCACAGCATGGCGTCGGCGTCGCCCAGGTGCACCATCAGCGCGGCGATGGTGGTGTTGGAGCGGCGCACCATCGCCTTGGAGGCTTCCGGATTGATGCCGTGGCGGCCCATGAGCCGGTGGTAGGCCTCCCAGTACTGGCGGAAGCGCGGATCGTTCTCGGGATCCACCACCTCGGCGTCGACGCCGGGGCGCAGGTTGAGGCCGGCCTTTTTGATGCGCATGGCGATGATGTCCGGGCGGCCGATCAGGATCGGGCGGGCGATGCCCTCGTCCACGGCCATCTGGGCGGCGCGCAGGGCGCGCTCGTCCTCGCCCTCGGCATAGGCCACGCGCTTCTTCTCGGCCATCTTGGCGGCGGCGAAGACCGGGCGCATGAACATGCCGGTCTGGTAGACGAAGCGCGACAGCTGCTGGCGGTAGGCCTCCAGGTCCTCGATGGGGCGGGTGGCGACGCCGGATGCGGCGGCAGCCTTGGCCACGGCCGGGGCGATGCGCAGGATCAGGCGCGAGTCGAAGGGCTTCGGGATCAGGTAGTCGGGCCCGAAGGACAGCTCCTCGCCCGCATAGGCGTTGGCCACTTCCTCGCTGATGTCGGCCTTGGTCAGGTCGGCGATCTCGCGCACGCAGGCGAGCTTCATCTCTTCCGTGATCTTGGTCGCGCCGCAGTCCAGCGCGCCGCGGAAGATGTAGGGGAAGCACAGGACGTTGTTGACCTGGTTCGGGTAGTCGCTGCGGCCGGTGGCGATGATGCAGTCGGGGCGCACGGCCTTGGCCAGCTCGGGGCGGATCTCCGGCTCCGGGTTGGCCAGGGCCAGGATGATGGGCTTGTCGGCCATGGTCTTGACCATGTCGGCCGTCAGCACGCCGGGCGCCGAGCAGCCGAGGAAGACGTCGGCCTGCTTCACTACGTCGGCCAGGGTGCGCGCGCCCGTGTCGGGCTGGGCGAAGCGGGCCTTGGACTCGTCGAAGCCGCCCGGCCGGCCGGTGTAGATCAGGCCCTTGGAGTCGCAGGCGAAGATGTTGGCCGTCTTCGCGCCCAGGCCCACCATCACGTCCAGGCAGGCGATGGCGGCGGCGCCGGCGCCCGAGACGGCGATCTTCACGTCGCCGATCTTCTTGCCCACCAGCTCCAGGCCGTTGAGCAGGGCGGCGGCCGAGATGATGGCCGTGCCGTGCTGGTCGTCGTGGAAGACGGGGATGTTCATCCGCTCGCGCAGCTTCTTCTCGATGTAGAAGCATTCGGGCGCCTTGATGTCCTCGAGGTTGACGCCGCCCAGCGTGGGCTCCAGCGCCGCGATGATGTCCACCAGCTTGTCGGGGTCGCGCTCGGCCAGCTCGATGTCGAACACGTCGATGCCGGCGAACTTCTTGAACAGGCAGCCCTTGCCTTCCATCACCGGCTTGCCGGCCAGCGGGCCGATGTCGCCCAGCCCCAGCACCGCGGTGCCGTTGGTGACCACGCCCACCAGGTTGCCGCGGGCGGTGTATTCGGCCGCCTTGGAGGGATCGGCCTGGATGTCCAGGCAGGGATAGGCCACACCCGGCGAATAGGCCAGCGACAGGTCGCGCTGGTTGACCAGCGGCTTGGTGGGCGTGACCGAAATCTTGCCGCGCACACCGGCGCGGTGGTATTCACGGGCAGCGTCGCGCAGGGCTTCTTCTGCGGGGGACAGCGGCTTGGACATGCAATCTCCTTGGGGGCGGGAAACGGTCGGAATCGTTGGAAAGCGGGCCGAGGCTAACGCAAAGGGGGGGCCCGGAAGAGGCCGGGAGCGACAGCGCCATCAGCCGTCTCATGCCGATACGGCATGGGCTCATGCAGTCGGCGGGATCGCGCGTGGCGGATGCCGAATGCAATGCGCCGCGCGTCCCGGTGGGGGACGCGCGGCGTCGGACATTCTCGTGCTGGTGCGGCGATGCGTCGCGGCTGCGACGCCTAACGAAAGGCGATCCGTTCGGACCTTTCCCTTGTTCAGCCACCGTCTGGTGTCACCGGATGCCCCGCAGTGGCCTCGAGTGCCAGCACCAGGGCGGAATGGTCCGACTGGCCATGACCGAGCGCCGCACAGGCATTCATCAGCTGCGCCGCACCCGCCGTCTGCGGCAGGGCAACGCCCAGGCTGCGGGCGCTTTGCATCGCGAGGTTCAGGTCCTTCTGATGCAGGGCGATGCGAAAGCCGGGGGCGAAGCTGCGGGTGATCATGCGATCGCCATGCACCTCCAGGATGCGGCTGGCCGCGAAGCCACCCATCAGCGCCTGCCGCACCTTGGCCGGATCGGCGCCGGCCTTGCTGGCGAAGACCAGGGCTTCGGCCACGGCAGCGATGTTGAGGGCCACGATGATCTGGTTGGCCACCTTGGTGATCTGGCCCGCGCCCACCTTGCCCACGCGGGTGACGTTGCTGCCCATGGTGTGCAGCAAGGGCCGCACGTCCTCGAACACCGCCTCGTCCCCGCCGCACATGATGGTGAGGCTGGCGGCCTTGGCACCGACCTCACCGCCGGAGACGGGCGCGTCGACATAGCCGGCACCCAGGGCCGCGATGCGGCGGGCGAAGTCCTGCGTGGCGATGGGGTCGATGGAGCTGCAGTCGACCACCGTCTTGCCTGCGCCGCCACTGCAGTCGCGGGTTGCGTCGGCCAGGCCCTCGGCCACGCCGTGTTCGCCGAACAGCACCTTCTCCACGTCGGGCGTGTCCGGCACCATGAGGAAGATCACTTCGGCTTGGCGCGCCACCTCGGCGGCGCTGGCGAAGACCTCGGCCCGGCCGGCAAGGGCGGCCGGCACCTGGCCGCGGGTGTGGACGAAGAGCGTGTGGCCGGCAGCGGCGAGGTGGCCAGCCATGGGCGCTCCCATGATGCCGAGGCCGATGAAGCCGATGCGGCGGGGTGCGGTGGGGGCGTTGCGGGCGCCGGTGCTGGTGTCGGTCGAGGTATGGGCGTTCATGAGGGTCGTCTCCGTCGAAGTGCTTGCGCGATCCGTGCGGCTCAGGCGGTCAGTGCGCTGATCCAGTCCAGCCCTTCCTGCGTGCTGGCGCGGGGCTTGTATTCGCAGCCGATCCAGCCTCCATAGCCCAGCGCGTCGATGTGCTGGAACAGCCATTGGTAGCTGATCTCGCCCGTGCCGGGCTCGCCGCGGCCCGGGTTGTCGGCCACCTGGATGTGGCCGATGCGGTCCAGGTGCCGGCCGAGGGTGTTGGTCAGCTCGCCTTCCATGCGCTGGGCGTGATAGACGTCGTACTGGATGCGTAGGTTGGGCTCCCCCACCTGGTCGAGCAGGGCCAGCGCCTGATCGGTCCGGGTAAGGGCGAAGCCGGGAATGTCGAAGTGGTTGATGGGCTCGACCAGCAGCCGCAGCCCGGCGGTGTCGAGTGCGCGGACGGCGAAGCGAAGGTTGTCAACCAGCACGGGCTGCACGTCGGCAAGCGTCGCTCCTTCGGGCAGCTTGCCCACCAAGCAGTTCAGCTGCGGGCAGCCCAGCGTCTTGGCATAGCCGATGGCGCGACCCACGCCGTCGCGGAACTCGGCCACACGGTCCGGGTGGCAGGCGATGCCGCGCTCGCCCGCCGCCCAGTCGCCGGCCGGCAGGTTGTGCAGCACCTGCACGAGCCCGTGGGCGCGCAGGGCCTCAGCCAGTTCGCGGGCCTCGAAGTCGTAGGGGAAGAGGTATTCCACCCCTTCGAAGCCGGCGCGGGCGGCGGCCTCGAAGCGCTGCAGGAAGGGCAGCTCGGTGAACAGCATGGTGAGGTTGGCGGCGAAGCGGGGCATGGCGGTCTCTTGTTTTCGAAATGGGACGGTGCTCAGCAGGCGTGAGTGAATCCGGCATGGCCGAGCGGCCATGGCGAGTTCGCTCGCACCTTCTCAATCGAGCATGGCGACGGCAAGTGCCGTGGGTGCGTCGGCCAGGCCCTCGGCCAGCGGTTCGAACTCGCGGATGGCGTCGATCTCGGTGCCCATGGCGATGTTGGTCACGCGCTCCAGCATCACCTCGATCACCACCGGCACGCGGTGCTCGGCCATCAACGCTTCGGCCTGGTCGAACGCGGGCTGCATCTCCTCGGGCCGCTGCACGCGGATGGCCTTGCAGCCCAGGCCTTCGACCACCTTTTTGTGGTCCACGCCGTAGTGCCGCTCGATGCCGGCATCGGGCGCGGCATTGATGTTCTCGAAGCCCAGCTGCACGCAGTAGTCCATGTCGAAGCCGCGCTGCGCTTGGCGGATCAGGCCCAGGTAGCTGTTGTTGACCACGATGTGGAGGTAGGGCAGCTTGAACTGCGCGCCCACCGCCAGTTCCTCGACCATGAACTGGAAGTCGTAGTCGCCCGACAGCGCCACCACGCGGCGCGACGGATCGGCGGCGCGCACGCCCAGTGCGGCCGGCACCGTCCAGCCCAGCGGGCCGGCCTGGCCGCAGTTGATCCAGTGCCGCGGCTGGTAGACATGCAGGAACTGCGCGGCCGCGATCTGCGACAGGCCGATGGTGCTGACGTAGCAGGTCTCGCGGTCGAAGTGCCGGTTCATGCACTGGTAGACGCGCTGCGGCTTCATCGGCACCTCGGCGAAGTCGGTCTTGCGCAGCATCGTGCGCTTGCGCTCGCGGCATTCGGCGGCCCAGGCACCGCGGTCGGGCAGGCGGCCCTCGGCCTTCATGGCCTCGGCCACCTCGACGAACAGGGCCAGTGCGGCGCCGGCGTCCGAGACGATGCCGAAGTCGGGCATGAACACGCGGCCGATCTGCGTGGGCTCGATGTCCACATGCACGAAGGTGCGGCCGTGGGTGTAGACGTCCACCGAGCCGGTGTGCCGGTTGGCCCAGCGATTGCCGATGCCCAGCACGAAGTCGCTGGCCAGCAGGGTGGCGTTGCCGTAACGGTGGCTGGTCTGCAGGCCGCACATGCCGGCCATCAGCGGATGGTCGTCGGGAATGGCGCCCCAGCCCATGAGCGTGGGAATGACCGGCACGCCGGTCAGCTCCGCCAGGCGCACCAGCAGCGCGCTGGCATCGGCGTTGACGACGCCGCCGCCGGCCACGATCAGCGGCCGCTCGGCCGCGTTGAGCATGGCCAGGGCCTTCTCGATCTGGGCCCGCGTGGCGGCCGGCTTGTAGGGCGGCAGCGGCGCATAGGTGTCGATGTCGAATTCGATCTCGGCCATCTGCACATCGAAGGGCAGGTCGATCAGCACCGGCCCCGGCCGGCCCGAGCGCATCAGGTGGAAGGCCTGCTGGAAGACCTGCGGCACCTGCGCGGGCTCGCGCACGGTGACGGCCCACTTGGTGACGGGCTTGGCGATGGACTCGATGTCCACGGCCTGGAAGTCTTCCTTGTAGAGCCGGGCTCGCGGCGCCTGGCCGGTGATGCACAGGATCGGGATGGAATCGGCCCATGCCGAATAGAGCCCCGTGATCATGTCGGTGCCCGCCGGGCCCGAGGTGCCGATGCACACGCCGATGTTTCCCGCCACGGCCCGCGTGTAGCCCTCGGCCATGTGCGAGGCGCCTTCCACATGCCGCGCCAGGATGTGGCCGATGCCGCCATGGGCGCGCAGCGCGGCATACAGCGGATTGATGGCGGCGCCGGGCACACCGAAGGCCTGCACGATGCCCTCGCGCTCCATCACCAGCACGGCGGCCTGGGCCGCGGTCATTCTTGCCATGGGTTCGTCTCCTCGTTCGATGGGTCGAACTCTAGGAAGGACGGCCCGGACGCAGAAGGCGAGGGCGGGCGATAAGCGCTATTCCGCCAGCGAATGGCGCGGCAGGCGCGGGCGAAGAAAAGCCGCGCGGGCCCAGGGCCGGCGCGGCTGTGGAAGGGCGCGGGGCGCCGGAGGATCAGCCCGTGTTGCGCAACCCCGCTGCCACCCCATTGATCGACAGGTGGATGCCGCGCTGCAGCCGCTCGCTGCCGTCGCCGCCGCGAAAGCGCCGCATCAGCTCGACCTGCAGGTGGTGCAGCGGATCGATGTAGGGGAAGCGGTGGCGCACCGAGCGCTGCAGCTCGGCATTGCCCTCCAGCCGCTGCTTCGCGCCGGTGATGAGCGTGAGCGCATCGGAGGTGCGGCGCCATTCGGCCTCGATCATCGAGAACACCTTCTGGCGCAGCTTGCGCTCGCCCACCAGCTCGGCATAGCGCGCGGCCAGCTGCAGGTCGCTCTTGGCCAGCACCATGTCCATGTTGGACAGCAGCGTGCGGAAGAAGGGCCACTGGGCATACATCTTCTGCAGCAGCGCCTCACGCTCCTTGCGCCCAGCCACGTCCTTGGCTTCGCCCAGGAATGCCTGGATCGCGCTGCCGAAGCCGTACCAGCCGTTGATGGTCAGGCGGCACTGGCCCCAGCTGAAGCTCCAGGGCACGGCGCGCAGGTCCTCGATGTTGCGTTTGGGATTGCGCGAGGCCGGACGCGAGCCGATGTTGAGTTCGGCGATCTCGCGGATCGGCGTGGAGCCGAAGAAGTAGTCGACGAAGCCGGGCGTCTCGTAGACCAGCGCGCGGTAGGCGTCCATGCTGGCCTGCGAGATGGTCGACGCGGCATTGATGAAGGCCGTGGGCGCGGACTTGGTGGAGCCGAGGAAGGTGGCCTCCAGCGTGGCCGCGACCAGCGTCTCCAGGTTGCGCCGCCCGATCTCGCGGTTGGCGTACTTGGAGCCGATCACCTCGCCCTGCTCGGTCAGGCGCAGCTGGCCGCGCACGGTGCCGGGCGGTTGCGCCAGGATGGCCTGGTAGCTGGGACCGCCGCCACGGCCGACGGTGCCGCCGCGGCCGTGGAACATGCGCAGGCGGATGCCGTCCTTCTGGCCCTCGTTCATCTCGTCGAACAGCTTCACCAGCGCCATGCCGGCGCGGTAGAGCTCCCAGTTGCTGGTGAAGATGCCTCCGTCCTTGTTGCTGTCGCTGTAGCCCAGCATGATGTCCTGCTCGCCACCCGAGCGCTGGATCATGGCGCGCACGCCGGGCAGCTCGTAGACGGCGCGCACGATGGGCGCCGCATTGCGCAGGTCGGCGATGGTCTCGAACAGCGGCACGACGATCAGGTCGCACACCGCGTCCTCCTGCAGCGTGCCGCGCAGCAGGCCCACTTCCTTCTGCAGCACCATGGCCTCGAGCAGGTCGCTCACCGTCTCGGTGTGGCTGATGATGTAGTGGCGGATGGCGGCGCGGCCGTAGCGGCGGTGCGATTCCAGCGCCTGCTGGAAGATCGCCACCTCGCTCACCGTCAGCGGCTGGTAGCTGGCGCCGGGCACGCGCAGCGGGCGCGCGTCGTTGAGCAGCCTGAGCAGCAGCGTCTGTTTGTCCTCTTCGGCCAGCTCGGCATAGGCGGGCTCGAGGCGGGCCACCTTGAGCAGGTCGGCGATCACGGCCTCGTGCTTGTCGGAACTCTGGCGCAGGTCCACCGTGGCCAGGTGGAAGCCGAAGACCTCCACCGCGCGCATCAGTGGGCGCAGGCGCTGGTCGAGCAGCACGCTGCCGTGCTTGTCAATCAGCGATTCCTCGATGGTGCGCAGGTCGGCCAGGAACTCCTCGGCCGACTTATAGGGGTTCTGCGGCGCCACGGCATGGCGCGCGGCGACACCGCCGGTCAGGTCGCGCAGTGTGGCGGCCAGGCGGGCATAGATGCCGGTCAGCGCGCGGCGGTAGGGCTCGTCGTGGCGGTGCTCGTTGGGGTCGGGCGAGGCCTCGGCCAGGGCCTGCATCTCCACCGTCACATCGACCAGCGTGGCGGACATCGACAGCTCGCCGCCCAGGTAATGCACCTCGGTCAGGTAGTGGCGCAGGACCAGCTCGCACTGGCGGCGCAGGGCGTATTCGAGCGTCTCGGCCGTGACGTTGGGGTTGCCGTCGCGGTCGCCGCCGATCCACTGGCCCATGCGGAAGAAGGAGGCGATGTGCTCCGCGCCCAGGGCCTTTTCCAGCGTCGCATAGACCTTGGGGATCTCGCGCAGAAAGGTGGCTTCATAGTAAGAGAGCGCGTTCTCGATCTCGTCGGCCACGGTGAGCTTGGTGAAGCGCAGCAGCCGCGTCTGCCACAGCTGCACGACGCGGGTGCGCAGCAGGGCCTCGTTCTCTTCGAGCTCGCGCGGCGTGAGCGTGTCCTTCTGGCCGGCGAACAGGACCTGGCGCTGCCGGATCTCGTCGCGGGCCGTCAGCAGCTGGGCGATGCCGCGCTCGGCATCGAGGATGGACTTGCGCTGCACCTCGGTCGGGTGGGCGGTGAGCACCGGCGACAGGTAGCTGTGCGCCAGCGTGCCCACCACCTCGTCCGCCGAGACGCCGGCCTTGCGGATGCGGGCCAGGGCCACGTCCAGGCTGCCGTCGATGGCTTCGCCGGCGCGCTCGGCCTCGGTCCGCCGACGGATCAGGTGGCGGTCCTCGGCCAGGTTGGCCAGGTGGCTGAAGTAGGTGAAGGCGCGGATCACCTGCACCGTCTGCGCCGCCGAGAGGCCCTTGAGCAGCTGCTTGAGCGCCCGGTCGGCCGAATGGTCGGCATCGCGGCGGAAGGCCACCGACAGCGTGCGCACCTTCTCGACCAGATCGAAACTGTCCTTGCCCTCCTGCTCGCGGATGACGTCGCCCAGGATGCGGCCCAGCAGCCGGATGTCTTCGATCAGGGGGACATCGTCGGGGCCCTTGCGCAAGGGCGGGGCGATGGTGTCGCCGGGCTTCTTCGTGCTCTTCGTCCGGTTGGCGGGCGGCATGCAGGACTCTCCTCTTCGCAGTGGTTGTGGTGTGCGCCATCAGTCGTTGCTGCGGCGCAACATGCTAGCATCCGCGACCCAGCAAACCACGCGGAGACCGCTCTGTGAGCCACATCGTGATCGCCACCCGCGAAAGCCGCCTTGCCCTGTGGCAGGCCGAGCATGTGCGGGACCTGCTGCAAGAACAGGGCCACACGGTCGAACTGCTGGGCATGACCACCCGCGGCGACCAGATCCTGGACCGCACGCTCAGCAAGGTCGGCGGCAAGGGCCTGTTCGTCAAGGAACTCGAGCTCGCGCTGGAAGAAGGCCGCGCCGACATCGCCGTCCATTCGCTCAAGGACGTGCCGATGGAACTGCCCGAAGGCTTCGAACTCGCGGCCGTTCTCGAACGCGAGGATGCGCGCGATGCCTTCGTCTCTCCCACGTACGCCCGGCTGGACGACCTGCCCGAGGGGGCCGTCATCGGCACCTCCAGCCTGCGGCGCACCGTGCTGCTGCGCGCACTGCGGCCCGACCTGCGCATCGAGCCGCTGCGCGGCAACCTCGACACCCGGCTGCGCAAACTGGATGAAGGGCACTATGCCGCGATCGTGCTGGCCGCTGCCGGTCTGATGCGCCTGGGCCTGGCCTCGCGCATCCGCACTGTCTTCGAGCCCGAACAGATGCTGCCGGCCGCTGGACAGGGAGCGCTGGGCATCGAGATCCGTGCCGACCGGCCCGACCTGCGCGACGCCCTGGCTCCGCTGGTCCACATGACCACCTGGCGCCGCGTGGCGGCCGAGCGCGCGGTGAGCCGGGCGATGGGCGGCAGCTGCTCCATGCCGCTGGCCGCCTTCGTGCAGGACCTCGGCGACGGGCGGCTGCATGTGCGTGCCGCCTGGGGCGATGCGGAGCAGCCAGGTGCGCTGGTGCGGGCCGAGCTGACCGATGTCGCCACCGACCTCGCTGCGGCCGAGGCCCTGGGCACCGAGGCGGCACGGCGTCTGCAGGCCGGCGGTGCCCGGCTCGGCTGAGCGGCACTGGCGCCCGCGGCCCGAGCGCTGTCCTGCCCTGCCATGACTGCGGCGCCGTCGCTGATCGTCACGCGGCCTGAGCCCGAGGCCACGCGCTGGACCGAGGCGCTGCGCGCGCGGGGCATCGATGCACACGCCTTGCCGCTGATCGAGATCGCGCCGCTCGCCGGTGCCATCGCCTGGCCTGTGGGCACGCCGCCGCAGGCCTTGATGTTCGTGAGCGCCGCCGCCGTGCGGCACTTCTACACCGCCCGGCCGCCCGAGGCCGTCGCCACCTGCCGTTGCTGGGCCACCGGCCCCGGCACGGCCCGCGCGCTGGCCGAAGCCGGTGTGGATGCGACCCGCATCGACCAGCCGCCCGCCGAAGGTCCCTTCGACTCGGAATCGCTGTGGGCCCGTGTCCATGACCAGGTCGGGCCGGGCGCCTGCGTCTGGCTGGTGCGCGGTGCCGATGCCCAGGACCGCGCCGCGGGCCGCGACTGGCTCTCGCGCCAGATCGAGGCCGCAGGGGGCGTGGCCGTGCAACTGCCCGTCTACCGTCGGCTGGCGCCCGTGCTCGGCGACGCGGGTGCCCGGATCGTGCAGGCCGGCACCGAGGGCGGGGCGACCTGGCTGTTCAGCAGCTCGGAGGCCGTGGGCAACCTGCGTGGCCTGGTGCCCCAGGCCGACTGGTCGCGCGCCGCAGCCCTGGCCACGCACGAGCGCATCGCCCAGGCCGCGCGCGATGCCGGCTTCGGCCTTGTCCGCGTGGTGCCGCCCGATCTGGACGCCGTGGCCGCGTCGATAGAATTCCCGCGATGAGCGCACCCCCCGCGACCGACGACACCGTCACCGATCCCGTCGCGCGACCCCTGGCCCCCGTTCCCCCATCTCCCGTGCCCGCCCCCGGCGCCGTGCTGGTGGTGCGGCTGGCCTTTGGCGCCATCACCCTCGCGGCGCTGGTCGCCATCGTCATGGCCGCCATGCTGTGGCAGAAGGTGGGCGGCATGCAGGAGCAACTGGCGCGCCAGAGCGCCGACGCCACGCGCCAGGCCACCGAGGCCCGTACCCTGGCCCGCGAGGCGCAGGAGACGGTGCGCGCCGCCGATGCCCGCGTGGCGCTGCTCGAAACCCGCCTGGCCGAGGTCAGCCTTCAGCGCGCACAGGTCGAAGAGGCGCTGCAGAGCCTGTCGCGCTCGCGCGACGAAAGCCTGTTGGTGGACATCGACGCCGCCCTGCGGCTGGCACTGGAACAGGCCCAGGCCACCGGCAACGTGCAGCCGCTGCTGGCCGCCTTGAAGGCCAGCGACCAGCGCATCGTGCGCGCCAGCCAGCCCCGGCTGCAGCCCGTGCAGCGGGCCATCCAGCGCGATGCCGACCGCATCCGCGCCACGGCCAGTGGCGACGGCGGCGAGGCCCTGTCGCGGCTCGACGACCTGCTCAAGGGCGTGGACGAACTGCCCGTCATGAACGCGCTGGCGCCGCGCGGCAACCGCGCCGCGAGCGACGGCTGGGCCAACGAGGCCGTGCCCGCCGACGCGCCCTGGTGGCAGCGCATCCTGCTGGCCGTGCGCAACGAGGTGCGCTCGCTGATCCGCGTCTCGCGCATCGACCGGCCCGAATCGGTGCTGCTCGCCCCCGACCAGACCTACTTCCTGCGCGAGAACCTCAAGCTCAAGCTGCTGAGCGCCCGGCTGGCCCTGCTGGCCGGCCAGGTGGCGCCGGCACGGGCCGAGCTGGCTGGCGTGACGGCCTCGCTCAACCGCTACTTCGACCCCGCCTCGCGCCGCGTGCAGGCCGCGGCCACGCAGCTGCAGCAGGTGCAGGCGCTGGTGCGCGCCGCCGAGCCGCCGCGCATCGACGACACCCTCACGGCCCTGGCCGCCGTGTCCGCGGGGCGCTGAGGTCATGCGCGCGGCCGTCTGGCTCCTGGTGCTCTTCGCGGTCGCGGCCGCGGTGGCGCTGTTCGCGGGCAACAACCAGGGCATCGTCACCGTCTTCTGGCCACCCACGCGGGTGGACCTGTCGCTCAACTTCGCGCTGCTGTTGCTGATCCTCGTGTTCATGCTGCTGTATGGCGCGTTGCGCGCGCTGCAGGCGCTGTTCTCGTTGCCCGTGCAGGCGCGCCAGTGGCGGTTGCAGCAGAAAGAGCGCAATCTGCACGCGGCCCTGCTGGACTCTGTGGTGCAGCTGCTGGCCGGCCGCTTCACCCGCGCGCGCAAGTCGGCGCTGGCGGCGCTGGCGCAGGAGCATGTGCTGGCCGGGCTGGACGCCCGGCTGCCCCAGTCGCAGCAGGTGCGGGTGTTGGCCCACCTGATGGCCGCCGAGAGTGCCCAGGCGCTGCAGGACCGCGCGGCGCGCGACGCCCATCTGCAGCATGCCCTGAACGAGGGCCGCGACCGCGGCGGCATGTCCGCCGAGACACGCGACGGCGTGCAGCTGCGCTCGGCCCGCTGGGCCCTGGAAGATCGCAATGCCGTGGCCGCGCTGGACCGCCTGGCCGAATTGCCGCAGGGCGTGCAGCGTCGCACGCTGGCACTGCGCCTGCGGCTGAAGGCCACGCGCCTGTCGGGCCGCACGCAAGATGCGCTCGACACTGCGCGTCTGCTGGCCAAGCACCGTGCCTTCTCGGAAGACGGTGCGCGCAGCATCGTGCGTGGCCTGGCGCTGGAACTGGTTGGCCAGGCGCACGACCCCGCCCAGTTGATGCGCGCCTGGAACGAACTGGACCCGGCCGAGCGCGCCATCCCCGAGGTGGCCATCCAGGCGGCCCAGCGCATGGTGGTGCTGCGCGGCGACCTTGCGATGGCGCGGGCCTGGCTGCTGCCGGTGTGGGAGCGCTCGCTGGCCCAGCCCGACGCGCTCAGCGACAGTCAGCGTGCCAAGCTCGTGCGTGCGCTGGAGGCGGGGCTCGACACGGTCGATCCCGAATGGCTGGCCCGCATCGAAGGCGCCCAGCGCGCCCAGCCGCGCGATGCGCACTTGCAGTACCTGGCCGGCATGGCCTGCATGAAGCGGCAGCTCTGGGGCAAGGCGCAGCAATTGCTGACCCAGGCCGGCTTGGGCCAGCAGGACGCGGAACTGCATCGCCGTGCCTGGGTAGCCGTTGCCCAGCTCGCCGAGCAGCGCGAGGATGCCGAGCAGGCCCTGATGGCCTGGAAGCGGGCCGCGCAAGGCGGCTGAAAGGCCAGGGCGCGTTCGAGGACAGCCGGTGTCTTCGGCCCCCGGCGGTGTCGTTCGGGCTCGGGTCCGGCATCTCCCGATGACCGGCCGACTCCCATGCAAAAGGCCCGTGGTTTGCGCCACGGGCCTTTTGCTTTGACGCAACCTGCAAGACAGGTCGGGCCTGGGCTGCCGGCCCGCCGCAGCGGGTCCGGCATGTTCCTTTCGATCAGGACACGGTTGCTGCCGGCTGGCTGCCGAGATCGGCCGCCTTCTCGAAGGGCAGCGTGATGGCGCCCAGGTCGCGACGGGTCTCGACCAGCACCAGCGGGCCTTCGTCCAGCACCACCACCGGCGGCCGCTCGCGCGGCACGTGGACCGGCTTGGGTTCGGCCGCGATGGCCGCCCGCACTTCGGCGATGCGGTCGGGGTTGGAGTTCACCCATTCGAGGCCGGCACCCTGGGCCACGGCGGCCAGTTCGTCGGCCGGCAGGGCGAAGGCGGTCACACGGGGCAGTGCGCCGCGGCCCGGTGCGGCCGCAGCAGGGGCCGGCGCCGGCGCCGGCACGGGCGCGATGGCCACGGGTGCAGCGGCGACGGCCGGCTCGGTCGCCGGTTCGGCGATCGGCGCGGCAGCGGTCAGGCCCGGCTCGACGGCGGATGCCAGCGGCGCGTCGGCCTCGTCGCGGACCGCCTCGCCGGCCTCACGCTCGCGCGAGGCGCGGTCGCGGCGATCACGGCCATAGCGGTCGCGGGAGCGGCGGCGCTCCTCGCCTTCGCGGCGCGGCGCCTGGTCGTCGCCCACCGCGGCGTCGGCCGCTTCGGCAACGGCGGCCGCCTCGGCCGGCGTCTGGTGCAGGGCTTCGGCCTCGGTCACTGCGGCTGGCAGGGCGTCGACCGGGCGCCGCTCGCGGCGGCCTTCACGCGGCGCCGGATCGCCGCCACGCGGTGCGTCCTCGCCCTCGGCAGCGGCGCCTTCGCGCGCCATGCCGTCGTCGCGGCGGCGTTCGCCGCGCTCGCCGCGTTCACGACGTTCGCCCTGGCGGCCGTTGCGCTCGCCACGCTCCCCACGCTCGCCGCGTTCACGGCGCTCTGCGGGCGCATCGCTGCCCTCGACCGTGCCGTCGACCGGCGCCTGCAGGGATTCGACCGGCGCGGCATCGCGACGCTCGCCACGGCCATTGCGGCGTTCGCGTTCGCCGCCTTCGCGCGGTGCGCGGCTTTCGCGGCCCGCGGTGTCGCCGTTGCGGGCTTCACGCGGCTCGCGGCCCTCGCGGGCGTCACGGCCTTCGCGCGGCTCGCGCCGGCCTTCGCCGTTCAGTGCCTCGCGGCGTTCACCACGCTCGCCTCGGTCGGCACGGCCTTCGCGGTTGCCACGGCCTTCACCGCGACCTTCGCCACCACGGCCTTCACCGCGGCCGTTGCGACCTCCGCGTTCGCCGCGGCGATTGCCGCCGCCTGGGCGTGCCGTTTCTTCCGCTGCCGGTGCCGGTGCAGGAGTCGGGGCGGCGATGGGCGCCGGCGCTGGCGTGGCGCCGAACAGGCCCTTGAGCCAGCCGAAGAAGCCGCGTTCGGCCGGTGCGGGCGCTGCCGGCGCCGGTGCTACCACGGGTGCGGCGGCAACGGGCGCCGGCGCCGCGGGCTTTTCCTCGCGCGCGGGCACGACAGGCGCCGGCGCATCCGGCAGCACACCCTTGATGACGGGGCTCTGGCGGTTGGTCGGCTCCTGCGAGCGGCGCGTGATGCGCGTCGGGTCCTCGACCTCGTCGGCCATGGTGTAGCTGGCACGCAGCTGATCCAGGCGCGGGTCGTCGTGCTTCATCCGCTCCAGCTTGTAGTTGGGCGTCTCCAGCGTCTTGTTCGGGATCATCAGCACGTTCACGCGCTGCTTGAGCTCGATCTTGGCGATCTCGGTGCGCTTCTCGTTCAGCAGGAAGGAGGCGACCTCCACCGGCACCTGCACGTGCACGGCGGCGGTGTTGTCCTTCATGGACTCTTCCTGAATGATGCGCAGGATCTGCAGCGCGCTCGACTCGGTGTCGCGGATGTGGCCGGAGCCGCCGCAGCGCGGGCAGGGGATCGACGAGCCTTCGGACAGCGCCGGCTTCAGGCGCTGGCGGCTCATCTCCATCAGGCCGAATTTGCTGATGGTGCCGAACTGTACGCGGGCGCGGTCCTGGCGCAGCGCGTCGCGCAGGCGGTTTTCGACCTCGCGGCGGTTCTTCGACTCGTCCATGTCGATGAAGTCGATGACGATCAGGCCGCCCAGGTCGCGCAGGCGCATCTGGCGGGCCACTTCGTCGGCGGCTTCGAGGTTGGTGCGGGTGGCCGTCTCCTCGATGTCGCCGCCCTTGATGGCGCGGGCCGAGTTGACGTCGATGGACACCAGCGCCTCGGTGTGGTCGATCACGATGGCGCCGCCGGACGGCAGCTGCACCGTTCGCGCGTAGGCCGACTCGATCTGGTGCTCGATCTGGAAGCGGCTGAACAGCGCGGCATCGTCGCGGTAGCGCTTCACGCGGGCGGCATGCTCGGGCATGACGTGCGCCATGAACTGCTGCGCCTGCTCGTAGATGTCGTCGGTGTCGATGAGGATGTCGCCGATGTCGTGATTGAAGTAGTCACGGATGGCGCGGATGACGAGCGACGATTCCTGGTAGATCAGGAAGGCGCCCTTGCCGCCCTTGGCGGCGCCGTCGATGGCGGTCCATAGCTTGAGCAGGTAGTTCAGGTCCCACTGGAGCTCGGGCGCGGTGCGGCCGATGCCGGCGGTGCGCGCGATGATGGACATGCCCTTGGGGTACTCGAGCTGGTCCATCGCCTCCTTGAGCTCGGCGCGGTCCTCGCCCTCGATGCGCCGGCTGACGCCGCCGCCGCGCGGGTTGTTGGGCATCAGCACCACGTAGCGGCCGGCCAGGCTGACGAAGGTGGTGAGGGCGGCGCCCTTGTTGCCGCGCTCTTCCTTCTCGACCTGGACCAGCAGTTCCTGGCCCTCGCGAATCGCATCCTGGATGCGCGCCTGGCTGGCGGAGACGCCTTCGGCGAAGTACTGCTTGGAGATTTCCTTGAAGGGCAGGAAGCCGTGGCGGTCTTCCCCGTAGTCGACGAAGCAGGCCTCCAGGCTGGGCTCGACGCGGGTGACGACGGCCTTGTAGATGTTGCCCTTGCGCTGCTCGCGCCCTTCGATCTCGATTTCGTAGTCGAGCAGCTTCTGCCCGTCCACGATCGCCAGGCGGCGTTCTTCGGCCTGCGTGGCGTTGATCAGCATCCGTTTCATGGGAGTGCGTGTCCTTGTTCGTGTGTGTCTTCACTGGCCCGGAAGGGGCCCACGATGCGCGGACGACGCGGCGAAACGACGGGACAGCGCCGTTCTCCTTTCCGCAGGTGTGCAGGCGGCACGCAGCCACCGGCCGGGCATCAGCCCGCAGGACGCAGCAGGGGAGGGGGCGCGAGGATAGGCGCGAGACCGATCTGCCGCCGGCCGGACATCTTGGGGACGTCGGGCGGCTGGGCAGGCACCGAGGTGGCGGGCGCTGGATGCATGGGCGTTGCCACCGGCATCAGCCAGCGCAGACACATACGGAGCAGCCACATCAGCAGCACAAGGGGGTCTCGCATCGATCCGCCGTCCGGCGCCCGTCTCTGGAAGAACAGGCCGCCGGCCGGCAAGGGGGGAATCCGTCTCGGGGTTTCGTCGGCGTCGGCTCGCCTTGCGCATCCGGCGCCGCCCGTGGCCTGGTGGGCGCGGGGCCGGCGATGGTGGACCACGCAAGTGGCATCGACCTCCAGCGCTTCCGGCGGGTGCTCTAAACTTCTCGTTCGAATAAGCACTGACCGAGCCGCGCTGGTGACAAATATTATAGGTCTTAAGCCCGGCCCCAAAGAGCGTCCGGCGCGGGCGCCGGCCCCCGAAGTCCGGTTGGTGACGGTGGACGCCGAGTCCGCCGGCCAACGCCTGGACAACTTTCTTTTCCGTCACCTCAAAGGCGTGCCCAAGACGCATGTCTACCGCATCATCCGTTCGGGTGAGGTGCGGGTGAACAAGGGCCGCGTGCAGGCCGACTCCCGGGTGGAAGAGGGCGACGTGGTGCGCCTGCCGCCGGTCCGGGTGACGGCGGCCCCTGCGCCTTACGCACCGACCGCGCCGGCCCGCGACTTCGATCTGCTGATGGAGGACGAGGTGCTGCTGGCCGTCAACAAGCCTGCCGGCACGGCCGTGCACGGGGGCAGCGGCGTGAGCTTCGGCGTGATCGAACAACTGCGCGCCGCCCGGCCGACGGCGCGCTTCCTCGAGCTCGTGCACCGGCTGGACCGCGAGACATCCGGCATCCTGCTGGTTGCCAAGCGGCGCAGCGCGCTCACGGCGCTGCAGGCGCAGTTCCGCACCCGCGAGACGGGCAAGACCTACTTGGCCCTGGTGGACGGCGACTGGCCGGCCCGCCGCAAGGTGCTCGACGCTCCGCTCGCCCGCTACCTGCTGCCGCCCAAGGACGGCGCCGCCGAGGGCGAACGCCGCGTGAAGGTGGTGGACAAGGACCATCCCGACGCCATGCGCGCCCTCACGCTGGTGCGCGTGCTGGCCCGCGTGCAGCTGCCCGGCGACGACGCGCCGATGAGCCTGCTGGCCGTGACCATCAAGACAGGCCGCACTCACCAGATCCGCGTGCACCTGGCGCATGAGGGCCATCCCATTGCCGGTGACGACAAGTACGGCGACTTCGAGCGTCGCCGTACGCTGGCGCGGCTGGGCCTGCGCCGCATGTTCCTGCATGCCTGGCGGCTGCGCTTCCAGCATCCCGTCTCCGAGGCGCCCGTGGCGCTGCAGGCGGCGCTTCCCGACGAACTGGCGCAGCTGCTGCCGCCGCAGGCGCTCGTCGCCCTGACCGATCCCCATGACGAACACTGACACGCCCGCGGCCAGCCGCCGCTTCGACCTGATCGCCTTCGACTGGGACGGCACGCTGTACGACTCCACCGCGGTCATCGTGCGTTGCATCCAGGAGGCGGTGGTCGACGTCGGCGGCCGCCGGCCCAGCGATCAGGACGCGGCCTGGGTCATCGGCCTGGGCCTGGCCGAGGCGCTGGCCCGCGCCGCGCCAGACGTGCCGCCCGAGAAGTACCGCGAGTTGGGCGAGCGCTACCGCTTCCACTATTTGCGCCACCAGGACGACCTCGTGCTCTTCGATGGGGTGCTCCCGTTGCTCGACGCGCTGGCCGCGCGCGGCCACAAGCTGGCGGTGGCCACCGGCAAGTCGCGCCGGGGACTGGACCAGGCGCTTCATACCGTCGCGCTGCGCCATCGCTTCGATGCCTCGCGCACGGCCGACGAGACCTTCGGCAAGCCGCATCCGCGCATGCTGCTCGAACTGATGGACGAACTGGACGTGACGTCCGAGCGCACGCTGATGATCGGCGACACGGTGCACGACCTGCAGTTGGCACGCAATGCCGGCTGCGCCAGCGTGGGCGTGGGCTATGGCGCCCATTCGACCGAGGGCTTCGAGGCGCTGGGGCCGTTGCATGTGGCCCATTCCGTGGCGGAGCTGACCGACTGGCTTCTGCGGCACGGCTGAGGCCGCCCAGCCCCTGGCCGCGCCGGGGGCACTTGCCGGCGCCGCCGGGCGGTGGCCGGTGTGGCGCCGCGGCAACCCCCGATACGGCATCCGGGGCGTTCTTTGGTACGCTGCCCAAGTGGCCGACGACGCCCCCATTCCCCTGTGCCGCAGCGCCGACCTGACCGATGGTGGGCTGGCGGTGTCATTCGACGTCATCTATGGCGGCCAGACTTGCCGGGCCTTTGCCATCCGCTGGCAAGGTCGGCCGCATGCCTACCTGAACCGTTGCACCCATGTCGCCATGGAAATGGACTACCAGGAGGGACGCTTCTTCGATGACACCGGCCGCTGGCTGCTGTGCGCCACCCATGGCGCGGCCTATGCGCCCGACACCGGCGCCTGTGCCGGCGGGCCCTGCCGCGGCGGGCTGGTGCGCATCGAGCTCAGCGAAATCGAGGGCGTGGTGCACTGGCATACTGCCTGGAACCTGCGCCCGTTCACCTTCTGAACCCGAGCCTGCATTGATCATCACGGCTCGACGGCCTTCCGCATCATGAGTCCTCCCGACCGCCTGGAACCCTCCGGCTTCGAGCCTTTCGAGCCCAAGCCCGCGCCCTTGAACGAATCCGCAGCCCCTGCACCCACTTCCGTGAAAAACGATCCGACCTCCGCGCCCGGTTGGGAGCGCGCCACCTTGGAAAAACTCGCCTTCGCCTCGTTGAAGGAGCAGCGCGCCGCACGCCGCTGGAAGACCTTCGTCCGCCTGGCCTGGCTGGTGTTCTTCATTGCGCTGGCCTGGATGGCCCTGAGCCGCGCAGCGCCCAGCACAGCCACCACCACCGCCCACACCGCCGTGGTGAGCATCCGCGGGGAGATCGCCGACGGCGCAGACGCCAGTGCCGAATTCATCATCGCTTCGCTCAAGAGCGCCCTCGAGGATCCGGGTTCCAAGGGCGTCGTGCTGCTGATCAACTCGCCCGGCGGCAGCCCGGTGCAGGCCGGCATCATCCATGACGAGATCAAGCGCCTGCGCGCCAAATACGGCAAGCCGATCTACGCCGTGGTCGAGGAAAGCTGTGCCTCGGCGGCTTATTACATCGCCGCCGCCGCCGACAAGATCTATGTGGACAAGGCCAGCCTCGTCGGCAGCATCGGCGTGCTGATGGACGGGTTCGGCTTCACCGGCACGATGGAGAAGCTGGGCGTCGAGCGCCGGCTGCTTACCGCTGGCGAGAACAAGGGGTTCCTCGATCCGTTCAGCCCCATGAGCGATGCCCAGCGCGCCCACGCCCAGCGCATGCTCGACCAGATCCATGCGCAGTTCATCGATGTGGTCAAGAAGGGCCGGGGCGACCGACTCAAGCTCGACACGCCCGGCCTGTTCAGCGGCCTGTTCTGGACCGGCCAGGAGGCCGTGGACCTGGGCTTGGCCGACCAGCTTGGCAGCATCGACTACGTGGCGCGCGACGTGATCCA
The DNA here is from genome assembly GCF_040544975.1 of Pseudacidovorax sp. 1753. Lineage (NCBI taxonomy): Bacteria > Pseudomonadati > Pseudomonadota > Betaproteobacteria > Burkholderiales > Comamonadaceae > Pseudacidovorax > Pseudacidovorax sp. 1753. The sequence goes on along the minus strand of NZ_JBEPKY010000001.1, from coordinate 372,333 downwards.
GGCCGAGGACGTGGTCGACTACACCCGCCGCGACAACGTGGCCGAGCGCCTGGCCAAGAAGTTCGGTGCGGCCTTTGCCGATGTGGCGGTGCACGCCACCCTGCGCGCCGCGCCTTCGGTGCGCTGAGCCGGCGCAGCGGCGATGCCGCTTCTTCAGCGGGCGGTGCCGCGTGCCGCGAGCGGCGCCGAAACCGCCAGTGCCAGCGCGAACAGCACCACCACCGAGAGGGCGTGGGTCAGCGAACTGGCGCCGGCGATGAGGCCGATGACGGGTGGTCCCGCCATGAATCCCAGGTAGGCGGCCGCAGAGACGGCCGCGATCCCCCGCGCGGGCTCCACGCCCGGGACGCGGGCTGCGGCTGCAAAAAGCAGCGGCACCACATTCGCGAAGCCCAGTCCGACGCCTGCGAAGGCGGCCAGCGCCACCCAGGGCGAATGCGTGAGCAGGCCGACCGTCATGGAGGCGGCGGCCAGCAGGGCGCTTCCTGCCAGCAGCCGCGTCGACGGGACGCGGGCCCGCAAGGCATCGCCGCCAAAGCGCGCCGCGGCCATGGCCGCCGAGAAGCTGGCGTAGGCGAGGGCGGCCTGCTGCTGCGGGCTGCCGAGTTCCTGCTGCAGGTACAGCACGCTCCAGTCGTACATCGCGCCTTCGGCCACCAGGCCCAGGGCCGCCAGCAGGCCAAGGACGAGCAGCGGGCCGCCCGCATCGCGCAGGCCACCGCCTTCATCTGCGCTGGCGGAGGCCGTGTGCGAGGCGGGGAGCATGCGCGTCGCTGCCACGCCGATGGCGAGCGCCATCGCCCCGGCGACGACCGCCAGGTGGGTGACGGGCGGCCAGCCGGCCGCGAGCAGCGCGGCGCCGCTGCTGGCGCCCGCCATGCCGCCCAGGCTGAACATGCCATGCATGCCGCTCATGCGTGGCACGCCTTCGGCCAGTTCGATGGCGGCGGCCTCGGTGTTGATCGCGACGTCGAACACGCTGGTGAGCAGGCCGAACACGGCCAGCAGCGCGAGCAGGGCGGCATAGCCTGGCATGGCCAGCAGCAAGGCGAGCAGCAGCGCATAGCAGCAGCCGGCTGCGCCGGCGATGCGATTGGCGCCGTGGCGGCCGATCCAGCGGCCGGCGCGCGCAAGGCCGAGCAGCGCCCCCGCGCCAGCGGCCAGCATCGCGAGGCCCAGCGCTGCCTCGTCGATGCCGTAGTGCGCCTTGACGGTGGGAATGTGCACGCCCCAGGTGGCGAAGATGAAGCCGGAGCAGAAGAACTGCGTGCGCGCCGCCCAGCGGGCGGCGGGCAGGCGGGCTGCCGGTTGAATCAGCGGTGGCGCACTCATCGGCCGAACGCGAAGACCGCCGGCAGCTTGCCCAGGGCGCGCTCGGGCAGGGCTCGCCAGGCCTTCACGCTGCGGCTGCTGATCTGCGCCTGCGGCAGGGTGAGTCCCGAGGCCACGGCCAGGCGCGTGTTCGGCTGTAGCGTCTGCACCAGGGCCTGGAGCACGGCCTCGTTGCGGTAGGGCGTCTCGATGACGATCTGCGTCTGGCCGCGCTTGAGGGCCAGGCCCTCCAGGTCGCGGATGCGCTGGCGCCGGGCCTCGGCGTCCTGGGGCAGATAGCCGGTGAAGGCGAAGTCCTGGCCGCCCAGCCCGCTCGCGGCCAGCGCCAGCAGCAGGGACACGGGCCCGACCAGCGGCACCACCGGCGCGCCCAGGTCGTGGGCCGCGCGCACCACGGACGAACCGGGATCGGCCACGGCCGGCATGCCGGCCTCGCTCAGCAGCCCGACGTCGTGGCCGGCCTGCAGGTCGACCAGCAGGCCGCGGGCGTCGAAGCCGCCGCCATGGTCGCCCTTCTTGTGCACTTCGCGGGGCAGCTCCCGGATCGACATCTGCTGGATCGGCACGGTGAGCGGCGCCACGCTGTCGATGCGCTTGAGCAGGGCTCGGGCGCTCTTGGCGTTCTCGCAGACCCAGTGGCCGAGGCCGGCGGCCGCGCGCAGGGTGGCGGCGGGCAGGCCGTCCTCGACCGGCACCTGGGTCTCGCAGCCGAAGTCCAGAGGGGCGGGCACCAGATAGAGCGTGCCGGGGCGCGGGTGTCCGTCGGGTGGAAGGGCGTGGGCTGGCGTGGAGGATTCGCTCACAGCAGTTCCACTCCCGCGGCACGCAGCATGCGGCAGGTGCGGATCAGCGGCAGGCCCACCAGCGCCGTCGGATCGTCGTTGTCGATGGCGTCGAGCAGCGCGATGCCCAGGCCCTCGCTCTTGGCGCTGCCGGCGCAGTCGTAGGGCTGCTCGGCACGCAGGTAGTGTTCGATGGCGGCGTCGCTGAGCGTGCGGAAGGTGACGCGCACGGGCGCCAGGTCCTGCTGCACGAAGCCCGTGCGCCGGCAGACCACGGCCAGCGCGGTCTGGAAGACCAGGGTGCGGCCGCTCATCCGGCGCAGTTGGGCGGTGGCGCGCTCGTGGTCGCCGGGCTTGCCCAGCGGCTCCCCGTCGAGGTCCGCGACCTGGTCGGAGCCGATCACGATGGCCTCGGGAAATCGCTCGGCCACCGCGCGGGCCTTGGCCAGCGCCAGGCGGGCGGCGAGTGCGGCGGGCGCCTCGCCGGGGTGGGGTGTTTCATCCACCTCGGGCGGCTGGACATCGAAGGGCAGGCGAAGCCGCGACAGCATTTCGCGGCGGTAGCGGGACGTGGACCCGAGGATGACGGTGCGTTGCATGCGCGGATTCTCTGCGAGCCTTCGGGGGTGGCGGGTCGGCCGCGATGCCGTGCGGCCAGGGGTGGGACGTAGACTGCGCCCCATGAAGACGGAATTCGATGCGGCCCGCCTGGACGTGAAGGCCTTTGCCCAGGCCGGTGCCACCCTGGTCGAAACCAGCCCGCTCGCGCCATGGGCGCGCCTGACCGAGGAGGCGGCGCAGGCCACCGGTGAGGCAGGACCTGTGGAAGTCGCCTGGAGCGCGCACGGTGAAATGCGCGGCAGCGCCGCCGGCCCTGGCGTGCCCTGGCTCCATGTCGAGGCTGAGGTGCAACTGCCGCTGGTATGCCAACGCTGCCTGGGCCCTGTGCAGACTGTGCTGTCGGTGGACCGGTGGTTCCGCTTCGTCGCCGACGAGGCCACTGCCGCGGCCGAGGACGAAGAAGCCGACGAGGACGTGCTGGCCCTGGCGGCCGACTTCGACCTGCGCGCACTGGTCGAGGACGAGTTGCTGATGGATATTCCCGTGGCGCCGCGCCACGAGGTCTGCCCCGAGCAGCCGCGCTTTTCGGCGGCGGACGAGGATTTCGACGCGGCCGGCAGCGACAAGCCCAACCCCTTCGCGGTGCTCGAAGGCCTGCGCAAGCCCAAGTCCGAATCGAACGATTGACGCCCGAGGCGGCTGGCTCTGGCGCTGACCCTGCCGGCTGGGTTATACTCATTGGCTTCGCGCGCATGCCGCAGGCCCTGTCAGACGATGCACGAATGCTTCGTGCATGTCCGGGCCGCCCCCGGTGCTCCGCTCTTTGGTCGGCATTGCTGACTGATTGTTGGCTGGGCACTCGCGGGTTGCAGCGCGGTTAGCCAGGCCGGTTCGACCGCTGGCGCCGCTGCCTCAGGGTCTCGCGCCTTTCCGCCACCCCAACAGATTCGCAGGAGCCAACCATGGCCGTTCAGCAAAACAAGAAGTCGCCTTCCAAGCGCGGCATGCACCGTTCGCACAACGCGCTGGGCGTGCCCGGCATTGCCGTCGAGCCCACCACGGGCGAGACGCATCTGCGTCACCACATCAGCCCCAACGGCTTCTACCGTGGCCGCAAGGTGCTGAAGACCAAGAACGAAGCCTGATTGCCCCTTCAAGGCCAAGGCCCGAGGCTACTGAACCCGTAGCGTCGGGCCTTTGTTTTGATGTCCAGCACCGATCTGCACGCTCCGGCTGCCACGGCGATCACCCTCGCGGTCGATTGCATGGGCGGCGACCATGGCCCCCGCGTCACGCTCGCGGCCTGCCGCCGTTTTCTCGACAACCATCCTGATGCCCACCTGGTGCTGGTCGGCGTCGAGTCGGCCGTGGCTGGCTTCAGCCACGAGCGGGCGCGGCATGTGGTCGCCACCGAAGTGGTGGGCATGGACGACCCTGTCGAGGTGGCGCTGCGCCGCAAGAAGGACTCGTCCATGCGCGTGGCCATCCAGCAGGTCAAGGACGGCGCCGCGCATGCGGCCGTCTCCGCCGGCAACACCGGTGCGCTGATGGCCATCGCCCGCTATGTGCTCAAGACGCTGGACGGCATCGACCGGCCGGCCATCGCCACCCAGTTGCCCAACATGAAGGGGGGCGCCACCACGGTGCTCGACCTGGGGGCGAACGTGGACTGCGATGCCGAGACGCTGCTGCAGTTCGCGGTGCTTGGCTCGGCGCTGGTGTCGTCGATGAGCGGCGACGATTCGCCCACGGTCGGCCTGCTCAATGTCGGCGAAGAGGTCATCAAGGGCAGCGAGGTCATCAAGCGCGCCAGCGTGCTGCTGCGCCAGGCGGCCGAGTCGCGCGACCTCAACTTCCACGGCAACGTCGAAGGCAACGACATCTTCAAGGGCACCACTGACATCGTGGTGTGCGATGGCTTCGTCGGCAACGTCGCGCTCAAGGCCACCGAGGGCGTGGCCTCGATGATCGTGGACTTCCTCAAGCAGGAGTACTCGCGCGGCCTGATGAGCAAGGTCGCGGCGCTGGTCTCCTACCCGGTGCTCAAGGCCCTCAAGAAGCGGCTGGACCACCGTCGCTACAACGGTGCAGCGCTGCTGGGCTTGCGCGGCTTGGTGTTCAAGAGCCACGGCTCGGCCGACGAGCTGGCCTTCGGGCATGCTCTGGATCGCGCTTATGATGCCGCCCGCAACAACCTGCTCGACCGCGTCCGCGCCCGCATCGCCCATGCCGCCCCACTGCTGGCGCGGCCTGAGGTGACGGCGCCCACCGACAACGCGGCACTCCAAGCTTCATGACGCTCTATTCCCGCATCACCGGCACCGGCAGCTATCTGCCGCCGCGCCGGGTCAGCAACGACGAACTGGCGCAGGAACTGGCTGGTCGCGGCATCGAGACCTCCAACGAATGGATCGTCGAGCGCACCGGCATCCATGCCCGCCATTTCGCGGCAGACGGTGTCAACAGCAGCGATCTGGCGCTGGAAGCCTGCCGCCATGCCCTGGAGGCCGCCGGCCGCAGCGCAGCCGAGGTGGACCTGATCATCGTGGCCACGTCCACGCCCGACATGGTGTTCCCCTCGTCGGCCGCCATCCTCCAGCACAAGCTCGGCATCGCCGGCTGCCCCGCCTTCGACGTGCAGGCCGTGTGCAGCGGCTTCGTCTATGCGCTGACGGTGGCCGATGCCATGGTGCGCACAGGCGCGGCCAAATGCGCGCTGGTCGTCGGCGCCGAAGTGTTCTCGCGCATCCTCGACTTCAACGACCGCACCACCTGCGTGCTGTTCGGCGATGGCGCCGGCGCCGTGGTGCTGGAGGCCAGCGACACCCCTGGCATCCTGGCCAGCGACCTGCATGCCGACGGCTCGCACGTGGGCATCCTGTGCGTGCCCGGCCATGTGTCGGGCGGCCAGGTGCTGGGCACGCCGCTGTTGCACATGGACGGCCAAGCTGTCTTCAAGCTGGCCGTGCGGGTGCTCGAAGAGGCCGCGCGTGCCACGCTGGCCAAGGCCGGCAAGACCGAGGCCGACATCGACTGGTTGATCCCGCATCAGGCCAACATCCGCATCATGCAGGGCACGGCCAAGAAGCTGAAGCTGGGCCTCGACAAGGTGGTCGTGACCGTGCATGAGCACGGCAACACCTCGGCCGCGTCGATCCCGCTGGCGCTGGATGCCGCGGTGCGTGGCGGGCAGGTGCGCACCGGAGACACGGTCATGCTCGAAGGCGTGGGCGGCGGCTTCACCTGGGGCGCCGTGCTGCTGAACCTGTAAGGCGCTTCCGTCACCGGGATCGCTGGGCGTCGCGTCCATCACAGGATGCGCGCCGATGGAGACTCAATCACCATGAAGAACTTCGCATTCGTCTTCCCGGGCCAGGGCTCGCAGTCCGTGGGCATGCTCGACGCCTGGGGCGACCATCCGGCCGTGCGCGAGACCCTCGCCGAGGCGTCCGAGGCGCTGGGCCAGGACGTGGGCCTGTTGATCAAGGAAGGCCCGAAGGAAATCCTGGCCCTCACCACCAACACCCAGCCGGTGATGCTGGTGGCCGGCATCGCCGCTTGGCGCGCCTGGCTGGCCGAAGGCGGCGCTCAACCGTCGGTGGTGGCCGGTCACTCGCTCGGCGAGTATTCCGCGCTGGTCGCTGCCGGCGTGCTGACGCTGGCGCAGGCGGCGCCGCTGGTCCGCTTCCGTGCCCAGGCGATGCAGGAGGCCGTGCCGGTCGGTACGGGCGCCATGGCCGCCGTCCTGGGGATGGCGGCCGAGCAGGTGAAGGCCGGCTGTGCTGAGGCCACGGCCGCCATGGGCGCCCCCGGTGAAGTGGTCGAAGCCGTCAATTTCAACGACCCGATGCAGACCGTGATCGCCGGCAGCAAGGCGGCCGTCGAGCGCGCCTGCGAACTGCTCAAGAGCCAGGGCGCCAAGCGCGCACTGCCGCTGCCGGTGTCGGCGCCCTTCCATTCCAGCCTGATGAAGCCGGCGGCCGAGGCCCTGGCGCGCCGCCTCGCGGAGGTCGAACTGAAGGCGCCGCAGATTCCCGTGCTCAACAACATCGACGTGGCCATCGAAACCGATCCGGCCCGCATCCGCGAGGCGCTGGTGCGCCAGGCGGCAGGTCCGGTGCGCTGGGTCGAGAGCGTGCAGGCGCTGCAGGCTCAGGGCGTCGAGGCCGTCGTCGAATGCGGTCCTGGCAAGGTGCTGTCGGGCATGGTCAAGCGCATTGCGCCCGGCCTGGCCAGCGGCTTCATCCAGGATCCGACCTCGCTGGGCGAAGCGCGGCAGTTGGTCGCCTGACGCCGTCTCTTCCTTTTTCTGGAAACACGCATGAACACTCCCGCGATCCAGGGCCAGGTGGCCCTCGTCACCGGCGCCACGCGCGGCATCGGCGCAGCCATCGCGCTGGAACTCGCCCAGCGCGGCTACAAGGTCATCGGCACGGGCACGAGCGCCGACGGCGCCGCCAAGATTGGCGCGGCGCTGTCGCCCCACGGCGGTGAAGGCCAGGTGCTGAATGTCACCGACGGCCCGGCCGTGGAGGCCATGATCGACGCCATCGTGAAGGCCCACGGTGGCCTGCATGTGCTCGTCAACAACGCCGGCATCACCCGCGACATGCTCGCCATGCGTCTGAAGGACGAGGACTGGGATGCCGTCATCGACACCAATCTGAAGGCGGTCTTCCGCCTGTCGCGCGCCGTCATCCGTCCGATGATGAAGCAGCGCTATGGCCGCATCATCAGCATCACCAGCGTGGTGGGCGCCTCCGGCAATCCGGGGCAGGCCAACTATGCCGCTGCCAAAGCGGGCGTGGCCGGCATGACCCGTGCCTTGGCGCGCGAGCTGGGCAGCCGTGCAATCACGGTGAACTGCGTGGCGCCTGGCTTCATCGAGACCGACATGACCGCCAGCCTGCCCGAGGCGCAGCAGCAGGCGCTGCTGTCGCAGATCCCGCTGGGCCACCTGGGCAAGCCAGCCGACGTGGCCCATGCCGTGGCCTATCTCGCATCGCCGCAAGCTGGCTATGTGACCGGGCAGGAACTGCACGTCAACGGCGGCATGTACATGTGAACGCCGCCAGCCGCCGCGCGCGTCCGTCGGACGAATCTGCGCAGGGGGCTGGACAGTGGCTTCTCCGAGCGGCCGTAGGCCCTTGCCGGAACTTCGCCCGGAGCGGCCCGGCTAAAATCCTTGATTCTTTACCACCCTCAGAGGGAACCTAAATGAGCGATATCGAAGCACGTGTCAAGAAAATCATCGCCGAGCAACTCGGCGTGGAAGAGTCGCAAGTGACCAACGAAAAGGCCTTCGTGGCCGACCTGGGCGCCGACTCGCTGGACACGGTCGAACTCGTGATGGCGCTGGAAGACGAATTCGGCATCGAGATCCCGGACGAAGACGCCGAGAAGATCACGACGGTGCAGAACGCCATCGACTACGCCGTCAAGAACCAGAAGGCCTGATCGGCCAAGCCCCAAGCCGTTTGCCCGCTGCGCTGCACGACCGGCGCTTTGCGAGGCTCCCTCCTCTCCCGTTTCGCGGGCCTTCGGCTTCACTTCCTCCCGGAACCGTCCTTTCAATGACGTTTCAGGCGCACGGCGCCCCAGGTCTGGGAGACCCACCATTGCAGAAAGGTTCGCCGGCATGACTCAACGCCGCGTCGTCGTCACCGGGCTCGGTTGCATCTCCCCCGTCGGAAACACTGTGGCCGAGAGCTGGGCCAATCTCGTGGCGGGCCAGTCGGGCATCAGCACCGTCACCAGCTTCGATGCCAGCAACCTGGCGTGCCGCTTCGCGGGCCAGGTCAAGGGTTTCGACATCACCCAATACATCTCCGAGAAGGAGGCGCGCCACATGGACCGCTTCATCCATCTCGGACTGGCCGCCTCGATCCAGGCGGTGCAGGACAGCGGTCTGCCCACCGGCGAGGCGCTGTCGCCCGAGCTGGCTGAGCGCATCGGCTGCAACATCGGCTCGGGCATCGGTGGCCTGCCGATGATCGAAGAGACGCATGCCGAGCTGACCAACCGCGGCCCGCGCCGCATCTCGCCCTTCTTCGTGCCGGCTTCGATCATCAACATGATCTCGGGCCACCTGTCGATCAAGTACGGCTTCACGGGCCCGAACATCGCGGTGGTCACAGCCTGTACCACCGGCCTGCATGCCATCGGCCTGTCGGCGCGCCTGATCCAGGCCGGCGACGCGGACGTGATGGTGGCCGGCGGTGCCGAGTCGACCGTCTCGCCCCTGGGCATCGGCGGCTTCGCGGCCGCACGTGCGCTCTCCACGCGCAACGACGATCCGGCCACGGCCTCCCGCCCGTGGGACAAGGACCGCGACGGCTTCGTGCTGGGCGAGGGCGCTGGGGTCGTGGTGCTCGAGGAATACGAGCATGCCAAGGCCCGTGGCGCCAAGATCTATGCCGAGCTCGTGGGCTTCGGCATGAGCGCCGACGCTTACCACATGACTGCGCCCAGCGTGGACGGTCCGCGCCGCAGCATGCAGGCCGCCCTGCGCAACGCCGGCATCAACGCCGACCAGGTCGATTACCTGAATGCGCATGGCACGTCCACGCCGCTGGGCGACCTGAACGAAACCAACGCCATCAAGCTGGCCTTCGGCGACCACGCCCGGAACATGGTGGTGAACTCCACCAAGTCCATGACGGGCCATCTGCTGGGCGGCGCCGGGGGCATCGAGTCGGTGTTCACGGTGCTGGCGGTGCACGAGCAGAAGAGCCCACCGACCATCAACATCTTCAACCAGGATCCGGAATGCGACCTGGACTACTGCGCCAATACGGCGCGGGACATGAAGATCGACGTGGCCGTGAAGAACAACTTCGGCTTCGGCGGCACCAACGGCACGCTGGTGTTCAAGCGGGTCTGACGCGTTCCCTTGGCGTTTATCCCGTCGCTTTTCGCCCCTCTGAATTTCCCATGCACCACGCCCCGGCGGTGAGTTTTCCGGTCGGGGCCTCCCGCCGCGCGGCAGCCCTGCATGGGGCCGTCGCGGGCATCGGAGGCCTCTGCGCCTTGGGTTGGGGCTTCCATTTCGCCGCCTTCGATGCGGCGACTGTCGCGATGATCCTGGCTGCAGTGGCGGGCGTGGTACTGGCGTGGGATGCGCGCCGGACCGCTGGCCGGGGCGTGTTGCATTGGACCGGTGGCGAATGGTCGATGACCGACCTTCGCGGCCTGAACCCGCAGGCGGGCGGCGCGCTGGCCGTGCTCATGGACCTCGGCACGCTGATGCTGGTGCGGTGCGTGATGACCGACGGCCGCACCCACTGGATGTGGCTGGACCGGGACGCCGATCCCCTGCGGTGGCGGGCCCTGCGCCGGGCTGCTTTCGATGGTGTGCCCGCCGAAGGGCGCCGTTCCCAGGGGGCGTCGGCATGACGAGCGCTCCGCCGCCGCCACCGCCTGCCAATCCGGGCGAAGCCGATCTTCTGCTGGTCCAGCGCACCCTGGCCGGCGACGCCAAGGCCTTCGAACTCCTGGTGATCAAGTACCAGCGAAGGATCGAGCGCCTCATCGGCCGGATGGTGCGCGATGTGGACCTGATCGAAGACATCGCGCAGGAAACCTTCATCCGGGCCTATCGTGCGCTGCACCAGTTCCGTGGCGACGCGCAGTTCTACACCTGGCTGTACCGGATTGCGGTGAACACCGCCAAGAAGGCGCTGGTGGACATGAAACGCGACCCGACGGTGTCCGAAGCGGCGCTGCGCAGCAGTGACGACGACGATGAAACTTACCGCGGCGGAAACGAACCAATCAGCGACGAAACCCCTGAATCCGTGCTCGCGGCCAATGAAGTGGCTGCGGCGGTGAATGCCGCCATGGAGGCGCTGCCGGCCGAATTGCGCCAGGCCGTGACCTTGCGTGAGATCGAGGGGTTGAGCTACGAGGAAATCGCCGAAGCGATGAATTGCCCGATCGGTACCGTCCGTTCGCGCATCTTCCGGGCCCGCGAGGCGATTTCTGCGCGAGTGAAACCCCTGCTGGAGAACCAGTCGGGCAAACGTTGGTGATCAGGTGAACCCATGAACGAGCTTAGGACCCAGACCCTCGAACGGGTATCGGCGCTGATGGACGGCGAGATGCCGGCGGACGAAATGGCGCAGGCCGTGCAACAGGTGGCCGGCGACGACGCACTGCGTGACTCCTGGCAGATGTACCACCTCGTGGGCGAGGCGCTGCGCACCGGACGGCACACCGCCTGCACCGACAGCGATGCCTTCCTCGACAAGCTGCGTCAGCGCATGGCCCAGGAGCCGCCGGTGCTGCGGCCCATCGAAGTGGTGCAACCCCCGCTCGAATGGAGCCGTCGCGCGGAGGCGGCCAACGAACCAGTGTTCCGGTGGCGCATCGTGGCCGGTGTGGCCTCGGTGGCCGTGGCGGCGGCGGTCGGCTGGAGCTTCGTGTCGGGTGGCGGCACCTCCGGCGGCGCCCAGATGGCGAGGCAGGATGTCGGCGCGCCGACGCTGGCGTCCGTCAGTCCGGCGCCCGCGCAGCAGCAGAGCCTCGTCCAGGTGGGCAACCGCCCCGAGGTGATGCTGCGCGACCCGCGGCTCGACGAGTTGCTCGAAGCCCACCAGGAGGCCGGCGGCGCCTCCCAGATGCCCTCGGGCTTCCTGCGCAACGCCACCTTCGAAGCCCCTTCCCGCTGACCGACCGGATCGCCATTCCACTGCCGATGCCCGTTTCTCCCGCCTCGCGCCGCCGACTGGTCGCGACCGTTCCCGCTGCCTTGCTGGTATTGGCTGCTGCGCCAGCAGGCGTGCAGGCGGCGCCGCCTCCGGGCAGTGCCTCGCCTTCGACGACCACCTTGACGCCTGTCCAGGCGCCGACCGGCTCAGGTGCGATCGACTGGCTGCGCCGCATGCACGAGGCGGCGCGCACCACCGAATACGTGGGCACCTTCGTGGTCTCGACCGGCGCCGGCGCGTTGTCGAGTGCGCGCATCTGGCACGCCTGCGACGGCCCGGTGTGCATCGAGCGTGTGGAGACGCTGTCGGGGCCTCAGCGGTCCACCTTCCGCCGCAACGAGCTGGTGCGTACCTTCCTGCCGGACCAGCGGCTGGTCAAGACCGAGCAGCGCGAGAACCTCGACGTCTTCCCCAATCTCCTGGGGGCGACCGAGGGCTCCATTACCGAGTTCTACGACGCCCGTCCGCTCGGGCGGGGCCGCGTGGCCGGCATCGAGGCCGACGTGGTCCAGATCGTCGCCCGCGACGCGATGCGCTTCGGCTACCGCGTGTGGTGCGAGCGACGCTCGGGCCTGGTGCTGAAGCTGCAGACCCTCGATGCGCGCGGCGCCGTGGTGGAGCAGTCGGCCTTCTCCGAACTCCAGTTCGAGGAGCCCATGCCCGTTCCGGCGCTGGCCGAGATGATGGACAACACCCAGGGCTGGAAGACCGAGCGCTCCAGGCTCGAGTCCGTCAATGTCGACGCCGAGGGCTGGACGCTGTCGCAGCCCGTCCCCGGTTTCAAGCCGGTCAGCAGCTACCTGCGTCCCATCGGCGAGCCGCGCTTCTTCTTTGGGCCGCGCAAGCGCATCCTGCAGTGGACCTTCTCCGACGGGCTGGCCACGGTGTCGCTGTTCCTGGAGCCCTACGGCGACCAGCCGCGCCAGGAGGGGGCCCAGGCCCAGGGCGCCACCTACACCCTCTCGCGCAAGCTCCCCGACGCTGCGGGCGACTGGTGGCTCACTGCCGTGGGCGAGGTGCCGATGCGCACCCTGGACGCCTTCGCCCGCGCGCTCGCGCGCACCCGCTGAACCTTTCGCCGCCTGGGCCTTCTCAAGGGCATCTCCCGAGAGGGGCGGCCCAGCGGCTATCGTGGTGCCCGCTCCTTTGCTCTCCCTGTTGTTGAAAGAAGTCCGAGGATGACGAACAGAGACCGTTTCATGTCTTCTTCCGCCCTGGTCCGCCGCGTTCCGGCGCTGGCCTTCGCCGCCCTGTCCGGATTGACGCTGCTGGTGCCGATGCAGCCGGCCGTGGCCCAGGCGGCTCAGGCGACCCGCACACTGCCCGACTTCACCGACCTGGTCGATCAGGTCGGCCCGTCGGTGGTCAACATCCGCACGGTGGAGCGGGTCACGCGCCGCGGTTCGGGGGAGATGGACGAGGAGATGCAGGAATTCTTCCGCCGTTTCTTCGGCCAGCCGCTGCCTAACGTCCCGCGGCAGAACCGGCCCCAGCAGCAACCGCAAGAGGAAGAGCGGCCCCGTGGCGTCGGCTCAGGCTTCATCCTCACCGCGGACGGCTATGTGATGACCAACGCCCACGTCGTCGAGGACGCATCGGAGGTGATCGTCACGCTCACCGACAAGCGTGAGTTCAAGGCCCGCATCGTCGGCGCCGACAAGCGAACCGATGTGGCCGTGGTCAAGATCGACGCCACCGGCCTGCCGGCGGTGAAGGTGGGCGACATCTCCCGCCTGCGCGTGGGCGAATGGGTGATGGCCATCGGCTCTCCCTTCGGTCTGGAGAACACCGTGACGGCGGGCATCGTGAGCGCCAAGCAGCGCGACACGGGCGAATACCTGCCCTTCATCCAGACCGACGTGGCCATCAACCCGGGCAACTCGGGCGGGCCGTTGATCAACATGCGCGGCGAGGTCGTGGGCATCAACAGCCAGATCTATTCGCGGTCGGGCGGCTTCATGGGCATTTCCTTCTCGATCCCGATCGATGAGGCCATCCGTGTCAGCGACCAGTTGCGTGCGACGGGCCGCGTGTCCCGCGGGCGCATCGGCGTGCAGATCGACCAGGTCAGCAAGGATGTGGCGGAATCCATCGGCCTGCCGAAGGCGCAGGGCGCGTTGGTTCGCGGTGTCGAAAGCGGCTCCCCGGGCGACAAGGCTGGCATCGAGCCCGGCGACGTCATCCTGAAGTACGACGGCCGCGACATCGAGCGGCCGAGCGACCTGCCGCGCATGGTCGGCAACACCAAGCCAGGGACCAAGACCACGGTGACCGTGTTCCGCCGGGGCGGGACGCGTGACCTCTCGATCACGGTGGCCGAGCTGGAGGCCGACCAGCCGACGCGCCGGCCGGCCGCCGGCAAGGAAGAGCCCAAGCCTTCCGTTTCGGCGGCCGCGAAGTCGTTGGGGCTGGCGTTGGCCGAGCTCACCGAGGCCCAGCGGCGCGATCTCAAGCTGCGCGGCGGTGTCCGGGTCGAATCCGCCACCGACGCGGCGGCCCGCGCCGGCCTGCGCGAGGGCGACATCATCCTGTCGGTGGGCAATGTGGAAGTGGCCAGCCTCAAGGAATTCGACGCCGCACTGGCCAAGATGGACCGGAACAAGGCCGTCAGCGTGCTTTTCCGGCGTGGGGATTGGGCCCAGTACGCGTTGATCCGCCCCACCCGCTGAGCGCTGCGGACGGTGTCGGGGCCCGTCAGGAGTGCGGCGGGCGGATTCTGAGTGGCCCCATCCATGACTTGGTTTTTGAGGCCATTCGGGCTTAGTGGGGCGGCCTTGACGGCGCCTCTCGGATAAAAATTTGCGAACGACCGGTGGAGGTTGATAGGACGCATCGCCTCGGCGGGATCTCAGGCGCTAACAACCATTTCGGTAGAATGAGGCCGCCTCAGTGCGGTTTTGCTTCATAAGCACCCATCGCTTGTTCACGATGCGGGATTCAAGGTCGCGATGCACCGTCGGTCCACAGATCGCCCACAAGTTGTCCAGAAAACAACCCACACAGCCTGTGAATAAGGTGTTGATAAATTCCTGTTGCTGACCTGCAACGAGGCTTCCCCGGCGTCCGCCGGCCTGTACGCGCCCCCCGTTTTGCCTACAATGAAGTTCCAACTACTGCAGTTGCCATTGCTTGTTGGTTCAGGGCGCGTCTGCCGAGGACGCGCCCTTTTTTCTTGTGCGCTTCGCCCTGCTGCACCAGCAAATTCAAAGACTTAAGTCTTCTCGTTGATGAACCACATCAGAAACTTCTCGATCATTGCGCACATCGATCACGGCAAGTCCACGCTGGCGGACCGCCTGATCCAGCGTTGCGGCGGCCTGGCCGAGCGCGAGATGGAAGCGCAGGTGCTCGACTCCATGGACATCGAGAAGGAGCGTGGGATAACCATCAAGGCGCAGACCGCTGCGCTGCACTACAAGGCCAAGGACGGGCAGGTCTACAACCTCAACCTCATCGACACGCCGGGCCACGTCGACTTCTCGTATGAGGTCTCGCGTTCGCTGTCCGCCTGCGAAGGCGCGCTGCTCGTGGTCGATGCTTCGCAAGGTGTGGAAGCGCAGACGGTGGCCAACTGCTACACGGCGCTGGACCTCGGTGTCGAAGTGCTGCCGGTGCTCAACAAGATGGATCTGCCCCAGGCCGATCCGGACCGCGCGAAGGAAGAGATCGAGGATGTGATCGGCATCGATGCCGGTGACGCCATCCCCTGCTCGGCAAAGACCGGCATGGGCGTGGACGAGATCCTGGAGGCTGTCGTTGCCAAGATCCCTGCGCCGCGCGGCAATCCGGATGGCGCGCTGCGCGCCATGATCATCGACAGCTGGTTCGACGCCTACGTGGGCGTGGTCATGCTGGTGCGCGTGGTCGATGGCCGGCTGGCCAAGGGAGAGCGCATCAAGCTGATGGCCACCGGCGCGACCTACAACGCCGACAACCTCGGTGTGTTCACGCCGGCCAACGAGCCGCGCAACAGCCTGGAGGCGGGCGAGGTGGGCTACATCATCGCCGGCATCAAGGAGCTGCAGGCCGCCAAGGTGGGCGACACGGTCACGCTGATCAAGCAGGGCTCGGGTGGCGCGGCGTTCACGGCCACCGAGCCGCTGCCGGGCTTCAAGGAGATCCAGCCGCAGGTCTTCGCGGGCCTGTACCCGACCGAGGCCAGCGAATACGACCAGCTGCGCGACGCGCTGGAGAAGCTCAAGCTCAACGACGCCTCGCTGCATTTCGAGCCGGAGGTGTCGCAGGCGCTGGGCTTCGGCTTCCGCTGCGGCTTCCTGGGCCTGCTGCACATGGAGATCGTGCAGGAGCGCCTGGAGCGCGAGTTCGACCAGGACCTGATCACCACCGCGCCCAGCGTGGTGTACGAGGTGCTCAAGAGCGACGGCGAGGTCATCATGGTGGAGAACCCGTCCAAGATGCCCGACATCGGTCGCATGGCCGAGATCCGGGAGCCCATCGTGACGGTGCACCTGTACATGCCGCAGGAATACGTGGGCCCGGTGATGACGCTGGCCAACCAGAAGCGCGGCGTGCAGATCAACATGGCCTACCACGGCCGCCAGGTCATGCTCACCTACGAGATGCCGCTGGGCGAGATCGTGCTGGACTTCTTCGACAAGCTGAAGTCGGTGAGCCGCGGCTATGCCTCCATGGACTACGAGTTCAAGGAGTACCGCGCCTCGGACGTGGTCAAGGTCGACATCCTGCTCAACGGCGACAAGGTGGACGCGCTGTCCATCATCGTGCACCGCAGCCAGTCGCAGTACCGCGGTCGCGCCGTGGTGGCCAAGATGCGCGAGATCATCAGCCGCCAGATGTTCGACGTGGCGATCCAGGCGGCCATCGGCGCCAACATCATCGCCCGCGAGACCGTCAAGGCGATGCGCAAGAACGTGCTGGCAAAATGTTACGGCGGCGACATCACGCGCAAGCGCAAGCTGCTCGAGAAGCAGAAGGCCGGCAAGAAGCGCATGAAGCAGATCGGCTCGGTCGAGGTGCCGCAGGAAGCCTTCCTCGCCATCCTGCAGGTCGAGGACTGAGCGGACCCGCCGGTCCGCCGCCACTCAGCTTCCCTCAGAACAATTCCAAGCGATGCCCATCCTCACCTCCCTGATCCTTGCCGCGTTCGCCGGCTACATCGGCGCCTGGTACGTCGGCGCGGTGGAGGGCAACTTCGCCCTGCTGCTGTTCCTGGCCACCGTCGTCACCGGCCTGTACTGGCTGGCCGAGCGGCTGGTCTTCCTGCCGCGCCGCCGCAAGGCGGCGCAGGCCTTCGAGGCCACGCAGGCCCAGCGCCGTGAGGAACTCGCACGCCAGGGCATCGACCGGCTCGATACCGACGACGGCGGCAAGACCCGTGAGCGGCTGCTGGCCCAGCCCTGGTGGCTGGACTGGACGGCCGGGCTGTTCCCGGTGATCCTGGTCGTCTTCCTGCTGCGTTCCTTCGTGGCCGAGCCGTTCAAGATCCCGTCCGGCTCGATGATGCCGACGCTGCTGACCGGCGACCTCATCCTGGTCAACAAGTTCACCTACGGTCTGCGCCTGCCGGTGCTGGGCACCAAGATCACCGAGGGCACGCCGCTGGCCCGCGGCGACGTGGTCGTGTTCCGCTATCCGCCACAGCCGTCGATGGACTACATCAAGCGCGTCGTCGGCGTGCCGGGCGACGAGGTGTCCTACCAGAACAAGCGGCTGACCATCAACGGTCAGCCCGTGAGCAAGGACCCGCTGCCCGACTACTTCGACGAAGACACGATGCGCTATTCGAAGCAGTACTCCGAGAAGCTGGGCGCGGTCGACCACCGCATCCTCAACGACGAGACCCGTCGCGCAGGCCTCTCGGATGCCGAGATCATGGCCTTCCCCAATCGTGAAAATTGTCGTTACAGTGTTGAAGGGTTTGTTTGCAAGGTGCCGACCGGTCAGTACTTCATGATGGGCGACAACCGCGACAACTCCCTCGATTCGCGTTACTGGGGTTTCGTGCCGGACCAGAACGTCGTGGGCCGTGCCTTCTTCGTCTGGATGAACTTCGGCAACCTCAAGCGGATCGGGCCATTCCACTGATCAGGCGCCGCAGCGTGGCGGCGGGCAACGAGGGCGGGTCATCCCGGCGAAGGAGTGAAGTTCATGAGGGCAGGCGAAGGCAGAACCCGTCAGCGGGGCATTTCGTTCATCGGGCTGTTGTTCGTCGTGGTCGTGCTGGGCTGTGTCGGCGTGGTCGCCGCACAACTGGTGCCCACCTTGATCGAGTACCAGGCCATCATGAAGGCGGCGGAGCGGGCCAAGGCCGGCACCACCGTGCCCGAGGTCCGCTCGCTGTTCGACCGGGGCCAGGCCATCGACGACTTCACCGCCATCTCGGGCAAGGACCTGG
The DNA here is from genome assembly GCF_040544975.1 of Pseudacidovorax sp. 1753. Taxonomy (NCBI): domain Bacteria; kingdom Pseudomonadati; phylum Pseudomonadota; class Betaproteobacteria; order Burkholderiales; family Comamonadaceae; genus Pseudacidovorax; species Pseudacidovorax sp. 1753. Next base: position 354,574 of record NZ_JBEPKY010000001.1, on the reverse strand, counting down.
AGGTGCAGAAGGTGGGCGACAAGGTGGTGGTCTCCTTTGCCTACGAGAAGCAGATCCATCTGGTCGGACCGGCCTGGCTGCTGATGAAATACTCCGGCCGCACCGACTGAGAGCCGCCTCGGCTTCCAGCAGGCTGCGGCACCACCACAACAGGGAAGTCTTCACGTGAATCCGAGCAGCCTGGCGGCGCTCCAGGCGCGCCTGGGGCATGCCTTCTCCGACGAGCGCCTGCTGCAGCGGGCCCTCACGCACCGCAGCTATTCGGCCGAGCACAACGAGCGCCTGGAATTCCTGGGCGATTCGGTGCTCGGCTTGGCCATCTCGCATCTGCTCTACACCCGGTTGGCCCGTCAGGCGGAGGGCGACCTGTCGCGCGTGCGCGCCAACCTCGTGAAGCAGGACACGCTCCACGGTATCGCGCAGCGACTGGAACTGCCCGGCCTGCTGCGGCTCGGCGAGGGCGAGGCACGTTCGGGCGGTGCGGCCCGCCCCTCGATCCTGGCAGATGCGGTCGAGGCACTGATCGGCGCTGTGTATCTGGACGCCGGCTTCGGCCCGGCGCAGGCGCTGGTCCAGCGACTCTATGCCGGGATCGAGATCGATCCGCAGATGAGCGCCGCGTCCAAGGACCCGAAGACCGAGCTGCAGGAATGGCTGCAGGGCCACAAAATGAAACTGCCGACCTACCGCGTCGTCGGTACCCTGGGTGCCGCGCACAAGCAGACCTTCGAGGTCGAGTGCGAGGTGCCGGAACTGAGCCTGGTCGAGCGTGGCAGCGGCGGCTCGCGACGGGCTGGCGAGCAGGCGGCGGCCGCCACCATGCTGCAGCGCCTGAAGACCCGCGGCCGCTGAATCTCCCTCTTGCTGTCATGAACGAGCACAACGACCTTCCCGACGTCCCTTCCGCGCCCGACCACGATCCGGTGCCCGACATGCCCCCCATGCCGCCGCTGCCCGCGGGCGGTCAGGCCGAGCCCATCCCGGGCCAGCGCTGCGGCCTGGTGGCCATCGTCGGCAAGCCCAACGTGGGCAAGTCCACGCTGATGAACGCGCTGGTGGGCCAGAAGATCAGCATCACCTCGCGCAAGGCCCAGACCACGCGCCACCGCATCACCGGCATCCGCACCGTGGCCGACGCCGAGGGCCCCGGTGGCACGCAGTTCGTGTTCGTCGACACGCCCGGCTTCCAGACCCGGCATGCCAATGCGCTCAACCGCTCGCTCAACAAGACGGTGCTGGGCGCGGTGGCCGACGTGGACCTGATCCTCTTCGTGGTCGAGGCCGGCCGCTTCACGTCGGCGGATGCCAAGGTGCTGGGCCTGCTCGACCGCAACATCCCCGTGCTGCTCATTGCCAACAAGCTCGACACCGTGCTGCGACGCGCCGACCTGGCGCCCTGGCTGCAGCAGATGCAGCGCGAGCACGGCGGCGAGGCGCAGGACCGCTTCGCCGAGTTTGTGCCCATGTCGGCCAAGAACGCGAAGGACATCGAGCGCCTGTTTGCCATCTGCGCCAAGTACCTGCCCGAGCAGAACTGGTGGTATGACGCCGAGGAGCTGACCGACCGCAGCGAGAAGTTCCTGGCCGGCGAGACGGTGCGCGAGAAGCTGTTCCGCCTGACCGGCGACGAACTGCCCTACACCTCCACGGTGGTGGTCGACAAGTTCGAGGAAGAGCCGCCGCAGAAGAAGGGCCACAAGCGCCTGGTCAAGATCGCCGCCACCATCGTGGTCGAGCGCGACGGCCACAAGGCCATGGTGATCGGCGACAAGGGCGAGCGCATCAAGCGCATCGGCATGGAGACGCGCCAGGAGCTGGAGAAGCTGATGGACGCCAAGGTGTTCATCGAGCTGTGGGTCAAGGTGCGCTCCGGCTGGGCCGACGACGAAGCCCGTGTCAAGAGCTTCGGCTACGAGTAATGCTCCCCCCCGTTGCTTGCTCACTTCGTGTAGCCGCCTCCCCCCTCAAGGGGGCCGAGCCCGTACAGCCGAGATCCTGTGAATCTCGGCTGACTGGCGAGGGGTCGCGCCGGAGGGGCGGCGCGGTCTGCAAGACCTCGCTGGCGGCCCGGCTAAGCCGGTTCCGCGGGCGCTCACGCATGGCCTGCTGCGCGGCCATTCGACCGGGGCTGGGGAACTGAGTGGCCGGGGCGGCGCGCCGGGTCGCGCATGAACCCGCCTTCGTGCTGCACCGCTACGACTGGAGCGAGTCCAGCCTGATCCTGGAGGTGTTCACCCGCCACCACGGGCGCATCGCGCTGGTGGCCAAGGGGGCGAAGCGGCCGAGTTCGAACTTCCGGCCGGTGCTGCTGCCGTTACAGCCGCTGCAACTGGCCTTCGGCGGCGATGCCGAGGTGCGCACCCTCAAGTCCGCCGAATGGATGGGCGGCCACGTCATGCCGACCGGCGACGCGCTGATGTCGGGCTACTACCTCAACGAGCTGCTGCTGCGCCTGCTGGCGCGCGAGGATGCGCACCCGACGCTGTTCGACGCCTATGCGGCCGTCGTGCAGGTGCTGGGCACGCCGCACGATCCGGCCTCGCAGCAGGCGGTGCAGGCCTCGGCCCTGCGGGCCTTCGAGCTGCTGCTGCTTCGCGAGATCGGTTTCCTGCCCGACCTGGACGCGCAGACCTCGACGCTGGCGCCGCTCGCCCCGGGCGGCCGCTATCTGTTGCTGCCCGAAACCGGCCTGCGCGAGGCCGGCGAGGACGAGCCCGCGTCCATCGGTGCCGAAGGCTGGCAGTCGCTGCAGCGCGCACTCGCCGACCATGCCCCCTTCACCCGCACGCTGCGCACCGTGGCCGAGCTGTCGCCCGGCGCCAGTGGCGCGCTGCGCAGCCAGCTGCGCCAGCTGCTCCACTACCATTGCGGCGTCGCCCAGCTGCGCACCCGGCAGATGATGCGCGACCTGCAGGATCTGTGAGGCGCGTCCGACCACCGGTCGCAACGTTCGCCATCCAGGCCAAGCCGAAGGTCCATCCGTGAACACCGCCACTTCCTCCCGCACGGCACTGTCCGTCAACGTCAACAAGGTCGCGCTGCTGCGCAACACCCGCCACCTTGGCATTCCGAGCGTCACCCGTGCGGCCACGCTGTGCCTGCAGGCCGGGGCGCACGGCCTCACCGTGCATCCGCGGCCCGATGCCCGCCACATCCGCGCCGACGACGTGCACGAACTGCACGCGCTGCTGAAACAGGAGTGGCCGGGCGTCGAGTTCAACATCGAAGGCAACCCCTTCCACAACCTGATGGACTTCGTTCGCGAACTGCGCCCGCATCAGGCCACGTTCGTGCCGGACAGCGAAGACCAGTTCACCAGCGACCATGGCTGGACCTTCCCGCAGGACGCCGAGCGCCTGCGCCCGCTGATCGCCGAGGCGAAGGCCCTCGGCGTGCGCGTGAGCCTGTTCATGGATCCTGTGCCCGAGATGATGGCCGCGGCCCGCGCCGTGGGAGCCGACCGTGTCGAGCTCTACACCGAAGGCTATGCGGCCTCCCGCGGCCGGTCCGACGCCGATGCCGTGCTGGCCCGCTACGCCGCCGCTGCCCGGGCCGCGCAGGCGGTCGGCCTCGAAGTGAACGCCGGTCATGACCTGAGCCAGGACAACCTCACGGACTTCCTGCGCGCCGTGCCGCAGGTCAAGGAGGTGTCCATCGGACATGCCTTCGTCGCCGACGCGCTCGAAGCCGGTTACGACGCCACCACGCGCGCCTACCTGCGCTGCATCGACGCGGCTGCCTCGTGATCCACGGCATCGGCACCGACCTCTGCGACATCCGCCGCATCGAGGCCACGGTCGGCCGCCAGGGCGACCGTTTTGCCGAGCGTGTGCTGGGCGATGCCGAACTCGCGATCTGGCGCCAGCGCAGCAGCCGCTGGCCGGCGCGCGGCATGCGCTACCTCGCCACCCGCTTCTCGGCCAAGGAAGCGTTCAGCAAGGCCATCGGCCTGGGCATGCGCATGCCCATGAGCTGGCGGCTGTGCGAGGTCCTCAACGACCGCAGCGGCAAGCCGTACATCGCGCTGCACGACCCGCTCAAGAGCTGGTTCGAGGCCCAGGGCCTGAGCGCGCATGTGACCGTCACCGACGAGGCCGACTACGCGGCCAGCTTCGTGGTGGTCGAGAAGCGCCCCTGACGCATGCGCTGGTGGATGCCCTGATCGGCTCCGTCTGGCGGCCACGCAGCGCCTCCCTCCTGTCTCCTGTCCCCCGTCTCCGCCGCCTGTTCCCCCGCCGCAGTGCCCGACCTGGACCCCATGACCGATTCCCCCCTCATCATCGACGTCGCCGGCACGGCCCTCACGGCCGACGATCGGCGCCGCCTGCAGCACCCGCTCGTGGGCGGCTGCATCTACTTCAGCCGCAACTTCGAGAGCCGGGCGCAGATCACGGCGCTCTCGGCCGAGATCCAGGCGCTGCGCCCCGACCTGTTGATCGCGGTGGACCATGAGGGCGGCCGCGTACAGCGCTTCCGCACGGATGGCTTCACGGCGCTACCGTCGATGCGGTCGCTGGGCATGCTGTGGCAGTCGGGGAGCGATGGCCCGCAGTGCGCACAGAACGCGGCGGCCGCCCTCGGCCAGGTGCTGGCGGCGGAGCTGCGTGCCTGCGGCATCGGCTTTTCCTTCGCGCCGGTGCTGGACCTGGACCATGCCGACGCCGCCGCGGTCGAGACGCCGGGCTCGCGCAGCGCCGTCATCGGCAACCGCAGCTTCCACCGCGATCCGGCCATCGTGGCGGCGCTCGCCCGGGCGGTGATGCACGGCCTGCGCGATGCCGGCATGGCGCATTGCGGCAAGCATTTCCCCGGTCACGGCTTCGCGGCGGCCGATTCGCACGTGGCCGTGCCGGTCGACCCGCGTGGCCTGGAGGAGATCCTGGCCGACGACGCCGCACCCTATCGCTGGCTCAGCGCGAGCCTGGCGGCGGTGATGCCGGCGCATGTCGTCTATCCCGCCGTCGATGCGCGGCCGGCAGGCTTCTCGTCGCGCTGGCTGCAGGAGGTGCTGCGCCAGCGCCTGGGCTTCACGGGCGCGGTCATCAGCGACGACCTCAGCATGGAAGGTGCCCGCCACCTCGAAGGCCGGCTGCTGCAGCCGGCCCAGGCGGCGCTGCAGGCTCTGCAGGCCGGCTGCGACCTGGCGCTGCTGTGCAACCAGAGCCTGAACGGCGGCGCGGTGCTGGACGAATTCCTGGATGCGATGACGCAGGCGCGCGCGAGTGGCGAACTCGCGCCGTCGCCCGAACGCGAAGCCCGCCGCCGGGCCCTGCTGCCGCGCGGGGAGGCACTGGGCTGGGACGCGCTGATGGCCAATGCGGCCTACCGCCACGCCCGCGCGCTGCTGCCCGCCACCGTCTGAGAACGCGGCCCATGGCGACCACCATGCTGCAGGTGAAGGTCAAGCCCAACGCCCGGGCAAGCACGCTGGTGCAGCAGGAAGACGGCACCTGGCTGGCCCAGCTCAAGTCGCCGCCGGTGGACGGCAAGGCCAATGCCGAGCTGATCGCCCTGGTGGCGAAGCAACTGGGTGTGGCCAAGGCGGCCGTCGACATCCACGCCGGCGCGGGCGGGCGGATGAAGCTGGTGAAGGTGCAGCAGGGCTGAGAGCGGCCAGATCGCCGCGCCGGCCCCGACAGGCTGCTCAGCCCTCGCGCCGCAGCGCCGGGAACAGGATCACGTCGCGGATGCTGGGCGAGTCGGTCAGCAGCATCATGAAGCGGTCGATGCCGATGCCGCAGCCGCCGGTGGGGGGCATGCCGTACTCCAGCGCGCGCACGAAGTCGTGGTCGAAGTACATCGCCTCGTCGTCGCCGCTGTCCTTGGCGGCCACCTGGGCGTTGAAGCGGGCGGCCTGGTCTTCGGCGTCGTTCAGCTCCGAGAAGCCGTTGCCGAACTCGCGGCCGGTGATGTAGAGCTCGAAGCGCTCGGTCACTTCGGGCCGCTCATCGTTGGCACGGGCCAGCGGCGAGATTTCGGTCGGGTGCTCCATGATGAAGGTGGGCTGCCAGAGCTTCTCTTCGACCACTTCCTCGAAGTACAGCACCTGCAGGCTGGCCAGGGTGCGGCTGGCCAGGCGGTCCTTCTCTTCGCTCATGCCCAGCTTGCGCAGCGCGGCGATCAGCCAGTCGCGGCTGTCGACGTTGTCGCCGGCTTCGGTGTGCTTGACGATGGCCTCGCGGATGGTCAGCCGCTCGAAGGGCGCGGCCAGGTCCACCGGCTTGCCCTGGTAGGTCAGCTGCAGCGTGCCCACGGCCTTGGTGGCGGCGTCGCGGATCAGCGCTTCTGTGAAGTCCATCAGGTCGCGGTAGTTCCAGTAGGCCGCGTAGAACTCCATCATCGTGAACTCGGGGTTGTGACGGACCGAGATGCCTTCGTTGCGGAAGTTGCGGTTGATCTCGAACACGCGCTCGAAGCCGCCCACGATCAGGCGCTTGAGGTAGAGCTCCGGCGCGATGCGCAGGTACATCTCCTGGTCCAGCGCGTTGTGGTGCGTGACGAAGGGCTTGGCATTGGCGCCGCCGGGAATGGGATGGAGCATGGGCGTCTCCACTTCCAGGAAGCCATGGCTCACCATGAATTCGCGGATGCCGCTCACCGCCTTGCTGCGGGCGGCGAAACGGGTGCGGGCGGCCTCGTCGGTGATCAGGTCCACGTAGCGCTGCCGGTACTTCTGCTCCTGGTCGCTCATGCCGTGGAACTTGTCCGGCAGCGGTCGCAGGCTCTTGGTCAGCAGGCGCAGGCGGCTGACCTTGATCGACAGCTCGCCGGTCTTGGTCTTCATCAGCGTGCCTTCGGCGCCGACGATGTCGCCCAGGTCCCACTTCTTGAAGTCGGCGTAGGCCTCTTCGCCCAGGGCGTCGCGGGTGACGTAGAGCTGGATGCGGCCGGTGGCGTCCTGCAGCGTGGCGAAGCTGGCCTTGCCCATCACGCGCTTGAGCATCATGCGGCCGCCCACGCTGGCGGCCACGGGCGTGGCTTCGAGCGTCTCGGCGGCCGTCTCGCCGTGGGCGGCGAGCAGGGCGTCGGCGCGGTCGGCGGGCTTGAAGTCGTTGGGGAAGGCGACGCCGCGGCCCTCGGCCTGGCCGGCCCGCAGCGCCTTCAGTTTCTCGCGTCGTTCGGCGATCAGCTGGTTGTCGTCAACGGAAGGGGCGGCAGCGGCCGGCGTGGTGTGGTCGGACATGGAGGGCGTCGTGCAGTTGGAGGCCGCCGCCGGGCGCGGGGGCGACCGGGGGGAGGGCGGCTGTCAGGGGAAGGGCGCCAGGGTCGCCGGGCGGTGGGCCCGGTGCAGCGCGGCCGGCGATTTTAGCGGGGCCGCGCTGTGCAACGCGGTACGCGCGCCGCGGGAACGCCGCCTGGGCGAAGCCTGTGTGCTCGCAGTGTGATAACGGGGCGGGCGGCCCGCGCCGTTCGCTCAGCGCTGGCCCGAGATGCGGGTCTGCGCCAGCAGGTCGCTCACCAGCTCCAGACGAACCAGCGGACTGTCCAGGGCCAGCAGGCGCTGCCGCATCTCGGAGGGCAAGGGCAGCAGCTCGCACCAGCGGTTGGCCACCCAGGCGCAGTCGTCGTAGTCCGGCGGCTCGGCCAGGGGCAGCGGCCCGCCGCGCTGGCGCAGGGTCTCGGCGAACTGGCGCAGCGCATCGGCCACGCCGAGCAGGTCGTCCGGCACGGGCACGCGTGCTTCGGGCGGCAACACCTCGGTGCGCGCCGTCCACAGGCCGTTGTTTTGCTGCCGGCGCTCCAGGATGCGAAAGCGCTCGGTGCCCACGCATTCGATGACCAGCAGGCCGGATTGAGGCGACTCCAGGTGACGAATGGTGGCCAGCGTGCCCAGGTCCGCAAAGACTTCGGGCGCGGCGCCGGCAGCGCGCACCTCCGCGCCCCGCATCAGCCCGACCACGCCGAAGGGCGTGCCGGCCTTGTGGCACTCGCCGATCATCTGCAGGTAGCGCAGCTCGAAGATCCGCAGCGGCAGCAGCCCGCCCGGAAAGAGCACGGTTCCGAGGGGGAAAAGCGGCAGGAAGGCGTTGGCTTCGGACATGATGGGCGCAAAAGTGCGTGGCTATCATCGCACTCCCTCCTTGCCCCCTGCGGCGCCTTCGATTTCCTGACGATGCTCTACCAGATCCCTTCGTTCCTGCTGGACGTCATCGCCGGCCTGCTGGGCGGCGCCTGCCTGCTGCGCCTGTACATGCAGCTGCACCGCGTGCCCTTCGGCAATCCACTGGGGCGTTTCGTCTTCGCGTTGACCGACTGGATCGTGCTGCCCCTGCGCCGCATCCTGCCCGCGGCGGGCCGCTGGGACCTCGCCAGCCTGGTGGCGGCCTGGCTGATCGTCATGCTCAAGTACCTGCTGCTGATGCTGCTGGCCGGCGGGCTGCGGCCGGTGGCGCTGCCGCTGCTGTCGCTGTTCGGGCTGCTGCAGCTGGCGGTGTCGGGGTTGACGGCGCTGCTGATCGTCTATGCGGTGCTGTCGTGGGTGCCCGGTGCCTCGCCGGTGCTGCACGACCTGGTGCAGCGCCTGGCCGAGCCGCTGGTGCGGCCCATCCGCCGCGTGGTGCCGCTGATCGGCGGCGTGGACCTGTCGCCGCTCGTGGCCATCGTGCTGCTGCAGATCGTGGCGATGGTGCTGGGCAACCTGCTGGTGGGCATCTACGGCATCGGGCGCTGAGGCACGGAGCCGGCGCCGAGCCCCACAGGGCGGGCGCCGGGCAACTGCGCCTGAAGCCGCTCAGTAGACGTCGCGGCGCAGCCGGCCTTCCATGAGCAGCGCCTCCACTGCCGCGGCACCGAGCAGCTCGCGCAACGCGGCATCCACGCCCTGCGTCATGCCTGCCAGGCTGCCGCAGACATAGAGCACGGCGCCGTCGTCCATCCAGCGGCGCAACGCGTCGCCTGCATCCTTCAGCGCGTCCTGCACATGGCGGCCGGCGGGCGCTACGCGCGACCAGGCCAGGTCCACCCGCGGTAGAAGGCCGCGAGCCTGCCAGGCCTGCACGTCGTCGGCGAAGAAGGCATCGTGGTCTGGGTGCCGCTCGCCGAAGATAAGCCAGTTGCGCCCGTGGCCGCGCCGCGCCCGCTCGCGCAGATGTCCGCGCAGGCCCGCGAAGCCCGAGCCGTTGCCGATGAAGATGCAGGGGCGGTCGTCGTCGATCAGCCGGAAGCCCGGGTTGTCGACCAGCCGCAGGCGCAGCGGTGCGCCAGGCAGGGTCTGCACCGTGAGCCAGTTGGACATGAGGCCGAGGCGCCCGTCGTCCAGCACGCGCTGGCGCACCAGCAGGCTGAGGGTGCCGTCGTCCGGGATCGAGGCGACGGAATAGCGCCGTGGCGGCTCGCCGGACGTGGGCGCTTCGATCTCCACCAGCGCGCCTGGCTGCCAGGCGGTCTCGGGGGGCAGGGCGATCTGTAGCTCGAACAGCGGCGAGCCGGCGCTCCCAGGATTCAGGTGCGTGCGCAGGCCCAGCTCGGCATGCAGCCAGTCAGGCGCGGCCTGGGCCGGGCCCAGCGTTGCGTCCTCGTCCAGCACGACGCCGAAGGCTGCGCCCACTTCGGCGCGCCAGCGCACGAGGGCGGAGGCGTCCGTCTCGTCCATTTCCACCAGCGGGAACAGCGGTCGCGCGCCCAGACGCCGTAGTTGCCCGTCGAGTGCACGACCGAAGCCGCAGAAGGCGCCGTACTGGCGGTTGCCCAGGGCCATCAGGCCGAAGGCGGGCGCCGGCGTCAGCGGCCCGCTCATCGTGCTCAACCGCCGGGCGAAGGCGCGTGCCGCGTCGGGCGGCTCGCCGTCGCCATAGCTGCTGGCCACGACCAGCACGCGCGGGTGGCGGGACAGATCAGCCGGGGCCAGCGCCTGCAGCGGCCGGACGTTGGCGGGCACGCCAGCGGCGCCCAGGGCTGCCGCGGTCTGCCAGGCGAGTCGTTCGGCGTGGCCCGTCTGGGTGGCGAAGGCGATCAGCAGCCCGCCGGTCTCGGGTGTGGCGCTGCCCCCTGCGGCGGCCAGCGAGGCCCGCCGCGCCTGCCGAGCCGCCGCTGCCTCGCGCCGCCGACGCAGGTACAGCAGCCAGCCCGTCACGGCGAAGAGCAGGAGCCCGGCGCTGGCCAGCACCATCACCACCCGGCCGAGCGGGCCCCAGAAGCTGCCCATGTGCAGCGGATAGATGCTGTTGACCAGCCGCGCTGGCGCGCTCAGTTCGGCATAGCGGCGATGCTCGATGGGCTCGCCGGTGGCGGCGTCCAGGTAAAGCCGGTTGCGGGCGCGCTCGTGCTCGGCGTCGCGGCGCAGGTAGGTGACTTCGACCCGCGGATTGGCGCGTGCCGGCAAGCGCAGCGTCACCAGCTGCCAATTGCCGTCCGATGCGCGCAGGAATCCCTGCCAGAGCCGGTCCAGATCGGGCGCGACGCGGGGTGGCGCAGACCCGGGGCCCGCCGCGGACGACGCGCCGCCAGCGGCGCCCATGGTGCGGCCGGCCGGGTTGCCGCCGCTGCGCTGCATGCGCACCGCCTGTCCTTCGCCCACCGCGCCGTCCACCGCCGCACGCACGGCGTCGAAGCCCCAGTAGACGCCGGTCAGCCCCGACACCAGGTAGCACAGCAGCGCCAGCGTGCCCGCCACCGCATGCAGGTTCCACAGCAGCGCGCGGCCGCGCAGGCGCAAGTCCACGCGCAGCCAGGCGCGCCAGTCCAGCGTCCGGCGCGGCCAGCGCAGCACCAGGCCGGAGAGGGCCAGCAACAACAGCGAGGCCGCGAGCACGCCCGTCACCGGTTTGCCGGTGTCGCGCGGCAGCAGCAGCCAGCGGTGCAGCGATTCGACGGTCTCGAAGAATTCGTCGCCCTGCGGCTCGGGCAGCGGCTCGGCGGTCCACGGGTCCAGCCAGTGCTGTGCGCCGCGGCGCGGGCCGGGCGCCGGTGCGAGGCCGATGCGCACGGGCCAGCCGGCCTGCTCGCGCAGGGTGAGCGTCTGCACCTGTACCTTCGGGTCACGCGCCTGCACGGCGGCGACCAGCGCGGCGGGAGTGAGCGGCGCAGCGCCGGGCATGGGCGGCTGGCGCTGGAACAGCGCCGGATTCAACGCCTCGACGATCTCCGCGCGGTAGGCCAGCAGCGCGCCGCTGCTGCCGATGACCGCCAGCACCGTGCCGGCCGTGATGCCGGCCAGCCAGTGCAACTGGAACAGGACTTGGCGCCAGGTCCAGCGCATGTCAGCCTCTCGCTGCGCTCACAGGTCGACCTTCATCAAGGCCTTCACGGTGCGCGGCGTGCCGACAGCCAGACGCGTCCCGGCGGCCGACCAGTAGCGCTTGTCGCCGGCGTTCTCCACGTTCAGCTGGAACTGGGTGCGCCTGCCGAACAGCTGCGTCACGTAGCGCGCCCCCACGTCGAACAGCGTGTAGCCGCCGATGAAGCCCTGGTTCAGGTCGTCGATGGGCCGTCGGCCCGTGTAGTAGGCGCCGCCGTTGATCGAAAGCCCTGGCACGCCTGCGATGTCATACGACAGGAACAGGCTGGCCGTCTTGCGCGCCGTGTTCTCGGGCATCTTGCCGTTGTACTGGGCGTTGATGTCGCGGAAGGCGGCGTTCAGCAGCTGGCCCGAGGCCTGCCAGGCCAGCTGCTTCGTGATCTGGCCCTGGGCCGACAGCTCCAGCCCGCGGAAGACCTGCCGGCCGTCGCCCACGAAGGTGTTGGCGCTGTTGGTGTAGGTGCCGGGCCGGTCGATGTCGAACACCGCGGCCGAGAACATCGTGCCGGTGGGCGCCTGCCAGCGCAGGCCGAGTTCCTTCTGCTTGCTCACGCCCGGGGCCAGCCGCTGGTTCTGGTTGGTGGTGCCGGCGGGCGCCGCCTCGCCTTCCTCCACACCCTGCGCATAGGAGCCGTAGACGGCCAGGTCCGGCGTGAACTTGTGGGTCAGCGCGAGCAGCGGCGAGGTCTTGTCGACGTCGTAGGCGATCACCGGCAGCGTGGTGCTGGCGCCCTGCACGCTCTGGTAACGCGTGTGGCGCACGCCGGCCACCAGTTGCCACTCGGGCGAGATCACGATGCGGTCCAGCGCGTACAGGCCCAGGTCGCTGCTGTCCTGGAAGCCGTTGGTGGGCACCAGCGTGCGGCTGCTGAGCGCCAGGGGCGCGATGGGAAGCGGGGCGTACAGGTACTGCACCGTGCTGGCGCTGCCGTAGCTGCGGTTGTAGAGCGGTGCCTGGCTCTTGTCGGCCCGTGCCACGCCCAGGGTCAGCTCGTGCTGGAGACTGCCCGTCTGGAAGGTGCCGAACAGCTCGGTGCGCAGCAGCTGCGAGGTCTGCTCCAGGTGCTGCACGGTGCCGGTGATGCGGCCCCGGCCCGTCGTCACGTTGTAGTTGCTGAAGGTCGCCAGCCCGCGGTCGCGCTCGGCGTCGGATCGACCGGCCTCGACCATCAGCGCCCAGTCGCTGTTGATCGAGTAGTCGGCGCGCAGCTGGGTGTTGGTCACCTCGGCGGAGAAAGGCGCCCAGGTGGGGCCGAGCAGCCGGGTGGGGTCGGGCAGGGCCGGCAGCGTGATCACGCCGTTGACTGCCGCCGGCCGGGCGATGCCGGCCTGCTCCACGATGCGCTTCTGGTAGTGCTCGATGTCGGCCTTGAGGGTCAGCTGCGCGTTCACGCGCCAGTCGAAGGCCAGCGACTGCATCTGGCGGTTGCCGTCCACGCCGCCGATGGCCGAGCCCAGGCTGCCGCCCGCGGCATTGATGCGCACGCCGAACTGATCGTCCGCGCCGAAGCGCCGGCCGATGTCCACCAGGCCCTGCGCGCCGCCATGGTCGTCCACCTTCACGCCTACGCTGGTCACCGGTGTGGCGCCGGCCCGCTTGGTCACGAAGTTGACGATGCCGGCCGGCGAGGTGAAGCCGTAGTAGAGCGCCGAGGCGCCCTTGAGCACCTCCACCCGCTCCTTGTTCTCCATCGGGATCTCGGAGATGTTGGGGATGGCCAGCGAGCCGTTGAGCCGGTAGTTGGTGCGGTTCTCGACCCCGATCCCGCGGATCACCAGCTGGTCGAAGGTGTCGCCGCCGTTCTGCTGGCGGGTGACACCGGCGGTGTTGCGCAGCACGTCGTAGACGCTGTCGGCCGCCTGCAGTTCGATGACGGCGCTGGTGACGGCATTCACGGTGGCCGGAACGTCCATCAGCTGTCCGCCGCGGAAGGTGCCCGCCTCCACCGTGTTGGCGACGAAGCCGTTGCTGCGGTCGGCGCGCACGTCCACGGTGTCCAGGGTGGTCTGGGCCAGGACGGCGTAGGGCAGCGGCAGCGCCATGGCGGCGGCGACAGGGAGCAGTCTTCTCATGAGCAGGCGGGCCGGCGAGCGGCCACAAAAAAGCGCGCCGATGCGCGCTGTTGGCGAACTGGTAAAAACCCTATTCTGCCTTGCTAATGAGAACTTTTCTCATATTCGTGGCGATTGTCGCAATCGCACCACGGCCCGGCCGCTTCGGACCGGGCGCCCAAGGGCGATCAGCCGACCGCGTCGGCCGGCTGGCGCGTGAGCATGGCCAGCACGCTGGCGATGGTCTTGCGAAGCTCGCGGCGGTCGCTGATGAAGTCGACGGCGCCCTTTTCCTGCAGGAACTCGGCGCGCTGGAAGCCCGCGGGCAGCTTCACCCGCACGGTGGACTCGATCACGCGCGGGCCGGCGAAGCCGATCAGCGCCTTGGGCTCGGCGATCACCACGTCGCCCACGAAGGCGAAGCCGGCCGAGACGCCACCCATGGTCGGGTCGGTCAGCACGCTGATGTACGGCAGGCCCTTCTTGGCCAGGCGGGTGAGGGCGGCGTTGGTCTTGGCCATCTGCATCAGCGACAGCAGGCCTTCCTGCATGCGGGCGCCGCCGGTGGCCGTGAAGCAGATGAAGGGCACCTTCTGCTCGATGGCGGTTTCGACGCCGCGCACGAAGCGCTCGCCGACCACCGAACCCATGGAGCCGCCCATGAACTCGAACTCGAAGCAGGCGGCGACCACGCCGATGTTGAGCACCGAGCCGCCCATCACCACCAGGGCGTCGGTCTCGCCGGTGGACTCCAGCGCTTCCTTCAGGCGCTCGGGGTACTTGCGGCTGTCCTTGAACTTGAGGGCATCGACCGGCAGCACTTCCTGGCCGAGCTCGTAGCGGCCCTCGGCGTCGAGGAAGGCGTCGAGCCGCGCGCGGGCGCCGATGCGGTGGTGGTGGCTGCAGCTGGGGCAGACGTTCTGGTTCTGCTCCAGGTCGGTCTTGTAGAGCACCGTCTCGCAGCTCGGGCACTTGATCCACAGGCCCTCGGGCATCTGGCGCCGGGCACCGGGGTCGGTGGGCGCGATCTTGGGGGGGAGAAGTTTTTCGAGCCAGCTCATGGTGTGCGTCCGAGTTCTGTGCAAGGAGGCGGACGGGGCGGCCAGGCCGCCTGTCCGCGGCGCCTGCCGGGCGCGGTGGCCGGGCAGGGCGGGGAACGAGGGGAAGGATTATCCCGCTTTCGGCCCGGAGACCGGCAGCGCATCCAGCGCGGCGCGGATGCCGCGCAGGAAATCGCCCGCCGCAGCCAGTGCCGCTTCGCGCGGCTGGCCCTCCAGCAGCTGGATGATCCGCGTGCCGATCACCACCGCGTCGGCCGTGCGGCCCACGGCCTGCGCCGTCTGCGCGTCGCGGATGCCGAAGCCCACGCCCACCGGCACCGTCACGTGCTGGCGGATGCGCGGCAGCATCTGCTCGACGGCCCCGGTGTCCAGGTGGCCGGCGCCGGTCACGCCCTTGAGCGAGACGTAGTAGACGTAGCCGCTGGCCACCCGAGCCACCTGCGCCATGCGCGCGTCGGTGCTGGTGGGGGCGAGCAGGAAGATCAGGTCCAGCCCATGGGCGCGCAGGTCGGCGGCGAAGGCTTCGCATTCCTCGGGCGGGTAGTCGACGATGAGCACGCCGTCCACGCCCGCCGCCGCCGCGTCGCGCACGAAGGCGCCGACGCCATGCTTGAGGTCGTAGCGCTCCACCGGGTTGGCATAGCCCATCAGCACCACGGGCGTCTTCGTGTCCTGGCCGCGGAACTCGGCCACCATGACCAGCACCTGCGCCATGCCCACACCCATCGCCAGTGCGGCCTCGCCGGCCTTCTGGATCACGGGGCCGTCGGCCATCGGATCGGAGAAGGGCACGCCCAGCTCGATCACGTCGGCGCCGGCGGCGACCATGGCGTGCATCAGTGCAGGCGTGATGTCGGCCTGCGGAAAGCCGGCGGTGACATAAGGAATCAGCGCCTTGCGGCTCTCGCCCGCCAGGCGCGCGAAGGTGGACGCGATGCGCCGGCTGTCCGGCGTGGTGCTCGTGCTGCTCATTGCTTGCCTCCCTTCACCGAGAGGCCACGCATGGAGGGGCGGTCGTAGAAGTCCACGCCCGACAGGTCGGCCACGGTGCCGATGTCCTTGTCGCCGCGGCCGGACAGGTTGACCAGAATGGACTGGTCGGGCCGCATCGTCTTGGCGAGCTTCATGGCGTAGGCCACCGCATGGCTGGATTCCAGCGCCGGGATGATGCCCTCGGTGCGGCACAGGTGGTGGAAGGCGGCCAGCGCCTCGCCGTCGGTCACACCCACGTACTCGGCGCGGCGGATGTCGGCCAGGTAGGCATGCTCGGGGCCCACGCCGGGGTAGTCCAGGCCGGCGCTGATGCTGTGCGTCTCGGTGATCTGGCCGTCCTCGTTCTGCAGGATGTAGGTGCGGTTGCCGTGCAGCACGCCCGGGCTGCCGCGCTGGATCGAGGCCGAATGCTTGCCGCTGTCCAGGCCCTCGCCAGCGGCCTCCACGCCCACCAGCTTCACCTGCTCATAGGGGATGTAGGGATGGAAGATGCCCATGGCATTGCTGCCGCCGCCCACGCAGGCCACCACCACGTCGGGCTGGCTGCCTTCGCCCGGGAGCATCGAGGGCATCTGCTCCAGGCACTCCTTGCCGATCACGCTCTGGAAGTCGCGCACCATGGCCGGGTAGGGGTGCGGGCCGGCCACCGTGCCGATGATGTAGAAGGTGTTCTCCACGTTCGTCACCCAGTCGCGCATGGCCTCGTTGAGCGCGTCCTTGAGCGTGCGGCTGCCGGATTCGACCGGCACGACGGTGGCGCCCAGCAGGTTCATGCGGTAGACGTTGGGGCTCTGGCGCTTGACGTCCTCGCTGCCCATGTAGACCACGCATTCCAGGCCGTAGCGGGCGCAGATGGTGGCCGTGGCCACGCCGTGCTGGCCGGCGCCGGTCTCGGCAATGATGCGCGGCTTGCCCATGCGGCGCGCCAGCATGGCCTGGCCGATCACGTTGTTGATCTTGTGGGCGCCGGTGTGGTTGAGGTCCTCGCGCTTGAGGTAGATCTGCGCGCCGCCCAGCTCGCGGCTGGTGCGGGCCGCGTGGTAGATCGGCGATGGCCGGCCGACGAAGTGCTTGAGCTCGTAGGCGAATTCGGCGAGGAAGTCCGGGTCCTCGCGGTAACGGTCGTAGGCCTCGCGCAGTTCGGCGATGGCATGGGTCAGCGTCTCGCTGACGAAGCTGCCGCCGTAGGGGCCGAAATGGCCGGCGGCGTCGGGCAGGGCATAGGTGGGCATGTTCATGGCGATCGTGATGATGGCGCCGGTGCGCAGGCGGGCACCGGCAGAACGATGAGGTCTTCTTGGCAGCCGTCAGGACGCGCAGTGTCCTGACGGTGCAGCCGGCGGGCCCGAAGGCCCGGGCTCAGCGGGCGAGGAGCGCGTCGGCCGCGCGGACGGCGGCGACGAACTCGCGGATCTTGTCGCCGTCCTTGATGCCCTTGGCCGTCTCGACGCCCGAGCTCACATCAACCGACAGCGACCGGCAGCGCGGGCGCAGCAGCGCAATGCCATCGCCCACGTTTGCAGGTGCGAGCCCACCACTCAAGACGAGGTGAGCGTCGACGGCGGTTGGAAGGAGTGACCAATCGAAGACCTTGCCGGCACCGCCATAGCCGTCGACATGGGCGTCGAGCAGGATGGCGCTGGCCTGGGAATAGGAAGCCGCGTAGTTTAAGAGGTCGAAGCCGGCCCCTGCCGCGCCCAGGGGGATGCGGGCGGCGCGCAGCCAGCGGTGGCGGCCCTCGGCGGCGGATTGCCAGCACAGTTCAGGCGTCTCGTCGCCATGGAACTGGGCCATGGAACCCGGCACCGCCGCCAGCGCGGCCTGCACCCGATCCGGTGCTTCATTGACGAAGAGCAGCACCGGCACCACGAAAGGCGGCAGCCGGCGCGCCAGCTCCGCGGCGCGCTCCACGGTCACGGCCCGCGGGCTTTTGGCGTAGAGCACGAAGCCCACCGCATCGGCCCCCGCGTCCACGGCCGCGTCCACGTCCTGCTCGCGCGTGAGACCGCAGATCTTGATGCGGGTGCGGAAGGTGGCGGACGAAGGGGGCATGGCGTGTGCGGACAGAGGAACAGGGCGCGTGACTGGGCGAGAGGGGGTGACTGCCCGACGAGGTTCAGGGCAGGTCCTCGCAGGCACCAGGCTCCACGCCCATGGTGACCTCGGGCGGAAGTCCCCATGCGGCGTCGTACATCGGCCCGAGGAAGTACAGCCCGTCGGCTGCGAAGGTGGGCGCCGCTGCCTGCCGGCTGCGCGCGTCGCGCACCTCGCGCAGCCAGTCGGGTGTGGCATGGCCCTGGCCCACGCGTACCAAGCAGCCCATGATGTTGCGGATCATGTGATGCAGGAAGGCGTCGGCCTCGAAGTCGAAGTGCCAGTGGCAGCGCTCTGCCGCACCGACGCGCGCGATGGCGATGCGCCGCACGGTCTTGACCGGCGATTTGGCTTGGCACGCCGAAGCGCGGAATGAGCTGAAGTCGTGCTCGCCCAGCAGGTGCGCGGCGGCGGCGCGCATGGCCTCTCCATCCAGCGCATGCATCGACCAGCCCACCTTGCCCGCCTCCAGGCTGGGCCGCACCGGCGACTGCGACAGCACATAACGGTAGCGCCGCCCCAGGGCCGCGGCGCGGCAGTGGAAGCGGTCGGGCACCGGCTGCGCCCACTGCACGGCGATGTCCTCCGGCAGGAAGCGGTTGGGCCCGCGCACCCATGAGAAGGGCACGCGCTCGACGTCGGTGTCGAAGTGCACCACCTGCATCCAGCCATGCACGCCCGCGTCGGTGCGGCCGGCGCACAGCGTGCCGATGCGCTGCTGCGCAAAGCGTTCGAGCGCCCGTTCGAGCTGGTCCTGCACCGTGCGACCGGAAGGCTGGCTCTGCCAGCCGTCGTAGGCGCGGCCGTTGTAGCGGACGCCGAGCGCGAGCCTCATGCGCGCGACGCGCCTGCAGCGGGCAGGCAGGCGAGGAAGATCGGAGGGCAGGACGGCAGCGCGGGCATGGCAGAAAAAGAGGGCCGGCCGCCCTGGGTGGGTGGTACGGCGCGGCCCTGGAGTATCAGCGCAGTTCGGCCAGCAGGCGGCGTGCGTCTTCCTGCAGGGCGCCGTCGCTTTCAGCGATCAACTCCTCCAGCAGCATGCGGGCGCCTTCCGGATCGCCCAGCGCGTGCAACTCGCGCGCGAGCGACAGCTTGACGGCGTCGGCACTCTCCCCGGGGCCAGGGTCGATGCCCGTGGGAATGTGCAGCGGCAGGTCCATGGGCTGCGTGTCGGCCGTGTTGAGCGCGGCGTGGAAGTCGCGGCTGAAGATGTCCGAGCCTTCCATGGACAGCGGCGCGTGCAGCGTGGCGGGCTGGGTGCGCACCTCGTCGCCGACATGGCGGAACCCTGCCATTGGCTCCAGTTCGGCCGGGGCGGTGTCGAAGTCGTTGCCCAGATCGCCGACCGGGGCCGAACGCAGGGGCGCCGGAATGGTGGGCTCGTCCGCCGCGCCGCGAAGTCCCGAGGCTGGCCCGCCGGGGACCGGACGCGCGTCGTCTGCCAGCGCCGACGGGAACAGCGACGAGACCGATGGCGTCGTGGGCGCCGGAGCGGCCGCCGGCGTGCGTGCGGGCGGCAGGTCCAGATCCAGGTCGAAATCCAGGGGCGCGACCGAAGGCACGAACGCCTGGGGCTTCGGCTCCTCCGGGGGGGCGGACATGGCGCCGGCCGCGCTGGCGGATGCGGCGATGCCGGCGGCGCTCATGGCAGGCGCCAGGCCGGCAGGCAGGGCGGCTGCCGGGGCGTCGGCCGCATGGGCGCCCTGGTAGAGCGCGTTGGACGGGTCTAGGCTGCGGCCCAATTCCTGCGCGCGATGCCAGTCGGACCCCTTGCCGCCCGTCTGCCCCTGCAACTCGAGCGCCAGTTGCTCGAAAGCGCGGGCGTCGCGGCGGCGGGCGTAGATCTCCAGCAGCTTGAGCTGGATGCTGGTGCGTTCCGGCGACGTGCGCAGCGCTTCCTTGAGGATCTCCTCGGCCTGGAGGTCGCGGCCGTAGGCGAGGTACACGTCCGCCTCCGCCACCGGGTCCACATCGCCTGCATCGAGCTGGCTGGGCGAATAGTTGAGCGAGGAGGCGCCGCTGTGGTCCTCCTTGGTGTCGACCGTCGCGCCGCCGGAGCCGCCGAAGTAGGAGTCCTTCTGCAGGCTTTCGGGGAACAGGCTCTCGGCCGCGTCCTTCTTCTGCTGCTGGCGCCGGCGAGCCAGCAGGGCGAGCAGCAACAGCAGCAGGACAATGCCGCCACCCGCCAGCATCAGCGGATTGGCCAGCAGCGAATCCAGCAGGCCTTGTTCTTCCTGCGCGGCGGAGGGGGCAGGCGGGACCGGTGCGGGAGCCACCGCTGCGGAGGCGGGTGGTGCCGGTAGCGCCACGGCGGCCCCGCCGGACGCGGCGGCTTGCGGCGTTGGCGCCGTGGCTGCGGGTGTCGACGAGGCGGACCCTGTGGTGGAAGGCGCCGTCACGCCTGGTGCGCCCGTACCGCCCGCCGTTCCCTCGGAGGGCGCCGCGGCCTGAGGGGCGGAAGGCCCGGCAGGTGCAGCCTGTGCGGGCGCCGCCGTGCCTGCGGACGCGCCGCTCGATGCGCCTTGCAGCCGGTTGAGTTCCTCGATGTTGCGGGAGAGTTCGGCGACCCGGCTGCTGGATTCCTTTGCCTGGCGCTGCTGTGCCAGGCGCTCCTCGGCCGAGGCCTGGCCCGGCGCCGCGCCCCGCGAGATGGTCAGCCGGTCCGCGGATGCACCCGCGGCCGATCGGTCCTGCACGCGCGCCTGGAGGCCGCCCGACGCCTGCCGGTCCGCCCCTTCCACGTTCATCGACGGCGCGTTGGTGGCCAGGCGTTGCCGGTAGCTGTTGAAGTCGCGGCTCTGGGCCACGATGGTGCGGCGGGCTTCTTCCGGCGGTGTGGCCCGGGCCGCGTCGGCCGAAGGCATCTGCAGCACGGCGCCGGCGCGCAGCCGGTTGACGTTGCCGTTCATGAAGGCGCTGGGGTTGGCGCGCAGCATGGCCAGCAGCATTTGGTCGAGCGAGACATCGGCCGGCTTGGCGGCCGCGGCCAGGCGGCCGGCGGTGTCGCCCGCGCGCACGGTGATGGCGCTTGCAGCCCCTGGCGGCGCCGCTGCCGGAGCAGGCGCTGCCGCGGCTTGCGCCGGGATCGCTGTCGGCCGCTCGGCCCTTGGGGCCTGCCGGGTGGGTGCGGGCGTGATCGGTCGGTCGATGGCCACACCCGACGATGTCGCGGGCGCCCGGCCCTGCGGCGGATCGATTAGGGCGGTGTAGTCCCGGACCAGTCGCCCGCTGGGCGAATTGGCTTCGATCAGGATGTCCACGAACGGGTCGTTCATCGGACGCACCCCTTCCAGGCGGACGACGTAGCCGCCGTCCGCGCGCCGCTGGAGCGTGGTGCGCACGCCCTGGAGCGTATCGGCGAACGTCAAGCCGGCGTTCTGGAAAGTCTGAGGTGCAGCCAGGCGGACCTGCAGGTTCGTCGCCTCGGCCTGGGTGACGTCGGTGACCTGGACTTCGGCCCGCAGGGGCTCGCCCAGCGCCGACAGCACATTCAGCGCGCCCAGCGTCAGCGCCTGCGACTGGGTGGACCACAGGCCGAACGCCGCCACCACGGCCCAGCCCAGTGGAGAAATGCGGAAACGGCGAACGGCCGCCGAAGCGGCCGTGTCGCGCCCGGCGGCCTGCGCAGGCGGCGAGAGTCTGGTCATGCTGTCGCGGGCCATGCCCGAAAAATGTAAGTAGACGTTAACACCCGCGCTGCCCAAAAACAAGGCGAAGGGCCCCGCTCGGTTGGGGCGCCGGCCGTCTCATCCAGATCATGCGTTGCCCCGGGGCAACGCATGATGAGGAGTGTTAAGCGTCCAGCAGGATGCGCAGCATGCGGCGCAATGGTTCCGCCGCGCCCCAGAGCAGCTGGTCGCCGATGGTAAAGGCGCCCAGGTACTCGGGGCCCATGGCCATCTTGCGCAGCCGGCCGACCGGGATCGTCATGGTGCCGGTCACGGCCACGGGCGTCAGGTCCTTGAGGGTGGCTTCGCGCGTGTTGGGCACCACCTTCACCCAGGCGTTGTCGGCCGCGATCATGGCCTCGATGTCGGCCAGCGGCACGTCCTTCTTGAGCTTGAATGTCAGGGCCTGGCTGTGGCAGCGCATGGCGCCCACGCGCACGCAGAAGCCGTCGACCGGCACGGCGGGGCTGCCGAAGCCTTCGCCCTGGCCGAGGATCTTGTTGGTCTCGGCCATGCCCTTCCATTCTTCCTTGGACATGCCGTCGCCCAGGTCCTTGTCGATCCAGGGGATCAGCGAGCCGCCCAGGGGCACGCCGAAGTTGGCCGTCTCTTCGCCCGAGAGGCTGCGCTGCCTGGCGATGACCTGGCGGTCGATCTCGAGGATGGCGCTCTTGGGGTCGTCCAGCAGGGCCTTCACTTCCGAGTAGAGCGTGCCGTACTGCGTGAGCAACTCGCGCATGTGCTGCGCACCGCCGCCCGATGCGGCCTGGTAGGTCTGCGTGCTCATCCACTCGACCAGGCCCGCCTTGTAGAGCGCACCCACGCCCATCAGCATGCAGCTGACGGTGCAGTTGCCGCCGATCCAGTTGCGGCCGCCGTCGGACAGGGCGTTCTTGATGACCGGCATGTTGACCGGGTCGAGCACGATGACCGCGTCGTCCTTCATGCGCAGCGTGGAGGCGGCGTCGATCCAGTGGCCCTTCCAGCCGGCGGCGCGCAGCTTGGGGAAGACTTCGGTGGTGTAGTCGCCGCCCTGGGCCGTGATGATGATCTCGCAGCGCTTGAGCTGGTCGATGTCGAACGCGTCCTGGAGTGTGGTCTCGTTCTTCGCCATGGCGGGCGCCTTGCCGCCGGCGTTCGAGGTGGAGAAGAACAGCGGCTCGATCAGATCGAAATCCTTCTCGGCCACCATGCGGTCCATCAGGACCGAGCCGACCATGCCGCGCCAGCCGACCAAACCTACCAACTTGCTCATGTCAAAAGCCCTTTCAGAGTCATACAAAGAAGACCGCGGCGAATGGGCTGGCCCGCCTGGCTCGTCCGTGGGCCAGGGGGGAGGCACGCGCGACGAACCAGGCTGGGTCAGCCCTTAATGGTCGTCGTGGTTTTGGTGATGGATGCGCGCGCGGTGCTGGCCAGGGCGGCAGGCACGGTGTTCAGGGCGAACGGGCGGGCGACAAACATGGGGCACGATTGTAGCGCGCATCGGTATCGTCCTACATGCAAAACGGCCCAACAGGGCCGTTTTGCAGCGGATGTTGCGTGCGCCCGCCGGGCGCCGCGTTCACACCTTTTCAGGCCAGGGCCTTCAGCACGGCATCGCCCATTTCCCGGGTGCCGACCTTGGTCGTGCCTTCGCTCCAGATGTCGGGCGTGCGCAGGCCCTGCGCCAGCACGGCCTTGACGGCGGCCTCGATGCGCTGGGCGGCCTCTTCCTGATTGAGCGAGAAGCGCAGCAGCATCGCCGCGCTCAGGATGGTCGCCAGCGGATTGGCCACGCCCTTGCCGGCGATGTCGGGTGCGCTGCCGTGGCTGGGCTCGTACAGGCCCTGGTTGCTGTCGTTCAGGCTGGCCGAGGGCAGCATGCCGATGGAGCCGGTCAGCATCGAGGCCTCGTCCGAGAGGATGTCGCCGAACATGTTGCCGGTCACGATCACGTCGAAGGCCTTGGGCTTCTTCACGAGTTGCATGGCGGCGTTGTCGACGTACATGTGCTCCAGCTCGATGTCCGGATAGTCCTTGTGCACCTCGGTGACCACGTCCTTCCAGAACTGGAAGGTCTCCAGCACGTTGGCCTTGTCCACGCTGGTGACGCGCTTGTTGCGCTTGCGGGCGGCCTCGAAGGCCACGCGGGCGATGCGCTCGATCTCCGGGCGCGAGTAGCGCATGGTGTCGAAGGCCTCGTCGGCGCCCGGGAAGTGGCCGTCGGTGGCCACGCGCTTGCCACGCGGCTGGCCGAAGTAGATGTCGCCGGTCAGCTCGCGGATGATGAGGATGTCCAGGCCTGCGACCAGCTCGGGCTTGAGGCTGGAGGCATGCGTCAGCTGCTCGTAGCAGATGGCGGGGCGGAAGTTGGCGAACAGGCCCAGATTCTTGCGCAGGCCCAGGATGGCCTGCTCGGGGCGCAGCGGGCGGTCCAGCTTGTCGTACTTCCAGTCGCCGACGGCGCCGAAGAGCACGGCATCGGCTTCCTTGGCCAGCTTGAGCGTGGCCTCGGGCAGCGGGTGGCCGTGGGCCTCGTAGGCGGCGCCGCCGACCAGGGCGGTCTCCATCTCGAACGTCAGGTCCAGCGCGTCCAGCACGCGCACGGCCTCCGCGACGATTTCGGTGCCGATGCCGTCGCCGGGCAGAACTGCGATTTTCATAAGTGATGTTTCGGTGAGAGAAAAATGGGTCAGGCGATCATCTGGTGGGCGAGCCAGGGCTTGGCGGCAAGGCGCTCGGCTTCGAAAGCCTTGATCTTGTCCTTGTGGCGCAGCGTCAGGCCGATGTCGTCCAGGCCGTTCATCAGGCAGTAGCGGCGGAAGGGCTGCACCTCGAAGGGGATCTCCTCGCCGTCGGGCTTGACGACCACCTGGCGGTCCAGGTCGACGGTCAGCTCGTAACCCGGAAAGGCGAACACCTCGTCGAACAGCTTGGCCACGGTGGCCTCCGGCAGCACGATGGGCAGCAGGCCGTTCTTGAAGCTGTTGTTGAAGAAGATGTCGGCGAAGCTCGGCGCGAGGATGGCGCGAAAGCCGTACTGGTCCAGTGCCCAGGGCGCATGCTCGCGGCTGGAGCCGCAGCCGAAGTTCTTGCGTGCCAGCAGCACCGAGGCGCCCTGGTAGCGCGGCTGGTTCAGCACGAAGTCGGGGTTGGGCTTGCGGCTGGCCGGATCCATGCCGGGCTCGCCATGGTCGAGGTAGCGCCATTCGTCGAACAGGTTGGGGCCGAAGCCGGTGCGCTTGATCGACTTGAGGAACTGCTTGGGGATGATCGCATCGGTGTCGACGTTCTCGCGATCCATCGGGGCCACGAGGCCCTTGTGCACGGTGAATTTCTGCATGGTGTCTGCTCCCTGGCTCAGGCGATGGTGCGGATGTCGACGAAGTGGCCGCGGATGGCGGCGGCGGCGGCCATGGCCGGGCTCACGAGGTGGGTGCGTCCGCCCGCGCCCTGGCGGCCTTCGAAGTTGCGGTTGCTGGTGGAGGCACAGCGCTCGCCCGGCTCCAGCCGGTCGGCGTTCATGGCCAGGCACATCGAGCAGCCGGGCTCGCGCCACTCGAAGCCGGCAGCCTTGAAGATCTCGTGCAGGCCCTCGCGCTCGGCCTGTTCCTTCACCAGGCCCGAGCCCGGAACGACCATGGCCACCTTGATGTTCTTGGCGACTTTCTGGCCCAGCTTCCTGACCACGGTGGCGGCCTCGCGCATGTCCTCGATGCGGCTGTTGGTGCAGCTGCCGATGAACACCTTGTCCACGAAGATGTCGTTCATGGCCTTGTTGGGCTCCAGGCCCATGTAGGCCAGGGCGCGCTCGATGGCGCCGCGCTTGTTGGCGTCCTTTTCCTTGTCCGGGTCGGGCACGCGGCCGTCGATGGGCAGCACCATCTCGGGCGAGGTGCCCCAGGTGACCTGCGGCTTGATCTCGGCCGCGTTGAGCTCGACCACGGTGTCGAACTTGGCGTCGGGGTCGGAATGCAGCGTCTTCCAGTAGGCGACGGCCTGGTCCCATTCCACGCCGGTGGGCGCGAGCGGGCGGTTCTTCACGTAGTCGATGGTCTTCTGATCGACCGCCACCAGGCCGGCGCGCGCGCCGCCTTCGATGGCCATGTTGCAGACCGTCATGCGGCCTTCCATCGACAGGTCGCGGATGGCGGAACCGGCGAACTCGATGGTGTAGCCCGTGCCGCCGGCCGTACCGATCTTGCCGATGATGGCGAGCACGATGTCCTTGGCCGTGCAGCCCAGCGGCAGCTTGCCCTCGACCTTGACCAGCATGTTCTTGGCCTTCTTGGCCAGCAGGGTCTGCGTGGCCATCACATGCTCGACCTCGCTGGTGCCGATGCCGTGGGCCAGCGCGCCGAAGGCGCCGTGGGTGGAGGTGTGGCTGTCGCCGCACACCACCGTCATGCCCGGCAGCGTGGCGCCGTTCTCGGGCCCGATCACGTGCACGATGCCCTGGCGCTTGGACAGGAAGGGGAAGAAGGCGGCGGCGCCGAATTCTTCGATGTTGGTGTTCAGCGTGGTGACCTGTTCCTTGCTGATCGGATCGGCGATGCCGTCGTAGCCGCGCTCCCAGCCGGTGGTGGGCGTGTTGTGGTCGGCCGTGGCCACCACCGAACTGACGCGCCACAGCTTGCGGCCGGTCTGGCGCAGTCCTTCGAAGGCCTGCGGGCTGGTCACTTCGTGCACCAGATGGCGGTCGATGTAGAGGACGGCGGTGCCGTCTTCCTCGGTGTGGACGACGTGCTCGTCCCAGATCTTGTCGTAGAGCGTGCGGGCCATGGGGTCTCGTCTTTCGTGGGGGATCGGGGTTGGTATTCGGGAGGTCTCACAAGGTGTGAATGAATCCGGCGTGGCCGAGCGGGCTGCGAAAACGCTCCCAATCAAGGCGCAAAGCGCAGCCATAGCTCGGGCTATGGCGAGCATTTGCAACGCGGAGTGGGCGTGTTTTGGCAGGACGAGCGGGCATGTCGGGTTCGTTCACACCTTGTCAGGCGTCGTCCGCGTCGGCGGGCACCTGTGCGGCTTCTGCCTGCTGCAGGTGCTGAACCAGCGTGCGCGCCGCCACTGGCAGGGTGGAGAAGTCGCGGGCCACCAGGCGGATCTCGCGGTGCGCCCAGTCGTCGCTGAGGTCCACTGCGGCCAGCCGGCGGCCGATGCCCGCCTGCATGAGCTCGAAGGCGCGGCGTGGCATCACGCCTACGCCCAGCCCGTTGTCGATCATGCGGCACATGGCGTCCAGCCCGGTGACGTGGATGCGCAGCCGCACGCTGCGGCCCTCGGCGGTGGCGGCCTGGTACATCGCGCGGTAGATGGAGCTGTGGGTGTGAAGGCCCACGTGGTCCTCGTCCAGCGTCTGGGCGAAGCCGACGCAGGGCTGCGCGGCCAGGGGATGCTGCTGCGGCAGCACGAGTGCCAATTGGTCGCGCCGGTAAGGCAGGGTCTGCAACTCGCCCGCATCGTCCTCGGGCACATGGCAGATGCCCAGATCGGCCGCTCCGGCCTGCACCGCGCGCACCACCTCGTGGCTGAGGTGTTCTTCCAGATCGATCTTGATGCCTTCGTGAAGCCGGGCGAAGGCGCCCAGATCCTCGGGCAAGTACTGCACGATGGCGGAGATGTTGGCATGCACCCGCACATGGCCGCGCACGCCCTCGGCGTACTCGGAGAGCTCGCCCTGCATCTTCTCCAGGCTGTAGAGCATGGCGCGGGCGTGGTGCAGAAGGCTTTCGCCAGCGGGCGTCAGGTCCACCCCTCGGGCATGGCGGTAGAGCAGGCTGATGCCGAGTGTGGATTCGAGGTCGGACAGCCGCTTGCTGATGGCCGATGCCGCGATGAACTCGCGCTCGGCCGCACGGCCGATGCTGCCCAGCTCGCACACGGCCACGAAGAGCTGCAGCGACGTCAGGTCGATGCGGCGCGCAAAACTGCGTTCGAGGGTGAGCGGGGCGGGCGAGGTCATCACGATCCACGAGGGGAGGCGTGATTTTCCTATGGTTTGTCCATGCTAGTCATCGCGGATGGCGATGGGGTGGCTGGCAAGGCGAGAACCCGTTGTGCCCCGTCGCGCCATGACGGTCGCGGGGTGCCAAGAAAAACGGCCCACGAGGGGCCGTCCGGTGGTGTGGAGCGGCAATGCCGCCCACGGTCACTGTCGCTTCTTTGCAGAATCTTCGATCTTTTCGCCAGCCTTTTGGACGTCCTGGCCCGCACCCTTGAAGGTGTTGCAGCCGGCCAGCGGCACGGAGACGGCGAAAGTGATGGCGAGCAGGGCGGCGAGTTTCTTCATGGGACGTTTCCTTCCTCTTCGTGGACGATGTGGATGTCGGAGGTCACCCTCCGCAGCGCAATGTGACGACCAGGAAGTCAGGCGGATGTCAGTCAAGACGCAAAAAGGCCGCCCGAAGGCGGCCTATGCATTGCAGGCGGGCACCTCGCGGCACCTGCATGCGGGCGGCGTTCAGCGCTGGGCGATCGGCTTCACGTCGCGCTTGTCGGCGCCGGTGAAGAGCTGACGCGGACGGCCGATCTTGTACTCGGGGTCGCTGATCATTTCGTTCAGCTGCGCGATCCAGCCCACCGTGCGGGCCAGCGCGAAGATGCCGGTGAACAGGTTGACCGGGATGCCGATGGCGCGCTGCACGATGCCGGAGTAGAAGTCGACGTTCGGGTAGAGCTTGCGCTGCACGAAGTAGTCGTCTTCCAAGGCGATCTTTTCCAGCTGCTTCGCCAGGGCGAACAGCGGGTCCTTCTCCAGGCCCAGCTCGGACAGGACCTCGTTGCAGGTTTCCTGCATCAGCTTGGCGCGCGGGTCGTAGTTCTTGTACACGCGGTGGCCGAAGCCCATCAGCTTGACGCCGGAGTTCTTGTCCTTGACCTTCTCCATGAACTCGCCAACCTTGGAAACACCGCCATTGCGCTGGATGTCTTCCAGCATATTCAGGCAGGCCTCGTTGGCACCGCCGTGGGCGGGGCCCCACAGGCAGGCCACGCCGGCCGCGATGGCGGCGAACGGGTTGGTGCCCGAGCTGCCGCACAGGCGCACGGTGGAGGTCGACGCGTTCTGCTCGTGGTCCGCGTGCAGGATGAAGATGCGGTCGATGGCGCGCTCGATGACCGGGTTGACCTTGTACTCTTCGCACGGCGTGCCGAACATCATGCGCAGGAAGTTGCCTGAGTAGCTCAGGTCGTTCTTCGGATACATGTACGGCTGGCCGGTGCCGTACTTGTAGGCCATGGCGACCAGCGTGGGCATCTTGGCGATCAGGCGGATGGCCGCGATCTCGCGATGCTCGGGGTTATTGATGTCGGTGCTGTCGTGATAGAAGGCCGACAGGGCGCCCACCAGGCCGGTCAGCACGGCCATCGGGTGCGCGTCGCGGCGGAAGCCACGCAGGAAGAACTGCATCTGCTCGTTCACCATCGTGTGGCGCGTCACCGTGTCGGTGAACTCGGCCTTCTGCGATTCGTTGGGCAGTTCGCCGTTGAGCAGCAGGTAGCAGGTTTCCAGGAAGTCGCAGTTCACCGCCAGCTGCTCGATGGGGTAGCCGCGGTACAGCAGCTCGCCCTTGTCGCCGTCGATGTACGTGATGGCCGACTGGCACGACGCCGTGGACAGGAAGCCCGGGTCGTAGGTGAACATGCCCGTCTGCGCGTACAGCTTGCGGATGTCGATGACGTCCGGACCGACCGTGCCCTTGTAGATCGGCAGATCGATGGCTTGATCGCCATTGCTGAACGCGAGCGTGGCCTTGATGTCGGAGGCTTTCATGTCGACTTTCTCTTGAGAAGGTGGAGGAAATGGGGAGGGTGGCGAAGGATCGGATGGAGCGGCTCAGGCCGCGAGCCGGTCGCCCGGGGGGCGCATCAGCTCCAGCACCGCCGCCACCTCGGCCCCGGCCCATGCGGGCTCGGGCTCCTTTCGGCGCAGCAGAAGGTCGAGCAGGTCGTTGTCCGGCAGGTCCATCAGGGTTTCGATCGCCTGGGCCTGGGCCCGGGTCAAGCCAGAACCATGCCGCTCGAAGAAGCGGGTGATGAAGATGTCGTTCTCCAGCAACCCGCGTCGGCAACGCCACTGCAGCCGGGCCAGGGCGCGCTCGTCGAGTCGTTCGTCGGATGCGCCCGGGGCTGGCTGCGATTGCGGCATGGCGTGTCGTCTCCGTTGCTTCGTTCGGCCAGGATCAGATGGCGCGACGCACCATCAGCTCCTTGATCTTGCCGATCGCCTTGGTGGGATTCAGGTGCTTGGGGCACACGTCCACGCAGTTCATGATCGTGTGGCAGCGGAACAGGCGGTACGGGTCTTCGAGGTTGTCGAGCCGTTCGCCGGTGGCTTCGTCGCGGCTGTCGGCGATGAAGCGGTAGGCCTGCAGCAGGCCGGCCGGGCCGACGAACTTGTCGGGGTTCCACCAGAAGCTGGGGCAGCTCGTGGAGCAGCTCGCGCACAGGATGCACTCGTACAGGCCGTTGAGCTCCTCGCGCTCCTCAGGCGACTGCAGCCGCTCGCGCTCGGGGGCCAGGCCCTCGGTGATCAGGTACGGCTTGATCGAGTGGTACTGCTTGAAGAACTGGGTCATGTCCACGATCAGGTCGCGGATGACCGGCAGCCCCGGCAGCGGCTTGAGCACGATGGTGCCCTTGAGCGTGTTCATGTTGGTCAGACATGCCAGGCCGTTCTTGCCGTTGATGTTCATCGCGTCCGAGCCGCACACGCCTTCGCGGCAGGAGCGGCGGAAGGCGATGCTCGGATCCTGGGCCTTGAGCTTGACCAGGGCGTCCAGCAGCATGCGTTCGTGGCCGTCGAGTTCGATCTCGACGGTCTGCATGTAGGGCTTGGCGTCCTTGTCCGGGTCGTAGCGGTAGATCTGGAATGTGCGCTTCATGTCGGTGTCTCGTGGGGTTGCGGCGATGTCAGAACGTGCGGACCTTCGGCGGCACGCTGTCGACGGTCAGCGGCTTGAGGTTGACCGGCTTGTAGGTCAGGTTGTTGCCCGCGCTGTGCCACAGCGTGTGCTTCATCCATTCCTTGTCGTTGCGGCCCAGCGGGAACTCCGGATGGTCGGCCGGGTGCTCGTAGTCGTCCACCGTATGGGCGCCGCGGCATTCCTTGCGGGCAGCGGCCGAGACCATCGTGGCCTGGGCCACTTCGATCAGGTTGTCGACTTCGAGTGCTTCCATGCGCGCGGTGTTCCACACCATGGATTTGTCTTTCAGCGTCACCGAAGGAACGCGGCTGCGCAGGTCGGCCACCTTGACCACGCCTTCGTCCATGCTGGCCTGGGTGCGGAACACGCCGGCGTGCTGCTGCATGGTGGCGCGGATGTCGTTGGCGATGTCCTGCGCGTAGATGCCGTCGTTGGAGTCCTGCAACTGGTTCAGGCGCGCCAGGGTGCGGTCGGCGCCGTCGGCCGGCAGGGGCTTGTGCTCGCCGCTGTTCTTGACGAAGTCGACGATGTGCTTGCCGGCCGACTTGCCGAACACCAGCAGGTCCAGCAGCGAGTTGGTGCCGAGGCGGTTGGCGCCGTGCACCGACACGCAGGAGCATTCGCCCACCGCGTACAGGCCGCCCACGACCTGGTTGTGCACCTCGCCGTTCTGCACCACCACCTGGCCGTTGATGTTGGTCGGGATTCCGCCCATCTGGTAATGGATGGTGGGCACGACCGGGATCGGCTCCTTGGTGATGTCGACGTTGGCGAAGTTGTGGCCGATCTCTTCCACCGAAGGCAGGCGCTTGCGGATGGTGTCGGCGCCCAGGTGGTCGAGCTTCATCAGGATGTAGTCCTTGTTGGGACCGCAGCCGCGACCTTCCTTGATCTCCTGGTCCATCGAACGCGAGACGAAGTCGCGCGGGGCCAGGTCCTTCAGCGTGGGCGCGTAGCGCTCCATGAAGCGCTCACCATTGCTGTTGAGCAGGATGGCGCCTTCGCCGCGGCAGCCTTCGGTCAGCAGCACGCCTGCGCCGGCCACGCCGGTGGGGTGGAACTGCCAGAACTCCATGTCCTGCAGCGGGATGCCGGCGCGCGCCGCCATGCCCAGGCCGTCGCCGGTGTTGATGAAGGCATTGGTCGACGCGGCAAAGATGCGGCCCGCGCCGCCGGTGGCCAGCAGCACGGCCTTGGCCTGCAGCACGAACAGGTCGCCGGTTTCCAGCTCGATGGCGGTGACACCCACCACGTCGCCGTCGGCGTCGCGGATCAGGTCCAGGGCCATCCACTCGACGAAGAAGTTCGTCTTGGCCTTCACGTTCTGCTGGTACAGCGTGTGCAGCATGGCGTGGCCGGTGCGGTCGGCCGCGGCGCAGGCGCGCTGCACGGGCTTCTCGCCGTAGTTGGCGGTGTGGCCGCCGAAGGGGCGCTGGTAGATCGTGCCGTCCGGATTGCGGTCGAAGGGCATGCCGAAGTGTTCGAGCTCGATGACGACCTTCGGTGCTTCACGGCACATGAACTCGATGGCGTCCTGGTCGCCCAGCCAGTCAGAACCCTTGATGGTGTCGTAGAAGTGGTAGTGCCAGTTGTCCTCGGACATGTTGCCGAGCGAGGCCGACACGCCGCCCTGCGCCGCCACGGTGTGCGAGCGGGTCGGGAAGACCTTGGACAGCGAGGCCACGTTCAGGCCGGCGCGCGAGAGCTCGAGCGCGGCACGCATGCCGGAACCGCCGGCGCCGACGATGACGACGTCGAACTTGCGCGTCGCGATTTTTGCTTTGGTGTACGACATGGGCTCAGATCCTCCAGAGCACTTGAATCGCCCAGCCGGCACAACCCACGAGCCAGACGATGGTGAAGATTTGCATGAACAGACGGATGCCGACGGGCTGGACGTAGTCCATCCACACGTCGCGCATGCCCACCCATACGTGCCAGAGGAGCGCGGCGATCACTGCGAAGGTCAGGACCTTCATCCATTGCGGGGCAAAGATGCCTGCCCACTGGTCGTAGCCGACGGGGCCGCGCGTGAGGAGAACCTGCGCCAGGACGACGATGGTGAAGACCGCCATCAGCGCGCCGGTGACGCGTTGCGAGAGCCAGTCGCGCAGGCCGTAGTGCGCGCCGACGACGGTGCGCTTGGAGCCGTAATTCACTGCCATGGTGTTGTGTGCCTTCTTCTTGTGATCAGTACAGGCCGAACAGCTTGGCGCCAAGCGCCAGTGTCAGGAGGATGCTGATGGCCAGGACGACGATGGCGGAGGTCTTGCCGAACTCCTTGGTCACGGCCGCATGGCTGACGTCCATCCAGAGATGGCGCAGGCCCGCGCAGAAGTGGTGCAGGTAGCCCCAGATCAGAGCCAGGGCCACGAGCTTCAGGAACCATCCCGGCAAAAAACCAAGGCCGCTGTCGAAGGCGGCCTTGAACTTGGCATAGGAGATTTCCGAAGAGACGGAGGTGTCGAACATCCAGATGATGAAGGGCATCAGCAGGAACATCAGCACGCCGCTGACACGGTGCAGGATGGACACGATGCCCGCCGGCGGAAGCCGGTAGCCCGTGAGATCCGTGACCACGTTGATGTTGCGGAATTCGCGGCGCGGCGGCCTGGTCTTGGAAGCTAGCTCTGTCATGGGGAGGTTCTTTCTGGGAGGTCGATAGGGCGACTCGTGTCAGGACGTTTATGCAGGCAACTCAAAATTCTATTGCAATGCACCATGTTGCATGGGCTGTCTCTGAAGCTTTCTGTCGCCTTGCTCTGTTGCTATATTTTTTGGAGCAACATCGTTTCTGCCCATCAGTGTCGGAGGGGGCAGCGGGCTAGCCGAGGTCATTGCGATAGTGGTGCGTGTCGGTGCGGTACAGGCCGCGGCGCAGCTCCATCGGCGCATCGTGATACGTGTGGGCGATGCGTTCCACCGAGAGCAGCGGCGTCTGCAGTGTCACCTGAAGCAGCGAAGCCTGCTCGGCATCGGGGAGAACGGCGCGCAGCTTCTCCTCTGCCCGCACCATGCGGACGCCGAACTCGGTCTCGAACATCTCGTACATGGGGCCGCGCCACTCGGCCAGACGTTCCGCCGTGAGTCCCTTGAAGGGCGCGCCGGGCAGCCAGAGGTCTTCGAGGATCGTGGGAACGCCGGCATAGGCCAGCACGCGGCGTACCTGCAACACGGCGTCGCCCGCGCGCAAGGCCAGCGCCCGCGCGACCTCGGCGCTCGCGCGCACCCTTCTGCAGTCCACGATGGTGCGTTCTGCGGGGCCCTCGCTGGTGGGGCTTCCCTGGTCGGGCACCAGCTTGAGGAAGCGGTATTGCACCTGCTGCTCTGCATGAGTGGCGACGAAGGTGCCCTTGCCCTGCCGGCGGACCAGCAGGTTGTCGGCCGCCAGCTCGTCGATGGCCTTGCGCACCGTGCCCTGGCTCACGCGAAAGCGTGCGGCGAGTTCGATCTCGCTGGGGATCGGCTCACCCGGCTTCCATTCCCCCGCCTGCAGGCCCTGCAGGATCAAGGCCCGTATCTGCTGGTACAGCGGGCTGAAGGAAGGCGTGCCGGCATCCGCGGCGGGTGGGGAGGACATGGGTGGGGTGTGCAAGACGGGCATCGCGAAGCGTGCCAAGTCCCACATCTTATATAAGACATAAGACGTGCGCCATGGAATCGGCCTAGAATGCGCGGTTGTTTCCTGCCCCGGGTCGATTGGCGGTGCCGGTCGATGTGCAGATTCCTGCAGGCAGGGCTCACACGGCACGTTCCGTTTCCTTTCTCTTCGTCTGGAGTCTTCCCATGAGCAAAAAGCCCGTTCGCGTCGCCGTCACCGGCGCCGCCGGCCAAATCGGTTACGCCCTCCTGTTCCGCATCGCCTCGGGCGAGATGCTTGGCAAGGACCAGCCGGTCATCCTGCAACTGCTGGAAATCCCCGACGAGAAGGCCCAGAAGGCGCTCAAGGGCGTGATCATGGAGCTGGAAGACTGCGCCTTCCCGCTGCTGGCCGGCGTGATCCCCACCGGTGACCCGGAAGTCGCCTTCAAGGACGCCGACTACGCCCTGCTGGTGGGTGCGCGCCCCCGCGGTCCTGGCATGGAGCGCGCCGACCTGCTGGCCGCCAACGCCCAGATCTTCACCGCCCAGGGCAAGGCCCTGGACAAGGTCGCCAGCCGCGACGTCAAGGTGCTGGTGGTCGGCAACCCCGCCAACACCAACGCCTACATCGCCATGAAGAGCGCGCCCAGCCTGCCGCGCGAGAACTTCACCGCCATGCTGCGCCTCGATCACAACCGCGCCGCCAGCCAGATCGCCGCCAAGACCGGTGGCCAGGTCGGCGAGATCGAGAAGCTGACCGTGTGGGGCAACCATTCGCCCACCATGTACGCCGACTACCGCTTCGCCACCATCGGCGGCAAGAGCGTGAAGGACGCCATCAACGACCAGGTCTGGAACGCCGACGTGTTCCTGCCCACCGTGGGCAAGCGCGGCGCCGCCATCATCGATGCGCGCGGTCTGTCGTCGGCCGCCTCGGCCGCCAACGCCGCCATCGACCACATGCGCGACTGGGCCCTGGGCTCGCAGGGCAAGTGGGTCACCATGGGCGTGCCCTCCAACGGCGAATACGGCATTCCCAAGGACGTGATCTTCGGCTTCCCGGTCACCACCGAGAACGGCAAGTACAAGATCGTCGAAGGCCTCGAAATCGACGCTTTCTCGCAGGAGCGCATCAACAAGACCCTGGCCGAACTGCAGGGCGAGCAGGACGGCGTCAAGCACCTGCTCTGAGGCCTTCCGAGGCCACGCGCGTTCCGGCCGGCTCGGCCTGGGCGCGCGGCGGGAAGAGGTTCCAGCCGCCTCGCGGACCTTCTTTCCGATGGCCCGGGAACGCGGGGCCCGTTTTCCGACTCTTCCTTCGACACCATGGATTGGGATCCCGCGCTGTACCGCCGCTACGAGGATGAGCGGACTCGCCCGGCCGCCGAGTTGCTGGCGCGGGTGCCGTTGACGTCGGCGAGGCGGGTGGTCGACCTGGGTTGCGGCCCGGGCAATTCCACCGAGCTCCTGGTGCGCCGCTTCCCGGATGCCGAGGTGATCGGCGTCGACAACGCCGAATCCATGGTCGCCGCCGCGCGCCAGCGGCTGCCGCAGTCCCGCTTCGAGTTGGGCGACATCGGCACCTGGCAGCCTTCAGGCGACGCGCCCGATCTCATCTATGCCAATGCCGCCCTGCAATGGGTGCCGGGCCACGAGGAGTTGCTGCCGCGGCTCTTTTCCTCGCTGGCGCCGGGGGGCGTGCTGGCCATCCAGATGCCCGACAACCGCCAGGAGCCCACGCATCGCCTGATGCGCGAGCTGGCCGGTCGCACGCCCTGGTCCACGCACATCGGCGATGCCGACCGCGTGCGCACTGAGCTGCTGACGATCGGTGGCTATTACGACTTGCTGGCGGCCGAGGCGGCCGAGGTCGACGTCTGGCACACCGTCTATCAGCACCGCATGGCTTCTGCCGCGGCCATCGTCGAGTGGGTCAGCGGTACCGGCCTTCGCCCTTTCCTCGATCCTTTGCCAGCGGACCTGCGGGCCAGCTACCTGCAGGCCTACGAGCAGGGCGTCGACGCGGCCTATCCGGTGCGCACCGACGGCCGCCGCCTGCTGGCCTTTCCGCGCATGTTCATCGTGGCACGCCGTCCCTCATGAGTGCCGATTCCATCGCTGTACGACGCGCCGCGCACCCGGCGGAGGTACTGCTCGGCGCCCAGGCCGGCGCTATCGCGCTGCCGGTGTGCGACCACTACAGTGGCGTCGAGGCCCGCATGCGCAAGAGCCTGGCGCTGCAGGCCGAGATGGCGGCCGAATTCGGGGCCTGCGTCTTCGACGTCACGCTCGACTGCGAGGACGGGGCGCCCGTCGGCGGCGAAGTGGATCATGCCCGGCTCGTCGTCGAATTGGCTCGCAACGCTGCGCCCGGCATGCGAGTGGGCGTTCGCGTTCATCCGGTCGACCATCCTGCGTTCGAGGCCGACGTCGACACCATTGCCGGCCAGGCCGGCGACCGCCTGGCCTACCTGATGGTGCCGAAGGTGGAACGGCCGGCCGATGTGGCGCGCGCCGTGGCCGCGCTGGACGCGGCCGGCGCCTCCGGCTTGCCGCTGCATGTGCTGATCGAGTCTCCCCTGGCGGTGCACCATGCCTTCGACATCGCGGCGCATCCTCGGGTGCAGTCGCTCAGTTTCGGCCTGATGGACTTCGTCTCGGCCCATGCCGGTGCCATCCCGGCGGACGGCATGGGCGCGCAGGGCCAGTTCTCGCACCCGCTGGTCGTCCGCGCCAAGCTGGCCATCGCGAGTGCCGCCCACGCCTTTGGCAAGGTCCCGTCCCATTGCGTCGTGACCGAGTTCAACGATGCGCAGGCCATGAAGAGCGCCGCGCGCCGGGCGGCGCGGGAGTTCGGCTACACGCGGATGTGGAGCATCCATCCGAACCAGATCCGTCCCATCCTCGAGGCCTTTGCGCCGGACGAGGATCAGATTCAAATTGCTACACAAATAATAGCTTCAGCACAAGAAGCAGATTGGGCGCCCATCAGCTTTGATGGCACATTGCACGACCGCGCGAGCTACCGCCACTTCTGGCAGGTGCTGATGCGCGCACACGCCACCGGACGCACATTGCCGGACCGCGCTGCCGGCTGGTTTGCGACCGACAACGCGTCCACCTGAACTCCGCCATCCAAGGAAGGTTCCTCTCACCATGAACAAGACCCTCGCGTTCATCACCGCTGCCGCGCTCGCGCTGCCGCTTTCCACGCTGGCCCAGACCAGCAGTACCGCCGACAAGGCCGCCACCAAGGCCAAGCCTGCCGCCAAGGCCGCGTCCAAGGACAAGGTCGTGCACGTCAAGGGCAAACAGCACCTCAAGGCCAGCGCCGTCAAGGCGGTGGAAGAGACCACGCCCGTCGCCGACGACGCCGTGCTCACCGACAACGACATCGAAGTCGCCAAGCGCGTCTTCACCGGCAAGATCCAGTGCGAACTGGGTGCCGACGTGACCGTCACGGCCGACGATGCCAAGCCCGGCTTCTTCACCGTCAGCACCAAGGGCGCCAAGTACCGCATGCACCCGGTCGAGAGCCGCACCGGCGCCATCCGCCTGGAAGACAGCCGCGCGGGCGCCATGTGGCTGCAGCTGGGCAACAAGTCCATGCTGATGAACCAGAAGCAGGGCGTGCGCATGGCCGACGAATGCCAGGCTGCACCGCAGGTGGCTTTTGCCGAAGAGATGAAAAAGAACCCGCCCAAGGCGCTGTTCGAAGGCGCCGACGCACCCAAGAAATAACCCACAGCCCGGCTGGTCACCGGCGCGGCTCTTGCTTGGAGCCCGTCGCCGTGGCCACCGTCGGCGCGCAGGCCCTGGGAGGGCTCGAACCCCTGCGGCTGCCGGCGTGAATGGATGCTGTCCGAACGTTTTCCGGAGAAAAGAAAGATGTTGCAAGCCTACGTTGACCATGTCGCCGAGCGCGCCGCGCTGGGCATCCCCCCGCTTCCCCTGTCGGCCAAGCAGACCAGCGAAGTCATCGAACTTCTGAAGTCCGCCACCGCCAAGGATGGCGAATTCCTGCTGAACCTGCTGACCTATCGCGTGCCTGCCGGCGTGGACGACGCGGCCAAGGTCAAGGCCAGCTACCTCGCCGCCATCGCCCATGGCACCGAGAAGAACGCGCTCATCAGCCGTGCGCACGCCGCCGAACTGCTGGGCACCATGCTGGGCGGCTACAACATCGGCCCGCTGATCGATCTGCTCAAGGACGCCGAGGTCGGCGCCGTGGCGGCCGAAGGCCTCAAGAAGACGCTGCTGATGTTCGACCAGTTCCATGACGTCAAGGAACTGGCCGATGCCGGCAATGCCAACGCCAAGGCGGTGCTGCAGAGCTGGGCCGACGCGGAGTGGTTCACCAGCCGCCCGGAAGTGCCCCAGAGCATCACCTTCACCGTCTTCAAGGTGCCCGGCGAGACCAACACCGACGACCTGTCGCCCGCCCCCGACGCCACCACCCGTCCCGACATCCCGATGCACGCCCTGGCGATGCTGAAGAACAAGCGCGACGGCGCGCCCTTCGAGCCCGAGGAAGACGGCAAGCGCGGCCCAGTCAAGTTCATCCAGGACCTGGTCGCCCGCGGTCTGCCCGTGGCCTATGTGGGTGACGTGGTCGGTACCGGTTCGTCGCGCAAGTCGGCCACTAACAGCGTGCTGTGGTGGACGGGCGAGGACATCCCCTACATCCCGAACAAGAAGTTCGGCGGCATCTGCCTGGGCACAAAGATCGCCCCGATCTTCTACAACACCATGGAAGACGCCGGTTCCCTGCCCATCGAGCTGGACGTGAGCCAGATGAACATGGGCGACACCGTCGAGCTGCGCCCCTACGAAGGCAAGGCCCTGAAGGACGGCAAGGTCATCGCCGAGTTCCAGGTCAAGAGCGACGTGCTGTTCGACGAAGTGCGCGCCGGTGGCCGCATTCCGCTGATCATCGGCCGCGGCCTCACCACCAAGGCACGCGAGGCGCTGGGCCTGCCGGCCTCCACGCTGTTCCGCCTGCCCAAGGCGCCGGTTGACACCGGCAAGGGCTTCTCGCTGGCGCAGAAGATGGTCGGCCGCGCCTGCGGCCTGCCCGAAGGCCAGGGCATCCGCCCGGGCACCTACTGCGAGCCCAAGATGACCTCGGTCGGCTCCCAGGACACCACCGGTCCGATGACCCGCGACGAGCTGAAGGACCTGGCCTGCCTGGGCTTCTCGGCCGATCTGGTCATGCAGTCCTTCTGCCACACGGCCGCCTACCCCAAGAAGGTGGACGTGAAGATGCACCACGAGCTGCCCGACTTCATCAGCACCCGTGGCGGCATCTCGCTGCGCCCGGGCGACGGCGTGATCCACAGCTGGCTCAACCGCCTGCTGACGCCCGACACCGTCGGTACCGGCGGCGACTCGCACACCCGCTTCCCGATCGGCATCAGCTTCCCGGCCGGCTCCGGTCTGGTCGCCTTCGCGGCCGCCACCGGCGTGATGCCGCTGGACATGCCCGAGTCGGTGCTGGTCCGCTTCAAGGGCAAGATGCAGCCTGGCGTCACGCTGCGTGACCTGGTCAATGCCATTCCGCTCTACGCCATCAAGCAGGGCCTGCTCACGGTCGAGAAGAAGGGCAAGAAGAACATCTTCTCCGGCCGCATCCTCGAGATCGAGGGCCTGCCCGAGCTGAAGGTGGAACAGGCCTTCGAACTGTCCGACGCCAGCGCCGAGCGCTCGGCCGCCGGCTGCACGGTGCACCTGAACAAGGAACCGATCATCGAGTACATCAACAGCAACATCACGCTGATGAAGTGGATGATCGCCGAGGGCTATGCGGATGCCCGCACGCTGCAGCGCCGCATCGACGCGCAGGAAGCCTGGCTGAAGGACCCGCAACTGCTCAAGGCCGACGCGGACGCAGAGTACGCCGCCGTGATCGAGATCGACCTGGCCGACATCCACGAGCCCATCGTGGCCTGCCCGAACGACCCGGACGACGTGAAGACGCTGTCCGACGTGGCCGGTGCCAAGATCGACGAGGTGTTCATCGGCTCGTGCATGACCAACATCGGCCACTTCCGCGCGGCTTCCAAGCTGCTGGAAGGCAAGCGCGACATCCCGGTCAAGCTGTGGATCGCCCCGCCGACCAAGATGGACGCCCAGCAGCTGACCGAGGAAGGCCATTACGGCGTCTTCGGCAATGCCGGCGCTCGCACCGAAATGCCCGGCTGCTCGCTGTGCATGGGCAACCAGGCGCAGGTGCGCGAAGGCGCGACGGTGATGTCCACCAGCACCCGCAACTTCCCGAACCGCCTGGGCAAGAACACCAACGTGTACCTGGGTTCGGCGGAAC
Source organism: Pseudacidovorax sp. 1753 (assembly GCF_040544975.1). Classification (NCBI taxonomy): domain Bacteria; kingdom Pseudomonadati; phylum Pseudomonadota; class Betaproteobacteria; order Burkholderiales; family Comamonadaceae; genus Pseudacidovorax; species Pseudacidovorax sp. 1753. Next base: position 314,660 of record NZ_JBEPKY010000001.1, on the reverse strand, counting down.
TGGCCTCCATCTGCTCCAAGCTGGGCCGCATTCCGACCAAGGACGAGTACATGGCGGACATCGGCGTCATCAACCAGAACGGCGACAAGATCTACCAGTACCTGAACTTCGACAAGATCGAGGACTACAAGGAAGTGGCCGACGGCGTCGCTGCCTGATCCTGATCGCCGGCCTCAGCCAGCGCATCGCCAATGCAAGGGCCCGCCTTTCGGCGGGCCCTTTTTCGTTCGTCCGGGGGCCGCAAACCTGCAGCCTCGCTGTCGTTCGGTTAAAGCCCCGTCGCGCCGAGCAGAAGCGCGCAACGGGATCAGAGATCCAGCTTCTTGTGCTCGCCCATCGAGGGCGGCGCCTTGCCGCCCATGGCGGCGCGCGCGATCTTGAGCAGCTGCGTGACCTTGCTCTCGGTCACGTCCCAGTACTCGGCCGCTTCGATACCCACAGCCAGCAGACCCAGGTTGGGATCGTCCACGCCCTTGGGGAACCAGGCCTCCGCGACCTTGTTGAAGAGCTCGCGCTTCATGGTCTCGTCATTCGAGAGCACGGCCCGGCCGGCTACCGACACATAGCTGTCGTCGTCCGGATTCGCATAGGCCACGTTCACGACCGGATCGCTGGCGACATGGCGGGCGATCTCGCCGTCGAGCGGGATGAAGAAGTACAGCGTGGCGTTCTCGTCCACCGAGCGGTTCTGCGTAGTCAGCGGGTGGCTGTGCAGCAGGCCATCGCCATGGCGGTGCGTGAGCATGCCGAAGCGCGTGTCCTTGATCAGCTCCCAGAGCTTGGCGTGGTCGTCGGTGTGAGTCATGGCGAACTTCCTTTGTCCTTCTGATGGGTGGGTGAGGCGGCGCGTCGTGTGGACGCGTGCCATGCACCGTAGAAGCCCTCCGCGGGGGCGCCTGACGCCTGCAGGCGCGTCCGCCTGTCAGCGCATGCCGACCCCGCTCGACAGCGGTGCGTCGTCTGCCAGGGCGGCAAGCGCCGCCGAGGTGGCCGCGTCGGCAGGGAAGAAGGATTCGATGGCCAGGTCCTGCAGCGTGATGTCCACCGGCGTGCCGAAGACGGTGGTGGTGCTGATGAGATTGAGCACCGCCCCGCCATGGCGAAGGCACAAGGGCACGGCGATGCCCGCGAGATCGCCATCGGCCACCGCCTCGTCCCGGGGCGCCGGCAGGGCGTAGCCGGACAACTCCTGGTGCAGCGCCTGCAGCACCGGATCGCCGGTGGCGCCGATCTGCTGGGCCAGGCGCTCCAGCAGGTGTGCCCGCCAGGCGCGCCGGTTGGTGATGCGCGGCGCCAGGCCCTGGGGATGCAGGCTCAGGCGCAGCACGTTGACCGGCGCTGCCAGCAGAAAGGGCGCGACGCCTTCGAGCAGCCGTGGCACGAGCGCATTGGCGGCCACCAGTTGCCAGTGGCGGTCCACTGCCAGTGCGGGGTAGGGCTCGTGGGCCTGCAGCAGACGGTCGACGGCCTTGCGGGCCATGGCCAGGGCCGGATCGTCGATGGGCCGTTCGCGGTACATCGGCGCATAGCCGGCGGACACCAGCCACCGGTTGCGTTCGCGCAGCGGCACCGAGAGCCGCTCGGCCAGCCGCAGCACCATGTCGCGGCTGGGCAGGGCTCGGCCCGTTTCGACACAGCTGAGGTGGCGCGTGGAGATGTCGGCCTCATGGGCCAGGTCGAGCTGGCTCATTCGCCGGTGCTGGCGCCAGTGGCGCAGATGGGCACCGAAAGACGCGTCGCTGCCCGGCGGCGGGGAGGAGTCGGGGTGGGGACTGGCGGACATGCGGCCATTCTGGCGGCCCCCTCCGCGGCCGGACCATGACCTGCCAGGTCATGGCCGCGGTGCAGCGGCGGCGGGAGGATGCGTTCGACGGGGTCCCGCGGCCCCGTCGATTCCATCCACCCTGCAAGGAGTTGCCATGTCCCCGATCCTGACCTCGCCCCGTTTTCTTTCCCGCGTGATGGGGCTGGATGCCGCGTCCTGCCTGCTCACGGGCGCCATCCAGTGCGCAGCGACCGCGCCGCTGTCCGCGCTGACCGGCCTGCCTTCGGCACTGCTTGGCTACAGCGGCCTGTTCCTGCTGGTCTATGCCGCCGCGGCGGCGTGGATGGCCAGCCGCGCCGCGCCGCCCCGCGTTCTCATCGCCCTGGTGGCCGTTGGCAATCTCGGCTGGGCGCTGGGGTGTTTGGCCCTGCTTGCCGGTGGCCGCCTGCAGCCCACGGCGCTCGGCGCGGCCTGGTTGGGGTTGCAGGCCGTGGTGGTGCTGGCACTGGCTGCTGCGCAATGGGCCGGCCTGCGCGCCACGTCGCCCCGCCGCCGGCCGGCGCTGCAAGCCTGAGCGCCTCGGTAGGAGGGGCATCCCGCTGACGTCCAGTGCCTTCAAAGCCTGCTATCTTGCTCGTTGGTTCGAACAAGAAGGATGCTTTCCATGGCCGACGCTGCTCCTGCCCACGTCTTCGCTTCCGCCCTCAAGACCTTCAAGACGGCCTCCGGCCGGCAAGGCAAATACTGGTCGCTGCCCGAGCTGACCAAGAAATTTCCCAACATTGCCAAGCTGCCAGTGTCGATCCGCATCGTGCTGGAGTCGGTGCTGCGCAACTGCGATGGCCAGAAGGTCGCCGCCGAGCATGTGGAGCAACTGGCCAACTGGCAGCCCACTGCCGAGCGCACGGAGGAGATTCCCTTCGTGGTGACGCGTGTGGTGCTGCAGGACTTCACCGGCGTGCCGCTGCTGGCCGATCTGGCCGCCATGCGCAGCACCGCCAAGCGTCTCGACAAGTCGCCCAAGACCATCGAGCCGCTGGTGCCCGTGGACCTGGTGGTCGACCACTCGGTGATGGTGGACCACTACGGCACGCCCCAGGCGCTGGACCTGAACATGAAACTGGAGTTCTCCCGCAACAAGGAGCGCTACCAGTTCATGAAGTGGGGCATGCAGGCCTTCGACACCTTCGGCGTCACGCCGCCGGGCTTCGGCATCGTGCACCAGGTGAATCTGGAGTACCTGGCGCGGGGCGTCTACAAGTCGGCCGACGACAAGGCCGACGTCCCCACCTGGTACCCGGATTCGCTGGTGGGCACCGACAGCCACACGACCATGATCAACGGCGTGGGCGTGGTCGGCTGGGGCGTGGGCGGCATCGAGGCCGAGGCCGCCATGCTGGGCCAGCCGGTGTACTTCCTCACGCCCGATGTGGTGGGCTTCGAGCTCACCGGCCAGCTGCGCGAAGGCGTGACCGCGACCGACCTGGTGCTCTACGTCACGCAGATCCTGCGGCAGGAGAAGGTGGTCGGCAAGTTCGTCGAATTCTTCGGCCCGGGCGCCGCGTCCATCCCGGTGCCCGACCGCGCGACCATCGGCAACATGGCGCCCGAATACGGCGCCACCATGGGCTTCTTCCCGGTGGACGAGAAGACCATCGCGTACTTCCGCGGCACCGGCCGAACGGACGAGGAGATCGAGCGCCTGGAGGCCTACTACAAGGCCCAGGGCCTGTTCGGCATGCCCGCCCCCGGCGCGCTCAACTACACCAAGACCGTCAAGCTGGACCTGTCCACCGTCACGCCCAGCCTGGCCGGCCCCAAGCGGCCGCAGGACCGCATCGACCTGGGCCATCTGGCCGGCCGCTTTACCGAGCTCTACAGCAAGCCCAACGAGGCCAGCGGCTTCAACCAGCCGGCCGACAAGCTGGCAGTGCGCCATGACATCGCACTGGACGGCAAGCAGGTCTCCATCGGCAACGGCGACGTGCTGATCGCGGCCATCACCTCGTGCACCAACACCTCCAACCCCAGCGTGCTGCTGGCGGCCGGCCTGCTGGCCAAGAAGGCGGTGGAGGCGGGCCTGACGGTCAAGCCGCACGTCAAGACCTCGCTGGCGCCCGGCTCGCGCATCGTCACCGACTACCTGCAGAAGACGAAGCTGCTGCCCTACCTGGAGAAGCTGGGCTTCTACCTGGCCGGCTATGGCTGCACCACCTGCATCGGCAATGCCGGCGACCTGGCGCCCGAGATCAACGACGCCATCACCGGCAACGACCTGGTGTGCGCGGCCGTGCTGTCGGGCAACCGCAATTTCGAGGCGCGCATCCACCCGAACCTGAAGGCCAACTTCCTGGCCTCGCCGCCCCTGGTGGTGGCCTTCGCCATCGCCGGCAACGTGACGGTCGACCTGATGACGCAGCCCGTGGGCAAGGGCACGGGCGGCAAGGACGTGTACCTGGGCGACATCTGGCCCAGCGCCGCCGAGGTGGACGAGTTGCTGCATTTCGCCATGGACGCGCAGGCCTTCCGCCGCAACTACGAGCAGATCGCCGCCAACCCGGGCGAGCTGTGGAACAGCATCAAGGGCGTGCAGGGCGAGGTCTACGACTGGCCCACCTCCACCTACATTGCCGAGCCGCCCTTCTTCGAAGGCTTCGGCATGCAGCCGGAGGCAACGGAGGCGGGCGTGACCGGGGCGCGCGTGATGGCGCTCTTCGGCGACTCGATCACCACCGACCACATCTCGCCGGCCGGCTCCATCAAGGAGAGCTCGCCCGCCGGACAGTGGCTCAAGGCGCATGGCGTGGGCAAGGCCGACTTCAACAGCTACGGCTCGCGCCGCGGCAACCACGAGGTGATGATGCGCGGCACCTTCGCCAACGTGCGCATCAAGAACCTGATGCTGCCGGCCGGCGCCGACGGCTCGCGGGAAGAGGGCGGCCTGACGCTGTTCCAGCCCAATGGCGAGAAGATGTACATCTACGACGCCGCGATGAAGTACATCGAACAGGGCGTGCCGACGGTGATCTTCGCCGGCGAGGAATACGGCACTGGCTCCAGCCGCGACTGGGCCGCCAAGGGCACGCAGCTGCTGGGCATCAAGGCCGTGGTGGCCCGCAGCTTCGAGCGCATCCACCGCGCCAACCTGGTCGGCATGGGCGTGCTGCCGCTTCAGTTCCTGGGTGCCGACTCCTGGCAGAGCCTGGGCCTCAAGGGTGACGAGAAGATCGACGTGCTCATTCCCGGCGAGCTCAAGCCGCAGCGCGAGGACGTCAAGCTGGTGATCGAAAGCGCCGACGGCAGCCGCAAGGAGGTGACCGTGCGCCTGCGCATCGACACGCCGATCGAGGTCGAGTACTACAAGCACGGCGGCATCCTGCCCTTCGTGCTGCGGCAGCTGCTGCAGGGCTGAAGCGCCCGGCCGCTGCGTCCGATTGGACGCGGTCCCGGTGCCAGCAAGGTCGCGGAACGGTGAGCGCCGGTCCGCGGCCTTTGTTTTGCGCGGCCCGCTTTGGCCAGCATTGCCGAACGGCAACGCGGTTTCTGATCCCCGGGACTCCTGCTTGCAATTGAAAATTGTTAGCATCTGGCTTTTGCCAGAGAGAGCTTCGCCTTGCGGCGGGGCCCATTGCTTCCGTGTCCACCTCTGCCTCGCGCGCACCGGCCGCCTTTCTGCCGCTCGACCAACTGCCCGACCGCCAATGGGCGACCGTGATGGATGTCGCCCGCGGCGAAGCCGCGGACGACCGCGACCTGGCGCTGCGCCTGACTGAAATCGGCTTCGTCCCCGGCGAGCGCGTCTGCGTGGTGGCCAGTGGTCACCCCGGCCGCGAGCCGCTGGCCGTGCGCCTGGGTCACACCACCTTCGCCCTGCGTCGCTATGAGGCCGCACTGATCCACGTCGCACCCGCGGAGGCCGCCCATGGCTGAGGCGAGCATCGCGTTCCAGTCGCCCAACCCACCGCGCCGCGTCGCGCTGCTGGGCAATCCCAACTGCGGCAAGACGGCCTTGTTCAATCTGTTGACGGGCAGCCGCCAGAAGGTGGCCAACTACGCCGGCGTGACCGTCGAGCGCAAGGAAGGCGAACTGCGCACACCCGGCGGTCGCCACGTGGCGGTGCTGGATCTGCCCGGTGCCTACAGCCTCAATGCGCTGTCGGCCGACGAGGCGGTGACGCGCGACGTCGTCACTGGCCGGCGCGACCAACTGCCCGACCTGCTGGTGTGCGTGACCGACGCCACCAACCTGCGGCTGAACCTGCGCCTGGTGCTCGAGGCCAAGCGCCTGGGCGTGCCGATGGTGATGGCGCTGAACATGACCGACATGGCCGAGCGCCAGGGCATCCGCGTCGACACCGACATCCTCTCGCGCGAGCTGGGCATCCCGGTGATCCGCACCGTGGGCGTGCGCCGCAATGGCGCCACCGACCTGCTGGCCGCGCTCGACATCCCAGTGCCCGCCTCCTCGCCGCTGCCCTGGGAGGCGCCCTCGATGGACGACGTGCTGGCCTCGCACAGGGAAGTGCGCCGCATCCTCGACCTCGCGGTGCAGACGCCGCAGGGCAGCCTGGCCACCAGCGACCGCATCGACCGCGTGGTGCTGCACCCGGTGTGGGGCATGCTGGTGCTGGCCGTGACCCTGTTCCTGATGTTCCAGGCCGTGTTCAGCTGGGCAGCGGTGCCCATGGACGCCATCAAGGCCGGCACCGACGCCATCGGCGGCTGGTTGCAGGGTGTCATGGCCGAGGGCCCGCTGCGCAGCCTGCTGGTCGACGGTGTGGTGGCGGGCGTGGGCGGCGTGCTGATCTTCCTGCCGCAGATCCTGATCCTGTTCCTCTTCATCCTGGCGCTGGAGGACTCGGGCTACCTGCCGCGCGCCGCCTTCCTGCTGGACCGGGTGATGGGCACGGTGGGCCTGTCGGGGCGCTCCTTCATTCCGCTGCTGTCCAGCTTCGCCTGCGCCATTCCCGGCATCATGGCCACGCGCACCATCAGCAACTGGCGCGACCGGCTGACCACCATCCTGATCGCGCCGCTGATGACCTGCTCGGCCCGCCTGCCGGTGTATGCGCTGCTGATCGGCGCCTTCATCCCGCAGCGCGAGGTGCTGGGCATCTTCAACCTGCAGGGCGTGGTGCTGTTCCTGCTGTATGTCTTCGGCATCGTCTCGGCCATGGCCGTGGCGTGGGTTCTCAAGCGCCTGCGCACGCAGCAGGGCCATTCGCCGCTGCTGATGGAACTGCCGGCCTACCGCTGGCCCAACCTGCGCAATCTGCTGCTGGGGCTGTGGGAGCGGGCGTGGATCTTCCTGCGTCGCGTGGGCACCATCATCCTCACGCTCACCATCCTGCTGTGGTTCCTGTCCAGCTACCCGGCGCCGCCCGCCGGTGCCACCGGCCCGGCCATCGAATACAGCTTCGCCGGCCGGCTGGGCCAGTTGCTGGAATACATCTTCGCGCCCATCGGCTTCAACTGGCAGATCTCCATCGCCCTCGTGCCCGGCATGGCCGCCCGCGAGGTGGCGGTGGGCGCGCTGGGCACGGTGTATGCGCTGGCGGCCTCCGGCGAAGAGGTGGCGGGCGCGCTGGAGCCGCTGATCGCCGGCAGCTGGTCGCTGGCCACGGCCCTGTCGCTGCTGGTGTGGTTCGTGTTCGCGCCGCAGTGCATCTCGACGCTGGCCACCGTGAAGCGCGAGACCAACAGCTGGAAGCAGGTCTTCATCATGGCCGGCTACCTGTTCGGGCTGGCCTACGTGGCCTGCTTCATCACCTACCGCGTCGCAGTGGCCCTCGGGGCCGGCTGACGCTTCTCTTGCGGAGATCCGAGTCATGCAGAACGCCGTCGTTGCCCTGATCGTCCTCGTGGCCGCCGTCTATGCCGCCTGGCACTGGATGCCGGCCGGCTGGCGCCGGTCGCTCGCGCCCCGCATGGCGCGCTGGATGGCGCGCAGCGGCCTGGTGCGCGAGGAGCGCGAGGCCAAGGTGGCCCGCTCCCTGGGCCAGGCGGGCGGCTGCGGTTCCTGCGACAGCTGCGGCACCTGCGGCCCGACGCCGGTCGGGGGCCGCGACGGCGCCTCTTCCTCCGCACGCCGCTGATCCAGCGCAGCCCGGCCGGCGTCGCCGGGCCGAGAATCGTGGACTTTTTGGGATCCACGAGCGCATGCGCATCCATTCCCTCATCGTCGGCGGCGGCATCGGCGGTCTGGCCGCCGCCCTGGCCCTGGCGCGGGCCGGCCACACGGCAGACCTGATGGAACAGGCGCCCGCCTTCAGCGAGGTGGGCGCGGGCATCCAGCTGGGACCGAACGTGGTCCGGAGGCTGCGCGCCCTGGGGCTTGGCGAGGCGCTGAATGCCATCGTGGCCCATCCCGAGCGGCTGTGCGTGTCATCGGCGCTGAATGGTGGCCGCATCGCCACCATGCCCCTTGCAGGCGCCATGGAGCAGCGCTACGGCGCGCCCTACTTCACGGTCCATCGCGCCGATCTGCACGGCCTGCTGCTGGAGGCCGTACGCGCGCAGGCCTCGGGCGCCGTGACGCTCAGCACGGGCGCGCGCATCGAGCGCCTGTCCACCCGCGGCGACGAATTCGTCTGCGCCGCCACCGACGATGGCCGCGCCTGGGAAGGCGATGCGCTCATCGGCGCCGATGGTGTGTGGGGTCGTGTCCGGCCGCGCATCTGGCCCGACGCAGCGCCGGCGCGGCCGACCGGGCACATGGCCTTTCGTGCATTGCTGGAGCAGAACGCCTTGCCCGCGGCACTGCGCAGCCGGCAGGTGGATGTCTGGCTGGCGCCGCGACTGCACGCCGTGGCCTATCCGGTGCGGGGGGGCGAACGGCTCAATCTGGTGGTGCTGACCGAAACATCGCCGGACGAGGTCGGTGCCGATGCGCGCGATTGGGACCAGGCCGCCAGCCGCGCTGCACTCGACCGTGCCACCGGCCATGTCGGCCAGCCGCTGCGGGCGCTGCTCGATGCCGTTCCGGCGTGGCGAGCCTGGACGTTGTGCGACCGGACGCCGCTGACCGGTCCGCAGGAGATGGTCGACGGCCGTGTGGCGCTGCTGGGCGATGCGGCGCACCCGATGCTGCCCTACCTGGCGCAGGGTGCCGGCATGGCGATCGAGGACGCCGTGACGCTGGCGCAGCAGCTCAGTGGCTGCACCTCGGCCGAGGTGCCCCAGGCCCTGGCGCGCTATGCGCAGGCGCGTTGGGCGCGCAATGCGCAGGTGCAGGCCCGTGCGCGGCGCAACGGGCGGATCTTCCATCTGGGTGGCCCCGCACGCTGGGGCCGCGACATGGTGATGCGGCTGGCCGGTCCTACACTAATGGACCAGCCCTGGCTGTACGCCGGCTGAGCGCCCTGCAGGCCCGTGAGGTCATCCGCAACCGAATGAAACCGGACCCGCGTCAAGGATCGAAGGGTCGCGGAGCAGGCCAAGCCAAGGCACCCGAGGAACTGGCTTGGCCAGGCCTCGGGGTGCGCCCCCCTCCGAGCCGAAGGCGACAGAGAGGGGGGAGCCGCGAAGCGGCATGGGGGGTGCTTCAGAGCTCCGTCCTCAGCGTCCAGAGTTCAGGGAACAGCACCACGTCCAGCATCTTGCGCAGGTAGCTCACCCCACCGGTGCCGCCAGTGCCGCGCTTGAAGCCGATCACCCGTTCCACCGTCGTCACATGGCGGAAGCGCCAGAGGCGGAAGGCGTCCTCGATGTCGGTGAGCTTCTCGCCGAGCTGGTAGAGGTCCCAGTGGGCCTTCGGGTCGCGGTAGACCGTGAGCCAGGCCTCCTGGACGGCCTCGCTCGCGGTGTAGGGCTGCGTCCAGTCCCGCTCGAGCTTGTCGGCCGGAATGGCGAGGCCCTCCCGGGCCATGAGTCGCAGGGTCTCGTCGTAGAGCGAAGGGCGGCGCCACGCGGCGTCCACCATGGCCAGCAGGTGCGGCCGGTGGGCATGCGGCTTGAGCATGGCGGCGTTCTTGTTGCCCAGCGCGAACTCGATGCAGCGGTACTGCGCGCTCTGGAAGCCGCTGGAATTGGCCAGGTAGGGCCGCATGGCGGTGTACTCCGGCGGCGTCATGGTCGACAGCACCGTCCACGCGCCCACCAGCTGCTCCATGATGCGTGTCACCCGCGCGAGCATCTTGAAGGCCTCGGGCTTGGTGTTCTCGCTCGGGTTGGCGATGGCGGCCGTGGCGGCCGTCAACTCGTGCAGCATGAGCTTCATCCACAGCTCGCTGGTCTGGTGCTGCACGATGAACAGCAGCTCGTCATGCGTGGGCGACAGCGGATGCTGGGCGCTCAGGATCTCGTCCAGATGCAGGTAGTCGCCGTAGCTCATCGACTGGCTGAAGTCGAGCTGGGCTTTTTCTTCGTGGACGATCTGTTCGGGCAGTGCTCCGCCCTCCGCCGGGCCGGCGGATGTCGAGGAATTCATCGCAAGGCTCCTGGGAGGGGTAGGGGTCAGTCCAGCACGGCGGCCATGGCCTGGGCGACGTAGGCCACGTTCTTGGTCGACAGGCCGGCGATGCACATGCGGCCCGAGCGCACCAGATACACCGCATGCTCTTCGCGCAGGCGGTCCACCTGCTCGGGCGTGAGACCGGTGTAGCTGAACATGCCGCGCTGGGTCAGGAAGTAGCCGAAGTCGCGGCCAGGCAGCCGGTCGGCCAGCGTGGCATGCAGGGCCTCGCGCATGGCCTTGATGCGGCCGCGCATCTCGGCGAGCTCGGCGTCCCACTGGGCGTAGAGCTCGGGCGTGCTCAGCACGCGCGTGACGATGCGCGCGCCGTGCGTCGGCGGGCTGGAGTAGTTGGCGCGCACCGAGCTCTTGAGCTGGCCCAGCACCCGGCCGGCTTCCTCGGCCGAGCCGCACACCACCGACAGGCCGCCGCAGCGCTCGCCGTACAGCGAGAAGCTCTTGGAGAAGGAGTTGGCCAGGAAGAAGCGCACGCCCGCATCGGCCAGCGCGCGCGGCGCGAAGGCGTCCTCGACCAGGCCGTCGCCGAAGCCCTGGTAGGCCATGTCCACATAGGGAATCAGGCCGCGCTCGGCGATCACGGGGATCAGCTGTTTCCACTGGTCCTGTGACAGGTCGACGCCCGTGGGGTTGTGACAGCTGGCGTGCATCAGCACGATGCTGCGGGCGGGCAGCGTCTTGAAGGCCGCCAGCATGTCCTGGAAGCGCAGGCCGCCGGTGGCCGGGTCGTAGTACGGGTACAGGTTCACCTGGAAGCCGGCGCCCTCGAACATGGCGCGGTGGTTCTCCCAGGTCGGGTCGCTGACCCACACCTGCGAATCGCCGAAGTAGCGCTTGAGGAAGTCGCCGCCCACCTTCAGGCCGCCGGAGCCGCCGATGGTCTGGATGGTGGCAACGCGGCCGCTGGTGACGGCTTCGTGCGTGGGGCCGAAGGCCAGCTTCTGCACTGCGGCGCGGTAGTCGGCCATGCCTTCCATGGGCAGGTAGGAGCGCGGGCCGATTTCCTGCAGCAGCGCGGTCTCGGCGGTGCGCACCGCCTTCATCACGGGTAGGCGGCCGTCGTCGTCGAAATAGATGCCGATGCTCAGCGACACCTTGTTGGGCCGCGTGTCGCGCTGGAAGTCCTCCATCAGCGAGAGGATCGGGTCACCGGGGTAGGCGGGAATGTGTTCGAACATGGCGTGGCTTTCGGTGGTGCGGTCCGTGGGCGGAGGGCGGCACGGACGATGCAAGCTGCGGGCCGGGCGGGCTGCCGCGCTCGGGGACGAGCGGCGTAGGACAGGGCGCTACGGAGCGAAGCGGGGAAGTTATCACCGTCAAAAAATGCGTTGTGTCGCTTATTTCCAACGGTGACCATAAAATAAACGTCGTTTTATGTATGGAACATCTGGGGCTGTGATGAAGCAAGTGATCGATGTGGGCCTGCCGGCGCTCAAGCAACCTTTTTCTTGGGCCGTGAAGGCCACGGGCGCGATGCTGTTCACCGCCCATGGGCCCGTCCGCACCGACGGGACCATCGACACCGGGACCATCGAGGCGCAGACGCGCCTGACCTTCGAGAACCTGCGGCGCGCCGTGCAGGCGGCCGGCGGCACGATGGCCGATGTGACGCAGGTGCTGATCTACATGACCGACGTGGCCGACATGCCGGCCATCGACGCGGTATACCGCGAGTTCTTCGAGGCGCCGTATCCCAACCGCTCCAGCGCCGCCGTGGCGGCGCTGGTGGTGCCGGGCATGAAGATCGAGATCGTCGCCTACGCCATGGTGCCGGCCTGAGGGCCGTCAGGTCAGCGCGCGCAGCACGGCGCGCACGGGCGAGGCATCCGCCTGCACCAGCTTGAGCGGCAGCGCGATCAACTCGTAGTCCCCTTCGGGCACGGCGTCGAGCACCAGGTTCTCCAGTACGCGCATGTCGTGGCGGCGGATGGTCTGATGGCTGGGCAGGGCCTTGCTGTCGGCCGGGTCGATGCTGGCCGTGTCGATTCCGATCAGCCGCACGCCCAGCGCAGCGAGGCGCTCGACCGTCTCGGGCGCGTAGGCGGGCAGTTGCGGGTCCCAGCGGTCCACGGGGGCGCGTTCATAGGTGCGTACCAGCACGCGCGGCGGCAGGTGGTCGTCGACTGCATGAGCGATGTGCCGCCATTCGATGAGCGGCGCCGCGCCGATGGCATGGATCACGCGGCAGGTGCCGAGGAAGGCGTCCAGGTCCACCAGGCCGATGGTCGTGCCATCGGCCGCGTAGTGGAGAGGGGCGTCGGCATGCGCGCCCACGTGTGGCGACATCGTGATCTGGCTGACGTTGACGGGGCAGCCGGGTCCCAGCGTCGCGGCCCATTGCTGTGCATAGGGCGTGTCACCAGGAAAGACGGGGGCGCCGACGTAGACGGGAGGGGAAATGTCCCAGAGACGGGCAGAGGTGGCAGACATGGGTCGGACCATAGCGCTGCCGCGGCGGGCGTGGTGTCGGTTATTCCCAACGCGGACGAAGACGCGACCTGTGCGCGTTGCCCCGGCGTCAGGGACTCGCCTCAGCCCTCGAGTGCCGGCAGGCCGTGCCGTGCGCGCGCCTTCTCGCAGCCGTAGCTCCCGGGCTCGAGTTCGCGACAGGGATTCGGTCGCCACTCGTAGATGCCGCAGCTCACCGATTGCCCTACCTTGCCGGTGAGCGCCGCGCAGCGGATCGGCACATGGTCCGTGCCTCGCATGCGGCAGGTGGCGCCGTTGACCTCGACCGTCAGCCCGGCGGGCACCGTGCCGCCCATGTCGTCCAGCTCGTAGATGCTGAAGTCGACACGGTAGCTGGCGCAGCAGGCACCGCAGCTCTGGCAGGGGCTCATGGACGCGCCGCGAACGCCGTCAGCCGATGCGGCCGAGCAGCAGGTACTCCATCAGTGCCTTCTGCACATGCATGCGGTTCTCAGCCTCGTCCCAGACGACCGACTGCGGGCCGTCGATGACCTCGCCCGTGACCTCTTCGCCGCGGTGGGCGGGCAGGCAATGCATGAAGAGGGCGTCGGGCTGGGCCACGGCCATCATGGCCTCGTCCACGCACCAGTCTGCAAAGGCCTGGCGGCGCTGCTCGTTCTCCGCCTCGTAGCCCATGCTTGTCCACACATCGGTGGTGACCAGGTGCGCGTCGCGGCAGGCGTCCATCGGGTCCTTGAAGACCTTGTAGCTGTCGCCGGAGCGGATGCCGGCGACGGCCTGGTCCACCTCGTAGCCGCTGGGCGTGCTCACGTGCACTGCAAAGCCGAGGATCTCGGCCGCCTGCAGCCAGGTGTTGGCCATGTTGTTGCCGTCGCCCACCCAGGCCACGGTCTTGCCACGCAGCGCCTCGGGGTCCGGCGTGCCGTCGGCGCCGAGACCGCGGTGCTCCAGGTAGGTGAACAGGTCGGCCAGGATCTGGCAGGGATGGAATTCGTTGGTCAGGCCGTTGATGACCGGCACGCGCGAGTTGGCGGCGAAGCGCTCGATCTTCTCCTGCTCGTAGGTGCGGATCATGACCAGGTCGGTCATGCGGCTGATGACCTTGGCGCTGTCCTCGATGGGCTCGGCGCGACCCAATTGGCTGTCGCCCGTGGTCAGGTGCACCACGCTGCCGCCGAGCTGGTACATGCCGGCCTCGAAGCTCACGCGGGTGCGGGTGCTGGCCTTCTCGAAGATCATGGCCAGGGTGCGATCCGCCAGCGTGTGGTGCTTCTCGTAGGTCTTGAACTTCTTCTTGACGAGCGCCGCGCGCCGGAACAGGTACGCGTACTCGTCGGCCGTGAAGTCGCTGAACTGGAGGTAGTGGCGGATCGCAGGAAGGCTCATGGGCTTATTGTGCCGGCTCGGCCAGGAAGGCTTTCACGATGGGGGCGAGGAGGGCGACGATCTCGTCGGCCTCGGCCACGGTGAGGACCAGCGGCGGCACCAGGCGGATCACGCTGTCTGCCGTCACCGACAGCAGGAGGCCGGCGTCGCAGGCACGGGTCAGCACGGCGCCGGCGGGCCGGTCGAGCTCGATGCCCAGCATCAGGCCCTGGCCGCGCACTTCCTTGACGCCGGCCACGCCCTCGAAGGCGGCCTGCAGCGCGCCCTTGAGGTGGGCGCCGACGTCGGCAGCGTTCTGCAGCAGGCTGTCCTTTTCCATGATGCGCAGCGTCTCGATGCCGGCGCGCATGGCCAGCGGATTGCCGCCGAAAGTGGTGCCGTGGTTGCCCGGCTGGAAGATGTTCGCGGCCTTGGGGCCGGCCACCACCGCGCCCACCGGCACGCCCGAACCCAGGCCCTTGGCCAGCGACATCACGTCCGGCACGATGCCGGCCCACTGGTGCGCGAACCACTTCCCGGTGCGGCCGATGCCGGTCTGGATCTCGTCGATCATCATCAGCCAGTCGTTGGCGTCGCACAGGGCCCGCACCTGCTGCAGGTAGTCCCAGCGCATCGGGTGGATGCCGCCTTCGCCCTGAATGGTCTCGAACATCACGGCCACCACGTTGGGGTTGCCCTCGGTCGCCTTCTTCAGCGCCTCGATGTCGTTGAGCGGCACGCGGATGAAGCCCTCGACCAGCGGGCCGAAGCCTTTCTGGATCTTCGGGTTGCCGGTGGCCGACAGCGTGGCCAGGCTGCGGCCGTGGAAGGCATGCTCGTACACCACGATCTCCGGCCGCTCGATGCCCTTGTCGTGGCCGAACTTGCGCGCCAGCTTGATGGCGGCCTCGTTGGCCTCCAGCCCGGTGCAGCAGAAGAAGGCGTTGGTCATGCCCGACAGCGCCGTCAGGCGCTCGGCCAGCACTTCCTGGCCGGGCACGTAGTAGTAGTTGGAGGTGTGGATCAGCTGGGTGAGCTGTTCCTGCAGCGCCGGCACGAGTTCGGGATGGTTGTGGCCCAGCGTGTTGACGGCGATGCCGCCCAGGCCGTCCAGGTAGGCCTTGCCGTTGACGTCCCACACGCGGCAGCCCTGGCCGCGCACCAGGGCGATGGGCAGCCGGCCATAGGTGTTCATGAGGTGGGGCGAGGTGGGGGCGGCAGTGACGCTCATGGGTTCTCCTGAAAGTGAAGAAATTCTAGGTGGGGGGCATGACGCCTTCGTTGAGGATTGCGCATCACTGCCATGCGCCGCGATCCCCATCGGATGCATGTCCCGCGGAGGTCGCGCGCGGGACACGCTGGGTAGAATCCCTTGTGCGGCGCAACACGCCTGCGCCGAACACGAGAACAATGGTTTCCCCCTCTGCCAAAGAAGTCTTCATCCAGGGCGTCACGAGCCAGGGTCGCACGTTCCGGCCCAGCGACTGGGCCGAGCGGCTGGCCGGCGTGATGAGCCAGTTCCGCCCCGGCGGTGCCCGCCTCGGGGGGCATCTCAGCTATTCGCCCTGGTGCGTGCCGACGGTGATCAATGGCGTCAAGTGCGTGGTCGTCCACCGCGACCTCCAGGAGTCCGAGCCGATGGCCTGGGATTTCGTCATGAACTTCGCCAAGGACAACGACCTCCAGGTGGCCGAGGCCTGCCTGGTACCGGACGGGAAGCCGGCCAAGGGCTGATTGCCTCGCCTGTTTGCCGCTTCGGGCCTGCCGGATCCAGAAACGAAAAACCGCCCGAAGGCGGTTTTTCTTTTTTCGCTGCAGCGCACCCGATCAAACGGCGGACCGCCTGTCGGCAGTCCGGGCTGACCTGAATTCCGTCAGGCGGCGGCCGCCGGGGCGGCAGTGGCCAGGGCCTTGACCTTGGCGGCCAGGCGGCTCTTGTCGCGCGCGGCCTTGTTCTTGTGGAAGATGCCCTTGTCGGCGATGGTGTCGACGACGCTCTGGGCCTTGGCAAACAGCTCGGTAGCCTTGGCTTGGTCGCCAGCGGCAACGGCCTTGGCAACGTTCTTCAGGGCCGTGCGGTACTTGGAGCGCAGCGAGCTGTTGGCGGCATTGAGCTTGGTGTCCTGGCGGACGCGCTTGCGGCCCGACGCGAGGCGCGGGTTCTTCTTTTTGGGCTTGGCGGATGCCATATTTGTGTTCCTTGAGTGTCTGGGGATGATGCGGCGAACCCGCGAGTATAGCCCACCCGATTCTTGCTCGCCTCGTGCAAGAGTGCCCTGGTCAGCGGCGGCAACGGGAGCAGGCGGTTGCCCGCGCAGTCAGGCGCCCCAAGGCCCCGCCTACACTGCGCCGCCGTGTCGCTCTTCAAATCCGCTTCCACCGTCTCCCTGCTGACCCTGGCCTCGCGCATCACCGGCCTTGTGCGCGATGTGCTGATGAGCTCGGTGTTCGGCGTGAGCGCGCTGACCGACGCCTTCTACGTCGCCTTTCGCATTCCCAACCTGTTCCGTCGCGTGCTGGGCGAGGGCGCGTTCAGCCAGGCCTTCGTGCCGGTGCTGTCGGCCACCCGCACCGAGGGTGGCGAGGACGCGGCGCGGCAACTGATCGACCATGTCGGTACGCTGCTGCTGTGGGCGTTGGTGCTGGTGTGCGGGGTGGGCGTGGTCGCCGCGCCGCTGATGGTGTGGGTCATGGCCAGCGGCCTGGAACGCTCGGGCAGCTTCGATGCCGCCGTCGTGATGACGCGCTGGATGTTCCCCTACATCGGCTTCATGTCGCTGGTGGCTTTTGCCGGCGGCATCCTCAACACGTGGAAGCGCTTCGCGGTGCCGGCCGCCTCGCCCGTACTGCTCAACGTGGCGTTGATCCTGTCCATCGTGACGGGGGCGCCGCTGTTCCGACGCTGGGGCATCGAGCCGATCTACGCCCAGTGCGTGGGCGTGATGGTGGGCGGCATGTTGCAGCTGGCGATCCAGATCCCGGCGCTGCGCCGACTGGGCCTGATGCCGAAGCTGGCGGTGCGCTTCGCAGCCCTGCGCGAGGCCTGGGCCGACCCGGGCACCCGCAAGATCCTCGGCCTGATGCTGCCGGCCATGATCGGTGTCAGCGGGGCGCAGCTGTCGCTGCTCATCAACACACAGATCGCCTCGCACCTGACCGCCGGCAGCGTCACCTGGATCACCAATGCCGACCGGCTGATGGAGTTTCCCAGCGCGATGCTGGGCGTGGCCCTGGGCGTGGTGCTGATGCCCCAGCTGGCGGCGGCCCGCGCGGCCCAGGATGCGGATCGCTATTCCGCCATGCTGGACTGGGGGCTTCGGCTCATCGTGCTGTTGGCGCTGCCCTGTGCGGCGGCCCTGCTGGTGTTTCCGGTGCCGCTGGTGGCGGTGCTGTTCCACAACGGCGCCTTCGACGACGCCAGCGTGCTGCGCACGGCGGATGCGCTGGCGGGCTACGGCGTCGGGCTGGTGGGCATCGTGTCGATCAAAGTGCTGGCTGCCGGTTTCTATGCGCGCCACGACATGCGCACGCCCATGCGCATCAGCCTGGCGGCGCTGGCCATCACCCAGCTGCTCAACCTGGCGTTCGTTCCCTGGCTGCAGCATGCGGGCCTGACGCTCGCCATCGGCGTGGGGCAACTGGTCAATGCGCTGGCGCTGTGGGTGGGCCTGCGCCGCAGCGGCAGCTACCGGTTGGCGCCGGGCTGGGGCCGCTTCCTGCTGCAGGTGCTGGCGGGAACCGTGGTGATGACGGCGCTGCTGGTCTGGGGTGCGCACGGTTTCGACTGGGTGGGCCTGCGCAGCCAGCGGCTGCTGCGCATCGGGCTGCTGGCGGCCTTCGTGGCGGGGGCGGCGGTGCTGTATTTCGGTGTGTTGACCGCCTGCGGCCTGCGGTTGCGCAGCTTCGTGCGGCGCTGAAGCACGGCGCCCGGCATCGCCGAGGTGGCCGTGGGGCTTCCGCCGGCCGCCTTGACGCTGGCGACGCGGCTCCACTACAAAGGCCCATGTCTCTTCGATACGACACGCCGACGCCACTGGCCTATTTCGAATCGCTGGTGCAGAGCGACGAGCACTTCCCCCTGCTCGAGGCCGCCGCCAGCCTCGCGCAGGATGAGTATCCCGAGCTCGACGTCCAGCAGGTGCTGGGCGACATGGACCAGCTGCTGGCCCGCCTCAAGCGGCGCCTGCCGGCGGACGCCGCGCCGCTGGCGCGGCTTCGGGCGCTGAACCAGTTCTTCTTCCACGACCTGGGTTTCGGCGGCAACGTCAACGACTACTACGACCCCGACAACAGCTTCCTGCATGTGGTGCTGCGCACCCGGCGCGGCATCCCGATCTCGCTGGCGGTGCTGTGGATCGAGCTGGCCCAGGGCCTGAACCTGCATGCGCGCGGCATCAGCTTTCCCGGCCATTTCATGCTGAAGGTGTCGCTGCCCAAGGGGCAGGTCGTGATCGACCCCTTCACCGGCCGTTCGCTGTCGCGGGAGGAACTGGCCGAACGCCTGGAGCCGTACAAGCGCAGCAACGGCCTGGTGGGCGAATTCGACGTGCCGCTGGGCCTGTACCTGCAGCCCGCGCCTGCACGGGAGATCATCGCCCGCATGCTGCGCAACCTGAAGGAGATCCACAGCGCGCAGGAGGACTGGGCCCGCCTGATCGCCGTTCTGGACCGCCTGATCGTGCTGCTGCCCCAGGCCTGGGGCGAGTACCGCGACCGCGGCCTGGCCCGCGCCGAGCAGAGCCATACCGCGCAGGCAGTGCATGACCTCGACACCTACCTCGCCCATGCCGAGGACGCTCTGGACGTCGATGCCATCACGGAGCGTGCCGCCGAACTCAGACGCGCACTGTCCTGAAGAACGGCCGTCACCGCCCGCTCGGGGCTCCGCGCGCCCGCAAGTGGCGCAATCAGGCCAGAACAACGAGATTCGCGCCGATGCACTGACGACTTGCTGACCACCCCCTGGTCAGCTTCCCTTCGGGTGGGGTAGCCTTCGCCCCCATGCGAATCCTGTTGGTGGAAGACGATGCGACCCTGCGCGACGTGATGCTGCGCAGCCTGACCGATGCCGGACATCGGGTCGATGTGGCGGCGAGCATGGAGGAGGCCGATTACCTCTGGCGTGTGCAACCCTTCGATGCCGTGCTGCTGGACCTGAACCTGCCGGCCGGCCCCGGCCCCGGCAGCCCGCTGGGCAGCGGCCTGACCGTGCTGCGGCAGGCGCGCAGCCGCGGTGACCGTACGCCGGTGCTGGTCCTCACCGCCCGCAACCGAACCGACGAGCGCATCGCCGGCCTGGACGCCGGCGCCGACGACTACCTCGGCAAACCCTTCGAACTGCCCGAAGTCGACGCCCGCCTGCGCGCCCTGGTGCGCCGCGCCCAGGGCACGGATGACGTCGCATTGGTCGGCCAGCTCAAGCTCGACCGCCGGGCGCGCCGTTTCTTCATCGGCAGTGCGCCGCTGGACCTGCCGGCCCGCGAATTCGAGGTGCTCTGGGAGCTCATGAGCCCGCCGGGCCACGCCGTCAGCAAGCGCGTGCTCTCCAACAAGCTCTCGAGCTTCGACGACGCGCTGGGCGACAACGCGCTGGAGGCCTTCATCTCGCGCCTGCGCAAGAAGCTGCTCGGCAGCGGTGCCGGCATCCGCACCCTGCGCGGCATCGGCTACCTGCTGGAAGGCGACGCTTGAGCGCCCGGCCGGCCACCGCCGCGGCAGTTGCGGCGGCCGGGCATCGCCCGCGCCCGTCGCTGCGCGCGCGGGTGCTGCGGCAGGTGATGCTGCCGCTGGCCCTCACCTGGCTGGCCGGCACGGTGGTGGTGCTGACCATCTCCAACTATTTCGTGCGCCAGGCCTTCGACCGCGCACTGGTGGACGATGCCTACGCCATCGCCGCCAACATCCAGCCCCAGGGCCGGCCCGACGCGCAGTTGCAGCTCACGGCGCGCGAGATGACGACGCTGCTGTTCGACCAGCGGGAGACGGTGTACTTCGCCGTCCGTCGGCCCGACGGCAGCCTGCTTTCCGGCGAGCCGACGCTGCAGACGCCCTTCCTGGCCGACGGCGCGACCTGGCATCTGGCGGACGTGCGCTTCGCCGGCAAGCAATTGCGCGCCGTGGTCCTGCGCCATCCCGCCGGGACGGGCGACTTCACCGTGGTCGTGGCCCAGACGACCGGCTCGCGCACGGCGCTGCTGCGGCGCTTGGCGCTCTATGCGACGCTGCCGCAGATCCTGCTGCTGGGCGTGCTCGCCTGGTGGCTGTGGCGTGGCATTGCGCGCGAGCTGGCCCCGCTGGGCGCGCTCCAGCAGGACCTGGGCCGGCGCGACGCCAGCGACCTCTCGCCGGTGATCGTGGGCGGCGACACACGCGAGGTCGCGCAATTGGGCGATGCCCTGAACGACCTGTTCGTCCGCCTGGACGGCAGCGTTCGGGCGCAGCGGGAGTTCGCCGGCAACGTGGCGCATGAGCTGCGCACGCCATTGGCCGGCATCCGCGCGCTGGCGCATTACGGCCTGGGCCATTCCGACCCGGGTGTCGCGCGCGAACAGTTGCAGCGCATCGCCGACAGCGAGGCGCGCGCCAGCCACCTGGTCGACCAGTTGCTCGCGCTGGCGCTGGCGGCCGAATCCGATGCCGTGCTGCAGCGTGAGCCGGTGGTACTCGACGAACTGGCCCATGAGGCCGTGCTGCGCCACCTGACCCGTGCCGACGCCCGCGGCGTCGATCTGGGCGCCCGCGGCCTCGACGAGGCGCAGGAAAGCGGCGGCTTCACCATCAACGGCAGCGTGGCGCTGGTGGAGGGCATCCTCGACAACCTGATCGACAACGCCCTGCGCTACGGCGGCATGACCGTGACCATCGAGTTGTCGAAGGAAGAGGTCGATGGCGCGATGGTGCCCGTGCTCTCGGTGGCCGACGACGGACCCGGGATTCCCGAGGTGCAGCGGCAGGCGCTGATGCACCGCTGGGCCCAGGGCACCGACGGACGCAAGCTGGGCGAAGGGTCGGGCCTGGGCCTGTCCATCGTCGCCCGCTATGCGAAGCTGCTGGGCGCGCAGATGCGCCTGGCCGCCACGGCGAGTTCGGGCGGGCTGCGGGCGAGCATCCTGTTCACGACCCGCTGAGCCGGCCGGCCATCACCGCCGTCGGTGCGCCGGGCCACCGCCTGCATCGACGGGCGCGCTGCTTCAACAGACCCGCGGCATGCATCCTGCGTGACCCGGACGACTTTCCGCTCTTCCATGGACTCCCTGATCTCGATCGACGGCCTGCGCGGCCAATGGCGGCTGCTCTTCCAGCGCGCGCAACCCCTGCGCGTGCTGCTGGCGCTGGCCACGCTGATGGCCGGCGCACGGCTGGCTGGCCACCAGGATGCGGTGATCCCGCTCTTCCTCGGCACCATCGCCAGCGCGCTGGCCGAGACCGACGACAGCTGGCGCGGCCGTCTGCGTGCGCTCCTGGTGATGCTGGCCTGCTTCGCGGCCGTGGGCGCGGGGGTGCAGGCCCTGTTCGGCCTGTCGTGGGTCTTCATCGGCGTGTTCTGCCTGGCGGCCTTTGGCATCACCATGCTGGGCGCCATCGGCGCACGCTACAAGGCCATCGCCTATGGCACGTTGATCCTGGCGATGTACGCCACCATCAGCATGGAGCACGCCGTCGCGGCGCACGGCCCCGGCCACCACTGGCGCGAGCCGCTGCTGCTGGTGGCCGGCGCGGCCTGGTACGGGGCGATCTCGGTGCTGTGGTGCGCGCTGTTCCCTTCGCTGCCGGTGCAGGCCATGCTGGTGCGGGTCTATGGCGTGCTGGGCGAGTACGTGCGCTACAAGGCCTCGCTCTTCGAGCCGCTGCGCGGCGTGGACGTGCAGCGCAAGCGGCTGGCGCTGGCCGGGCTCAACGCGAAGGTGGTCGCCGCTCTCAACGATGCCAAGGAAGCCATCTTCTCGCGCCTCGGCCCGCGGGCGCCCACGGGCCGGCTCGCGCGCTACCGCGGTCTCTACCTGATCGCGCAGGACGTGCACGAGCGCGCCAGTTCCTCGCACGAGGACTACAACGCGCTGGCCGAGGCCTTCTTCCACAGCGACCTGCTCTACCGTTGCCAGCGCGTGCTCTGGTTGCAGGGCGATGCGTGCAGCCAGTTGGCCCGGTCGGTGGAGCGGCGCGAGCCCTTCGTGATGGACGGCCAGAGCGTGCAGGCCCTGGCCGAACTGCGCAGCGCCATCGTGCATGCGCGTGCGACCGCAGGTGAAGAGGCGCAGCAACGGCTGCCCGCCATCGAGGCACTGGCGCGCAACCTGGCCCTGCTCGACGGGCAACTGGCCGGCGCCAGCGATACGGCGCATCCCTCGGCCCGGCTCGGCCGCACCGACATGAGCCTGTTCGACCGCTCGGCCCGCGACTGGCGCGATGCGCTGGCGCGCGTGCGCCGGCAGCTCACGCCCCGCTCGCCGCTGTTCCGCCATGCCGTGCGCCTGGCCGTCGCGCTGGCCGCCGGCTATGGCGTCATGCATGTGGTGCAGCTGCAGGAGGGCTACTGGATCATGCTGACCACGCTCTTCGTCTGCCAGCCCGGCTATGGCGAGACCATCGCTCGCATGGGTCAGCGCGTGGCCGGCACGGCCCTCGGCGTGGTGGCGGGCTGGGCGCTGATCGACCTCTTTCCCCAGCCGCTGCTGCAGTCGGTGTTCGCCGTGGTGGCGGGCGTGGTGTTCTTTGCCAACCGCAGCACGCGCTACCTGCTGGCCACGGCGGCCATGACCTTGCTGGTGCTGATGTGCTTCAACCAGATCACCGACAGCGCGCGCCTGATCGAGCCGCGGCTGATCGACACCGCCATTGGCAGCGTGATCGCCGGCCTGGCCGTGCTGCTGGTGCTGCCGCACTGGCAGGCCCGGCGCATCCACGAGATCGCCGCGCAGGCCATGCGCCAGCATGCGGCCTACCTGCGCCAGATCGCGAGCCAGTACGACAGTGGCGCACGCGACGACCTGGCCTACCGGCTGGCGCGGCGCAACGCCCATAACGCCGACGCGGCGCTGTCCACGGCCGTGACCGAGATGTTCCGCGAGCCCGGCTTCGCCCGCCGCCGCGCAGGCGTGGCGGTGCGCTTCGTGATCCAGTCGCACACGCTGCTGAGCTACCTCTCGGCGCTCGGCGCGCACCGCGCCGCGGTGCCCGACGGCCCGCAGGTGGCGGTGCTGCGAGAGGCCGCCCAGCAGGCTGCCGCGGCGCTGGAACAGTTGGCGGCAGACGTCGAGGCGGGCCGGTTGGGTACGGCGCCGCCGCACCCGGCGCGCGAAGCGCTGGCTGCCGGCGCCGAGACGGACGCCGGTCGCAACGTCCCCCAAGCGGACGAGGCCGACGAGGTGATGGCCCGCCTGCGGCTGATGCGCACCGAGTTGCTGCTGGTGTGGGTGCAGATCGACGTGCTGCGTGCCCATGCCGCCGACTGGCTGGCGGTGGCCGACGCCGCGCCCGATCAGGCGGCCGAGGGGCGCGCGGGCGTGCCCGGCAGCCCAAACTGATGCCAGGCCCGGCGCAACTGCGTGTCCGTGCCGAAGCCCGAGGCCTCGGCCGCCTGGGTCACGCTGGCGCCGGCGCCGATGGCCTGCCGGGCCTTTTCGAGCCGCAAGCGCCGCAGGTAGGTCAGGGGCGCCACGCCGGCATGCTGGACGAACAGGCGTGTCAGGTGCCGTGGTGAGGTGTGGGCCAGGGCGGCCATGCCCGGCACAGTCCAGCCGGCCTGGGGCGCCTCGCTCACTGCGTCCTGCACGCGGTGCACCACGGCATGCAGGTGATGGCGGTGGGCCAGGAAGGGCGAGAGTTCCGGATCCTGCGGGCCGCGCCGTAGCGGCATCACCATCGTCTGCGCCACCTGGGCTGCCAGCGCTTCGCCGCACAGCGTGCCGATGCGGTGCAGCACGAGGTCGATGCCGGTGGTCACGCCGGCGCTGCTGAAGACGGGCGCGTCGAGCACGAAGACCCGGTTGGCCACCACCTCGCAGGCCGGTTCGCTGGCCTTCAGTTCATCGAGGTGATGGTGGTGCGTGGTGGCGCGCCGGCCCGCCAGCAGGCCCGCGTGGGCCGCGAGCAGGGCGCCGCCGCAGATGGTCAACAGCTCCAGTTGGCCGGCTTCCAGACGCTGGCCGCGCAGCCAGTGCAGCAGATGACGCGCCTCGGGTGTGTCGACGTCGATGTGTCGCCCGGGCAGGCCCACCAGCACGAGCCAGGTCGCCCGCCCATCCCAGGCGCCAGGCAGCGGCATGAGGCCCGCCAGCTGCACGCCAACGGAGCTGCGCAGTTCGGGCTGGGCAGCGGCGAACTCCACCTCGAAACGCAACGGCCGGCCGCTGGCCTCGAGCAGCCGGTTGGCGATGCGCAGCGCCTCGGCGGGCCCGGCCCAGTCCAGCGCCAGGCTGTCGGGCAGCAGGGCAAAGACGACGCGGATGATGGTGCGCGCTTCCTGCGGCTGGCGCGCCGGTGCTGTTGCGGCCGTGGTTGCGGCGCGTACGTGCGTGGGCGCGGCCGGACGGTCGCTCATGGCCGGCCGCTGCCATAGGCCCGTTCGACGCGGGCCACGCGCAGTTCGAAGGCCGTGTACCAGCGGCTGCGGCCCTGCTCGCGGGCGGCGGCGTGCTCGGCATGGCGGCGCCAGGCGGCGATCGCCTCCTCGCTGGCCCAGTACGAGACCGTGATGCCGAAGCCATCGGCGCCGCGTGCGCTTTCCACGCCCAGGAAGCCGGGCTGCGCCGCCGCCAGCTCGACCATGCGGTCGGCGGCCTCGGCGTAGCCGTCGTCGTCATGCCCAGCACTTCGCTGGGAGGAAAAGATGACGGCGTAGCAGGGGCCGTCGAGCAGGTGCGCAAAGGGGCTGGCGTTCGGGGTCGTCATGGAGGGGGGCCGGGACATGTGCCCTCAGCGCGCCGTCGCCTGGAGGGCGCAGCGCGGGGCGCCGGGCGTCGAGGTCAGCCTGCGATTCTGTGCGCTTCAGGCCGTTTCGAGCGCGGGCAGACGTGCGAGGGCCTGCGCCGCGCTGCACACCTGCGCGAATCGGTCCTGCAACACGGTGGCCGTCCGGGCCTTGATCTGCGCGGCCGTCAGCGGCTGGCCATCGGGCTGGACCATGTCGAAGGTGAGCGTGGCGTCCAGCGCACAGTCCACCTGCCAGCCGAGATCGCTGGCGTGGCGTGTCGTCGTCTCGCAGCATTGCTCGGTGCGGATGCCGCTGACGATCAGCCGGCGGACGCCCTGCTGCGTGAGCCAGACGTCGAGCCCGGTGCCCACCAGCGCGCTGTGCCGGTGCTTGACGAAGGTGGCGTCGGCGGCGAAGTCGGCCAGGCCGTCGAAGGGGCGGACGTGGCCGCTCTCCTCGGCGAAAGGGTTGGCGGCATCGTGCGGGCCGTCGACGTGATAGATGCGCACGATGGGCACACCGGCGTCGCGGCAGCCTGCGATCAGCGCGTTCTGCGCGGCCAGCCACGCGGAAACGTCGTCGGGACGGTAAAAGGGGCGGTGGAGAAAGGACGCCTGGGCGTCGATCACGAGCAGGGCGGTGGTCATGGCTGCTTCCGGTCTGGGCGTTGAGGAAGCCTGCATTGTTCGGAGCGCCGCGCCCTGCGTCCGCACCGGCTGCGCCCGCTTTCGATCGGAATCGGACATCGGCAGGTCGCGCCCCGTGCCTGCCTCAGACCAGCTTCGCCGCCTCCAGCTCCTTCTTGAGGTAGGCGTAGAACAGCGGCGCCGCCACCAGCCCGGCCGGCCCGAAGACGGTTTCGGCCACGAACATCACCGACAGCAACTCCCACACCGCCATGTGGGTGCGCTTGCCGACCACCTTGGCGTTGATGACGTACTCGGCCTTGTGGATCAGGATCAGGAAGACCAGACAGGCCGCCGCCGTGAGCGGCGACACCGACAGCCCCACCAGGGTCAGCACCACGTTGCACAGCAGGTTGCCCACGATGGGCACCAGCCCCGCCACGAAGGTGAAGGTGATCAGCACGGGCGTGTAGGGCAGCCGCGTGTCCCACAGCGGCAGTACCAGCAACAGGAAGGTGGCCGTGAGGGCGGTGTTGAAGCTGGCGATCCAGAACTGGGCCGCCACGATCTGCTTGAAGGCCAGGCCGAAAGTGGTGATGCGCTGGTGAAGTGCGGCAGCCAGGGGGCGGCGGTGGAGCGGCGGTAGCGCGACGGCGGCCAGGCCGCCGACGATCAGGCCCACGTAGCCGTGCAGCACGGCGTTGAGCCAGGCCCGGCCGGCCAGGGCGAGCGTGCCCGCTTCGTTGCGCAGGTAGTTGGCCACCATGCGCTGGACGTCGTCGGCCGCCGCCGGCAGCGAAGCGGCCAGCTCGGGCGGCAGCTTCTGGCGCAGTTCCAGGATGGTGCGGGCGATGTAGTCGAGCAGTCCGCGGTACTGCTGCGGCGCCTCCACCACGTATTCGCGCGCCTGCGACACACCCAGCGCCAGCAGCGCCAGCGGGCCCAGCACCACCAGCAGGATCGCCACGGCCTTGATGATCGATTCGACCCGCGCCCGCGCGCGGGGCGGCAGCCGCCGATGTGCCCACTGCACCGTGAGGCGCGTGAACCAGCGCGTGAACAGAAAGCCCACGCAGGCGCACAGCAGGCCCACCAGCAGATGGCTGAGCAGGATGCCCAACAGGCCCAGCCCCATCAGCAGGTAGCTGGCGATGACCACCGGCCGGCTTGCGCCGACGGCGACAGGATGCGGCATCGTCACGGCGTGGCCGGGCGGATCCTCAGGCCACGACGACTGCGGCGCCGTTGCCGCGCTCGGCGATGGTGCCGATCTCGTGCACCGTCTCGCCCTGCGCGCGCAGCGTGGCGGCGCAGGCCTCGGCGTCTGCCGCGGCCACGACCACCACCATGCCGATGCCGTTGTTGAAGGTGCGGTTCATCTCGATGTCGTCGATGCCCGCCACCTTCTGCAGCCAGGCGAACAGCTCGGTCTGCGGCCAGCTGCCCTTGGTGAGGTGGGCCGCGGTGCCTTCGGGCAGCACGCGCGGAATGTTCTCCAGCAGGCCGCCGCCGGTGATGTGGGCCAGGGCCTTGATGCCGCCGTCGCCCGCCTCGCCGCCATGCGGATGCGCGGCCAGGGCCGCCAGCACCGGCTTGACGTACAGGCGCGTGGGCGCCATCACGGCCTCGCGGAAGGGCTGGCCATCGAGCGTGGAAGGCAGGTCGGCGCCGGCGCGTTCGATCACCTTGCGCACCAGCGAGAAGCCGTTGGAATGCACGCCGTGCGAGGCCAGGCCCAGCACCACGTCGCCGGGCTTGACGTTCTGGCCGGTGAGGATCTTCGACTTCTCGACCGCGCCGACGGCGAAGCCGGCCAGGTCGTATTCGCCGGCGGGATACATGCCGGGCATCTCGGCCGTCTCGCCGCCGATCAGCGCGCAGCCCGACAGCTCGCAACCCTTGGCGATGCCGCCCACGACGCGGGCGGCGGTGTCCACGTCCAGCTTGCCGCAGGCGAAATAGTCCAGGAAGAACAGCGGCTCGGCGCCTTGCACCAGGACGTCATTGACGCTCATGGCCACCAGGTCGATGCCCACGGTGTCGTGCATCTGCCATTCGAAGGCCAGCTTGAGCTTGGTGCCGACGCCGTCGGTGCCGGAGACCAGCACCGGCTCCTTGTAGCGCTTGGGCACCTCGAACAGCGCGCCGAAGCCGCCGATGCCGGCCAGCACGCCTTCGCGCATCGTCTTCTTCGCCAGCGGCTTGATGCGGTCGACCAGCGCGTCCCCCGCGTCGATGTCGACGCCGGCGTCCTTGTAGCTGAGGGGGGTGGAGGAGGGCGAAGTCATGGTGGCGAGCGGCGCAGGGAAGAGACCAAAAGAAGGCGGCCCGGGCGTCTTCGACAGGCGCGGAGGCGGGCCGCATAGAATTTCACGCGATTTTAAGGGTCGGCTCCGGCCCGCCCCGCCGCATTCCCGCATCCCCTCCGCCGCCATCCATCTCCCTCGCATGAAGCAGCTCGCGCTCGACATCGGCCTGCAGACAGCGCCGACGCTGGCGAGCTTCCACGTCGGGCCCAATGAAGAGGCGGTGGCCCATCTGCGGGCCTGGGTGGGTACGGGCCGGGGCACGCTGCACTCGCCGGTACCGATCTACCTGTGGGGCGAATCGGGCACCGGCAAGACGCACCTGCTGGAGTCGGTGGCTTCGGCCCTGTACGACCAGGGGGCCCGGCTGGGCTGGATGCATCCGGGCCTCTACGATCCGCCACCCTTCGACGAACAGTGGGACGCCGTGCTGATGGACGACGTGCACCTGTACGACACCGTGCAGCAGCAGGCCGCCTTCAGCTGGTTCGTTCAGGCCCAGTCGCTGCAGTGCGGCGTGGTGGCGGCGGGCGAGCTGCCGCCGGCCGACCTCAAGCTGCGCGAGGACCTGCGCACGCGGCTGGCCTGGGGCCATGTGTTCCAACTGCAGCTGCTGAGCGAGGCAGAGCGGCGGGCGGTGCTGCACGAACTGGCCTCGGCGCGCGGCCTCAAGCTGCCGCCGGAGGTGGTCGACTACATGCTGCACCGCTTCAGCCGCGACCTGGGCAGCCTCATCGAGCTGCTCAAGAAGCTCGACGGTTATGCGCTGCAGACGCAGCGTGCCATCACCATCCCGCTGGTGCGGCACATGCTCGAAAACGAATGAAGACACTCCGGGCCGCCCTGCGGGGGCGGCCCGACACACGGATTCCATGATCAAGCAATTCATCGACAAGATCCTGGCCAAGACGGGCTCGGCCCGCGGCAGCCGTTCGCGCTTCGGCAAGCGCCAGGAAGTGGATGCCAGCGTGCACCGCATCGACCCCGCGCTGGTGGACGAGCGGGCCAAGAATGTGGTGACCACGCTGCAGCAGGCCGGTTTCGAGGCCTACATCGTGGGCGGCGCGGTGCGCGACCTGCTGCTGGGCCTCAAGCCCAAGGATTTCGACGTCGCCACCAACGCCACGCCGGAAGAGGTCAAGGGCCTGTTCCGTCGCGCCTTCATCATCGGCCGGCGCTTCCGTATCGTGCACGTGGTGTACGGCCGCGGGCGCGAGCACGAGGTGATCGAGGTCTCGACCTTCCGCGCCTACATGGAGGCCGGTGCCGCCGAGCAGGTGGCCGGCAACGAGCGCACCAGCAAGAGCGAACTCTCGGCCATGAAGCATGCCGTGGATGCCAGCGGCCGCGTGCTGCGCGACAACGTCTGGGGGCCGCAGGACGAGGACGCCGCGCGGCGCGACTTCACCGTCAACGCGATGTACTACGACCCGGCGCGGCAGATCGTGGTCGACTATCACAACGGCATCCGCGACGCGCACAAGCTGGTGCTGCGCATGATCGGCGACCCCGCCACCCGCTACCGCGAGGATCCGGTGCGCATCGTGCGCGCCATCCGCTTCTCGGCCAAGCTGGCGGCGCTGGGCTTCAAGATGGACGCCAAGACGGCGGCGCCGTTGGTCGAATCGGCCCGGCTGCTGGCCGACGTGCCGCAGAGCCGCATGTTCGACGAGATGCTCAAGCTGCTGCAGACCGGCCATGCGCTGGCCAGCATCGCGCAGCTGCGCACGCTGGGTCTGGCGCGCGGCATCTATCCGCTGCTCGACGTGGTGGTGGAACGCGCCGACCTGCCCTTCGTGAAGGCCGCGCTGGCCGACACCGACCGCCGCGTCGGCGAGGGCAAGCCGGTGGCGGCCAGCTTCCTGCTGGCCTGTGTGCTGTGGAGCGACGTGCGCGAAGGCTGGCAGGCGCGCCTCAAGGAGCGCCCGGGCCAGCGTGCACAGCCGCCGATCCCCGCGCTGCAGGACGCCATCGACGACGTCTTCAACACCCGCATCGGCGACGTGTCGGGCCGCGGCAAGCTGGCAGCGGACATGCGCGAGATCTGGATGATGCAGCCGCGCTTCGACAAGCGCGTCGGAAGCACGCCCTACGGTCTGGTGGAGCAGGCACGCTTCCGTGCCGGCTTCGACTTCATGCGCCTGCGCGCCGACATCGGCGAGGTGGATGAGGCCATCGCCGAATGGTGGCAGGAGTTCAGCACCGCCGACGACATCCGCCGCGAGGACCTGATCGAGCAGGTGCGGGCGGAGCAGCGCAAGGCGCAGTCGGGCAGCCGCGCGCCCCGCGTTCACACGCGCAGCCCTCGTGCCGCGGCGCCTGCGTCGACGGGCGGCGGTGAACCGGCCGAGGCCGCCCTGGGCGAACAGACCGGCGATGGCGAGGAGGCCCTGGTGCCCGCAGACGGCGAGGGCGGGGCACCGCGCAAGCGCCGCCGGCGCCGCAAGCCGCGCAGCGGCGGCGGCGCGGCGGGGGGTGGCGACGCGGGCGGCTCCTCGCCCGACGCGGCGTGAGCCTCGCGCCGGGCACGCCGACGGGCGCACCCATCGCCAGCGACGCTGGAGGTCACCCCGTCCCAGGCAAGCACGCCGTACCCGAAGTGCCCTGCGTGCGCGCCTACGTGGCGCTTGGCGCCAATCTCGGCGACGCCCAAGCGGCCGTGGTTCGTGCACTCGCCGACCTTGGCGGCCTGCCGCAGACGCGTCTGGTCGCCCGCTCCAGCCTCTACCGCAGCGCGCCCGTCGATGCCGGTGGCCCGGACTTCATCAATGCGGTCGCCGCCCTCGAGACGCAGCTGTCGCCGCTCGATCTCCTTGACGAGTTGCAGCGCCTGGAGCTCGAGGCGGGCCGCGAGCGTCCGTATCGCAACGCGCCGCGCACGCTCGATCTGGACCTGCTGCTCCATGGCGATGCCCGCATCGCCGAGCCGCGCCTTGTGGTGCCCCATCCGCGGATGCATGAGCGGGCCTTCGTGCTGTTGCCGCTGGCGGAAATCGCGCCCGAGCAGGTCGACGCGGCGCAGCTCGCAGCCGTGGCGGGCCAAGCCATCCAACGCCTCTGAAGCACCCGTTGGGGGCGCCGGCAGGCGCCGCCCTTTACACTTGCGGGTTGCTCGGGTGTCATCACCCTGTCGCATCTTTCGTGTAAGGACGCCAATTTCATGCTCGGCAAGCTGCTGCCCCGCGAGGGCAATTTCTTTGAGATGTTCAACCAGCATGCCGAGCGCATCGTCGAGGCCGCACGGGCTTTCGAACAGCTGGTTGCCAACTACAACGACGTGCACCTGCGTGAGCAGTACAACCGCGACGTCGACAACGCGGAGCGCGCGGCCGACCGCGTGACCCACGACGTCAACCTGCTGCTGCACAAGACCTTCATCACGCCCATCGATCGCGAGCAGATCCACAAGCTCATCAACACGATGGACGACGTGGCCGACCTGATCCAGGACTGCGCCGAGACCATGGCGCTGTACGACGTGCGGCAGATGACGGACGAGATCTCCCGCCTGACCGCCCTGTCGGTCAAGTGCTGCGGCCGTCTCAAGGATGCCGTCAAGTACCTGGGCAAGATCGCCGATCCCGCCGTGGCCGAGGCCACGCTCAAGACCTGCGAAGAGATCGACCGCATCGAATCCGACGCCGACCGCGTCATGCGCAGCGCCATGAGCAAGCTCTTCCGCGAAGAGCCCGACGTGCGCGAAGTGATCAAGCTCAAGGCCATCTACGAGCTGCTGGAAACGGTCACCGACAAGTGCGAGGACGTGGCCAACGTGATCGAGGGCATCATCCTCGAGAACTCCTGATCCGCCGGGAGCAATCTCCATGGCAACGGTGCAGGTCGCCCTCTGGGTGGTGGTGGTGCTGGTCGCGCTGGCCGTCGCCTTCGACTTCATGAACGGCTTCCACGATGCGGCGAACTCCATCGCCACCGTGGTGTCCACCGGCGTGCTCAAGCCGGGCCAGGCGGTGCTGTTCGCCGCCTTCTTCAACTTGATTGCCATCTTCGTCTTCCACCTCAGCGTGGCGGCGACGGTGGGCAAGGGCATCGCGCATGCCAACGTGATCGACGTGCACGTGGTGTTCGGCGCGCTGATCGGGGCCATCAGCTGGAACCTGGTCACGTGGTACTACGGCATTCCCAGCAGCTCCTCGCATGCGCTGATCGGCGGCATCGTGGGCGCCGTGATGGCCAAGACCGGCACCTCGGGCCTGGTGGGCGCCGGTATCTGGAAGACGGTGGCCTTCATCTTCGTTTCGCCGCTGCTGGGCTTCCTTCTGGGTTCGCTGATGATGGTGGCCGTGGCCTGGATCTTCCGCCGGGCCACGCCCTCCCGGGTGGACCGGTGGTTCCGGCGGCTGCAACTGGTCTCTGCCGGCGCCTACAGCCTGGGCCACGGCGGCAACGATGCCCAGAAGACCATCGGCATCATCTGGATGCTGCTGCTGGCCACGGGCTATGCCTCCGCCGCCGACACCTCGCCGCCCACCTGGGTGGTGGTGTGCTGTTACACGGCCATTGCCCTGGGCACCATGTTCGGTGGCTGGCGCATCGTGCGCACCATGGGCCAGAAGATCACCAAGCTCAAGCCCGTTGGCGGCTTCTGCGCCGAGACGGGCGGGGCGCTGACGCTGTTCCTGGCGACGGCGCTGGGCATTCCCGTGTCGACCACGCACACCATCACGGGTGCCATCGTCGGTGTGGGGTCCGTCCAACGCGCCAGCGCGGTGCGCTGGGGCGTGGCGGGCAACATCGTGTGGGCGTGGATCTTCACCATTCCCGCTGCTGCCTTTGTGGCGGCCATCGCCTACTGGCTGAGCATGCAGCTGTTCTGAGGCGGCGGGGCGCCGGCCTGCCGCCTGCTCATTGCGAGATGCGGCGGCCTTCCTCGATCTGGTGCTCGAAGTAGCGCTGGAAGCTGAAGACGATGCTCGACATCAGCACCGTCGCGCCGATCAGCAATGCAAGCACGACGGCACCGATGGTGAACCAGTTGGTGCCACCCGGCGCCGCATCGGGCGCGAGCTGGGGGTTGTGCTTGGCGTTCCAGCGTTCCGGCGTCATCAGGCCGTAGATGATGGCCATCAGCGCGCAGCCCGCGATGGTGAAGCCCAGGAACGGGATGAGTACCCAGCTCCAGCCGTCGTCCAGCCCGTACATGCGGGCCCGCTCGACGCCGTAGAGGCCCAGAGCGGTCGGGATCGGCAGCAGCCAGCCCAGCATGTCGCCCAGGCCGTGGAGGTAGAAGCGGTGCAGCCCCAGCGGGCCGCCAACAAAGGCGAGCCACGCTGCGAGGGTCTTGCTGCGAGGGCTGCGCACGGAAACGGCGGCGGGGACGGTCCTGGCCGGGGTGTCGACGGTCATAGCGGTTCCTTATTCGGGTGACGTGCTGCTGCCTTCGCCGAGCACCTTGTCCATCAGCACCACGTCGCGCCACTGGCCGAACTTCCAGCCGCAGTCCTTGATGACGCCGACGTGGGCGAAGCCCAGCTTGCGATGCACGCCGACCGAGCCGGCATTGGCCGAGTCGCCGATCACGGCGATGAGCTTGCGCACACCGGCTGCCTGCGCGGCAGCGACCAGGGCTTCAAGAAGCCGTGCGCCGAGGCCCATGCCGCGTGCGGCGTCGGCGATATAGATCGAGTCCTCGGCGGAGTAGCGATAAGCGGGCCGCGGCTTGAACCAGTTGCAGTAGGCGAAGCCGAGCACCTCGCCGGCCTCGCTCTCTGCCACCAGATAGGGCAGGCCCTTGGCCAGAACGTCGGCCCGGCGGTTGGACATGTCGACCTGGGTCGGGGCGTCGGTCTCGAAGGTGCCCGTGCCATTCAGGACGTGATGGGCATAGATGGCCGTGATGGCCGCGAGATCTTCGTCGCGGCTGGGTCGAATGGTCAGGTGCATGGAAGCGGGGGTGCGGAAGGGCGCTATACTCGCGGGCTTTTCAGCGTGTCGCTGGCCGGGTGGCCATGTCGCGTGTCTCAACGCTGGAGAAGAATTCACCGGCCGATCCCAGGCATTCCCAGAAACCTGCGGCTGGCTCCACCCCAAGGATAAATCATGGTCGTCATTCGACTCTCCCGCGGCGGCTCCAAGGGCCGTCCGTTCTTCAACATCGTCGTTGCCGACAAGCGCACCCGTCGCGACGGCCGCTTCATCGAGCGTCTGGGCTTCTACAACCCCACCGCCCGCGGCGGCGAGGAAAGCATCCGTATCGCCCAGGACCGCCTGGCCTACTGGAAGAGCGTTGGCGCCCAGGCTTCGCCCACCGTCGTGCGCCTGATCAAGCAGACCGGCGCCGCCGCCCCTGCCGCCACCGAGCAAGCCGCCGCCTGATCGGCGCGCCGTCGCCGATGCTGCCCACGCTCGACGCTGCCGAACTGCCGGCGGACGCCATCGAAGTCGGGCGCATCGTCGATGCCTGGGGCATCAAGGGCTGGTTCAAGGTCCTGCCCCACAGCGCCGAGCCCGAGGCGCTGTTCACTTCCAAGCGCTGGTTCCTCCAGCCGCCTGGCAACGGTCGCCAGGTCTTTCGACTTCCCATCCGAGAAGCCCGCGAGCACACCGACTGCATCGTGGCGCATTCCGATGAGGTGCCCGACCGCAATGCGGCCGAGGCCCTGCGCGGTGCCCGCATCTTCGTGCCGCGCTCCCTGTTCCCGACGCCGGGAGACGACGAGTACTACTGGGTCGACCTTGTCGGCCTGTCGGTCGTCAACCGCGAAGGCGTGGCCTTGGGCACGGTGCGTGAACTGCTGGCGACCGGCCCGCAGACCACCCTGGTCCTCGAGGTGCCGCCGACTGCTGAAGGCGACAAGCCTGGCGAGCGGTTGATTCCCTTCGTCTCCGCCATCGTCGACAAGGTCGATCTGGCCGGCCGCCTCATCGTGGCCGACTGGCAGCCCGACTACTGAGCGGCTGGCCCACTGCCGCCTGCACGCGGACGCGCATGCGCTTCGACGTCCTGACCCTTTTCCCGGAACTGTTCGCGCCCTTCCTCGCCAACGGCATCAACCGGCGCGCCTTTGCGTCCGGACAGGTGGACGTGCGCTTCTGGAATCCGCGCGACTTTGCCGAAGGCAATTACCGGCGCGTCGACGACCGGCCTTTCGGCGGCGGGCCCGGCATGGTCA
The DNA here is from genome assembly GCF_040544975.1 of Pseudacidovorax sp. 1753. Lineage (NCBI taxonomy): Bacteria > Pseudomonadati > Pseudomonadota > Betaproteobacteria > Burkholderiales > Comamonadaceae > Pseudacidovorax > Pseudacidovorax sp. 1753. Next base: position 279,656 of record NZ_JBEPKY010000001.1, on the reverse strand, counting down.
TGATGGCCGAGCCCCTGGCCCGTTGCGTGGAGGCTGCCGTTGCCGACCGGGGTGAGGCCTCGCCCGTGGTCCTTTTCTCGCCCGTGGGCCAGCCACTGCGCCACGCAGTGGTGACCGAATGGGCGGCGAGTGCCGGGGCGGTGCTGATCTGCGGCCGCTACGAGGGACTGGATCAGCGCTTCATCGATCGCTACGTGACCCATCAGATCAGCCTGGGCGATTTCGTGCTGTCCGGCGGCGAACTGGCGGCGCTGGCGCTGCTCGATGCCGTGGCACGGCTACAGCCCGGCGTGCTCGGCGACGCCGACAGCCATGCGCAGGACAGTTTCAATCCCGAGCTGGATGGCCTGCTCGACTGCCCGCACTACACGCGACCCGAGGTCTGGCGCGACATGTCCGTGCCGGCGCCCCTGATGTCCGGCCACCACGCCCAGATCGAGCGCTGGCGGCGGGAGCAGCGGCTGGCGCTGACGGCCGAGCGCCGGCCCGACCTGATCGCCGCGGCCCGCGCCCAAGGCCGTCTCCAGCCGCTGGACGAGCAGTATTTGCAGCAACTGCCGCAGCCCACGCTATAATCGAAGGCTTTTCGATCCTCTGTCCGGCCGCGGCCCTCGTCCCGAGGCTCGCCCTTGTGGATCCGGCGCCTTCTTCGCAACTCGCGATAGTGCAGGCACCGGCAGCCGCCTTCAGTGCAGCGCGGACACGATCCTTTCGCAGGAAACCATGAACCTCATCCAGACCCTCGAGCAAGAGGAAATCGCCCGCCTGGGCAAGAAGATCCCCGCGTTCGCTCCTGGCGACACCGTGATCGTCAGCGTCAACGTGGTCGAAGGCACCCGCAAGCGCGTGCAGGCTTATGAAGGCGTCGTCATCGCCAAGCGCAACCGCGGCCTGAACAGCGCCTTCACCGTGCGCAAGATCTCCAGCGGCGAAGGCGTCGAGCGTACCTTCCAGACCTACAGCCCGCTGATCGCCGGCATCGAAGTCAAGCGCCGCGGCGACGTGCGCCGTGCCAAGCTGTACTACCTGCGCGAGCGCAGTGGCCGTTCTGCCCGCATCAAGGAAAAGCTGCCGGGCAAGGCCTCCAACGCGGCCGCCGCGAACTGATTCGCGACGTGCAGGCAGGACCGGTCACCGCTCCTGCCGTCCTCACAGGGCCGCCTTCGGGCGGCCTTTTTCATTGCAGTGCACCGCCATGTCCCTGAGTCCTGAACCTCCTTCTTCCGGTAGCCCGGGCCATGCACCGCCCGAGGTGGTCAACGCGGTCGGCACGCCGGCCGGGGCGGTGACGGATCCGCGCGCCGTGCCGGTGACCCGCATCGACCGCGACCTGCCCGCGGTGCCTGCCGCCCGTCTGACGGCTGCGGCCCTGCGCGAGCGCTTTTCCACGCCCCACAGCGTGACGTGGACCCCCGAAGTCCGCAGGGAGCCGAGCCTCACGCGCCGCAACCCCGCCCCTGCTGCCGTCCTCGTGCCGATCGTGCAGCGGGATGAGCCCACGGTACTGCTGACCGAACGCGCCACCCGCATGTCCACGCACTCGGGCCAGATCGCCTTTCCGGGCGGGCGGGTGGATCCCGGCGATTCCAGCATCGCTGCCGCGGCCTTGCGTGAGGCGTGGGAGGAGGTGGGACTGGAGGCGGGCTTCGTCGAGGTGCTGGGTGAACTGCCCACCTACACCACCATCACCGCCTTTGTCGTGACGCCGGTCGTCGCGCTGGTGCAGCCCGGCTTTGTGCTGCGACCCAATCCTGCCGAGGTGGCGGATGTGTTCGAAGTGCCGCTGGCCTTCCTGATGAACCCTGCCCACCATCGTCGCCATCAGGTGGAAGGCGAGGGCCCCGCGGCGCGGCACTTCTTCTCGATGCCGTACCAGGACGGCAGTCGCGAGCGCTTCGTCTGGGGCGCCACAGCGGGCATGCTGCGCAATCTCTACCGTTTCCTGGTCGCATGACGGCACTGTGCGTGCCAGCGATGGCTGCGCCGCCGGAGTCCGTGGCGGGCTTCAGGGCCGTCTTATGATTCCTCGATGAGCTTCTTTGCCATCCTGTGCGCGCTGCTGATCGAGCAGGTCCGGCCGCTGGCATCCGACAACCCGGCAGCTCGCGCGGCGCTGGCCTGGACACGCTGGACGAGCCGCAACTTCGATGCCGGCAAGCCGCACCACGGATGGGTCGCATGGTCGCTGGCCGTGGGGGTGCCCAGCCTGCTGGCACTGGGGCTGCACTGGCTGCTGATGCTCACGCTGGGCGCGCCCTTTGCGCTGGTCTGGGGCGTGGGCGTGCTCTACGTCACGCTGGGCTTCCGACAGTTCAGCCATCACTTCACGGAGATTCGCGACGCGCTGGATGTGGGCGACGAGGCGCTCGCGCGCAGCCTGCTCGCACGCTGGCAGCGGGTCGACGCGGCCGAGCTGCCGCGCAGCGAGATCGTGCGACACGTGATCGAGTACTCGGTCATTGCGGCGCACCGCCATGTGCTGGGCGTGCTTGCCTGGTTCTCGCTGGGTGCGCTGCTGGGCCTGGGGCCGGCCGGGGCGGTGTTCTATCGCATGAGCGAGTTCGTCGGCCGCTATTGGGCCTACAAGCACAACGCCATGAGTCAGCCGGCAAGCGTCTGGGTGCAGCAGGCCGCGGACCGCGCATGGACGGTGATCGACTGGCTCCCCGCCCGCATCACGGCCCTGGGCTTCGCGGTGGTCGGTAGCTTCGAGGAAGCCATCGACTGCTGGCGCAACGACGCGCGTCATTTCGCGGGAGTGAACGATGGCGTGATCCTGGCTGCCACCTCGGGGGCGCTGAATGTGCGCCTGGGTGGCGAGCAGTTGCGGCCCAGCCGGCCGCTGGCCGACGCGCTGGTGGATGCTGCCGACCAGCCCGGTCCTGCCATGTCGGCCGGTGGCGGCACGGCGGGGCGAGAGCCCGAGCCGGCCCATCTGCGCAGCGTCGTGGGCCTGGTGTGGCGCTCGGTGGTGCTGTGGATGCTGCTGCTGGCGCTCTTGACGCTGGCGCGCCTGCTGGGCTGAAGGCCCGCGTCGTCTTCTCTCTTTCATCTTCCTCAGCGGTCTTGTACCGCATGGTGAGCGACATGTCCCCTCCCTATCCTGTCTTCTGGAGCCCGCGTGTCGTGGGGCTCGAGCCCTATGTGCCCGGCGAGCAGCCGCGCATCGCCAACCTGGTCAAGCTCAACACCAACGAGCATCCGAGTCCGCCGTCGCCGCGGGTGATTGCCGCCATCGCCGAGGCCGCGCGTGAAGGGCTGCAGCGTTATCCCGATCCTGAGTCCACGTCGCTGCGCGAGGCCATCGCCCGCCGTCATGGCTTGCAGCCCGCGCAGGTGTTCGTCGGCAACGGCTCCGACGAGGTGCTGAGCCACGCCTTCCTGGCTTTCTTCCAGCGCGGCGAGCCCCTGCTCTTTCCCGATGTCACCTACAGCTTCTACCGGGTCTGGACCCAGCTGCACGGCATCGAGGCGGAGGCGGTGCCGGTGGACGAGGCCTTGCGCATCGACATCGACGCCCTGGCCCGGCGGGCGGAGCAGGGCTGCGCGGGCGTGGTGATCGCCAATCCGAATGCGCCGACGGGGCAGGGGCTGCCCCTGGACGCCATCGAACAGTTGCTGCGCGCCTGCCCCATGCGGGTGGTGTTGGTCGACGAGGCTTATGTGGACTTTGGCGCCAGCAGCGCCGCGGCACTGGTCGAGGCGCACCCTAACCTGTTGGTGGTGCAGACCCTCTCCAAGTCGCGCGCGCTGGCCGGCCTGCGCGTGGGCTTTGCGCTGGGGCAGGCGCCGCTCATCGAAGCCCTGGCCCGCATCAAGAACAGCTTCAACTCCTACCCGCTCGACCGGCTGGCCCAGGCCGGCGCACAGGCGGCCATCGAGGACGACGAGTGGTTCAGCGCGCAATGCCGCGCGGTGATCGACGCGCGCGAAGGGCTGACGCTGCAGCTGGAGGACCTCGGCTTCGAAGTGTTGCCTTCGCAGGCCAATTTCGTGTTCGCGCGCCATCCGCAGCGCGACGCGGCCACCCTGGCGGCAGCGCTGCGCGAGCGGGCCGTGCTGGTGCGGCATTTCCGGCAGCCGCGCATCGACCAGTGGCTGCGCATCAGCATCGGCACGCGGGCGCAGTGCGGTGTGTTGGTGGAGGCGCTGCAGGCGATCCTGGAGGGCTGAGGCTGAGGCTGAGGCTGAGGCTGAGGTTCGGCGCGGCAGTCGCGCCGGCATGCCCGGCTTGCGACTGGGAGGCGGGGCGCAGCCCGTGGCCCTTCAGTACGCCGGCCGGCTCAGCTCGTCGAAGAGTTCGTTGTAGATGCGGTAGCGCATCGCGCTGATGTCCGCGTCGCTGTTGCCGTTGCGCTCGTCACCTTCCACATGGGCGATCACGCCGCACCCAGGCTCGTGCCGGTGCGTGCAGTTGTAGAAGCGGCATTCGCCCGTGTGGGCCGCGATGTCGGGCATCAGCGCCGGCAATTGCGTGGGCTCGATGTGGTGAAGGCCGAATTCCTGGAATCCGGGCGAGTCGATCAAGGCCGTCCCGGCTGGCTTGTCCATCCAGTACCAAGTGGTCGTCGTGGTGGTGTGGCGGCCCGAATTGAGTGCCTGCGAGATCTCGCCCGTCTGCGCCAGCGCCGAAGGCACCAGCCGGTTGACCAGCGTGCTCTTGCCCACACCCGAGGGGCCGAGGATGAGTGTGGTGCGGCCTGCCAGTTCGGCCTGCACCTCGGCCAGGCCCGAGGCGCCGGTGTCCTTCAACGAAAGGGGCAGCACCCCGTAGCCCATGCGGCGGTAGGGCGCGAGTCGCTCCCAGGCCGGCGAGAAGAGACCGGGCAGGTCGCTCTTGTTGAGCACGATCAGCGCGCGGATGTGCTCGGCCTCGGCGGCGATCAGCGCCCGCGCCAGCTGATGCTCCGAAAAGTCGGGTTCCGCCGCGACCAGCATCAGGATCTGGTCCAGGTTCGCCGCGAAGGACTTGGTGCGGATCTCGTCCTGGCGGTAGAACAGATTGCGGCGCGTGTCCACCCGTTCGATGGTGCCCTCGTCGGTGCTTGGCAGCCATTGCACCCGGTCGCCCACCACGGCCTGGCTCTTCTTGCCGCGCGGGTGGCAGATGCGGCGCTCGCCGTCGGGCGACTCCACCAGGCAGTGGCGGCCATGGCTGCCGACCACCAGCCCCGCCTGCATCGTTGCCGTGGCGGGTGCGGTGCCGACGGGCGTACTGTGCTTGCTGCGGCCCACGGCTGCCTCAGGCCACCGCGGCCGGCTGCAGCCGCGCCAGGCGCTGCGCCGCCGGCGGGTGCGAGTAATAGAAGCCGACGTAGACCGGATCCGGCGTCAACGTGGACGCGTTGTCCTGGTGCAGTTTGAGCAGGGCGCGGGACAGGTCGGCACCGTCGGCATGCGTGGCCGCGAAGGCATCAGCTTCGAATTCGTCCCGACGCGACATGCGCGCCATGACCGGCGAGACGAAGAAGCTGAACACCGGCACCACCAGCATGAACAGCAGCAGCGCCAGCGCGTCGTTGGGCGCCGCCATGTGCGGCTGCACGCCCAGCCCGGTGTAGAACCAGGCCTGGGCCGACAGCCAGCCCAGAAGTGCGAAGGCCGCCAGGCTCAGCACCAGCATCAGGCCCATGCGGCGAGTGATGTGGCGGTGCTTGAAGTGGCCCAGCTCGTGGGCGAGCACGGCCTCCACCTCGCCCGGTGTGAGCTGCCGCAGCAGCGTGTCGAAGAACACCACGCGCTTGGACCGGCCGAAGCCAGTGAAGTAGGCATTGGCGTGGGCGCTGCGGCGGCTGCCGTCCATCACGAACAGGCCCTTCGCCGCGAAACCGCAGCGGGTCATCAGCGTCTGCACGCGCTGCTTGAGCGATTCGTCCTCCAGCGGCGAGAACTTGTTGAACAGCGGGGCGATCCAGGTCGGGACGATGAACTGCAGCAGCAGCGTCCAGCCCGCGAGTGCCACCCAGGCCCACAGCCACCAGAGCGGCCCGGCCGCACCCATCAACCAGAGCACCAGCGCGGCCAGCGGCAGGCCCAGCGCCACGCCCAGTGCCGTTCCCTTGAGCAGGTCGCCCAGCCAGAGCCTGGGCGTCATCTTGTTGAAGCCGAAGCGCTCTTCGAGCCGGAAGGTCTGCCACCACGTGAAGGGCAGGTCGATCAGCCCGCCGATCAGGCTGAAGGCGCCAAGCAGCGCGAGCTGTTGCCACATGCCGGCGCCGAGCCAGGTGGCCAGCGTCTTGTCCAGCAGGTCCAGGCCGCCCAGCAAGGTCCAGGCGATCAGGGTGGCCGCGCCCCAGGCGGCTTCGATCAGGCCGAAGCGCATGCGCGCGACCGTGTAGTCGGCGGCCTTGCGGTGTGCTGCCAGATCGACGGTGCCGGCAAAAGGCGCGGGCACGGCATCGCGGTGCCGGGCCACATGGCGGATCTGACGTGCCGCCAGCCAGAAGCGCAGCAGCAATCCGGCACTCAGCGCGACGGCGAAAAGAAGGGTGAAGGCAAGGGAGGCGGACATGCGTGGCGCAGTGTAGTGGCGCCCCACCGGCCACACGGGGCGCGGGTGACTGTGGGCGAGAATGCCCCGATGTCCGCATCCCAAGCCTCTTCTGCCCCGGCCCTCCCCAAGAGCGATCAGAACCTCGTCTGGCTCGACTGCGAGATGAGCGGCCTCGATCCCGAGAAGGAGCGCCTGCTCGAGATCGCCGTCGTCGTCACCAGCCCCGACCTGTCGGTGCGTATCGACGGCCCCGTGCTCGTCGTCCACCAGAGCGACGCCGTGCTCGACGCCATGGACGCGTGGAACAAGGGCACGCATGGCCGCAGCGGCCTGATCGACAAGGTGCGCACCTCCACCCTCGACGAAGCCGCTGCCGAGCAGCAGCTCATCGACTTCCTCATGCGCTACGTGCCGCGCAGCGGCTCGCCGATGTGCGGCAACACCATCGGGCAGGACCGGCGCTTCCTGGTCAAGTACATGCCGCGGCTGGAGGCTTACTTCCATTACCGCAACCTCGACGTCAGCACGCTCAAGGAATTGGCCAAGCGCTGGAAGCCCGCCGCCTATGCCGCCTTCAAGAAGCAACAGGCCCACACGGCGCTGGCCGACGTGCACGAGTCCATCGACGAGTTGCTGCACTACCGCGACACCTTCCTGCGCCTGCACGATTGAACATTTGCTCAAAGCGGGATTAGGCAAAACCCTGAACTCCTGCCATAATCGTGGGCTCGCTGCAAAACCATGACCGCAGCGAGTTTGCGCATCTCCCTTCTTGCACATTGGTCGGCGGCTCCCGCACACAGCGGAACAGCTCGATGAACCCGACCACGGCGCCTGATCCTCTTACACGGATCGCCTGCGCGCCGATAGTCGTTGGATGGTTGATGTTTTTCTGAACCTCCAACGTGCCTGCCCCTGCGGGGCGGCGTGCGTTCACGATCAGTTTTATGACCGACTCCCTGCATGAGCAGGGCGCTGCTGCGCCTGTGCTCGACCCTTCCTTTTCCACTGAAATCGTGGCTGATGGCCGCGCCGACGCGCCCGAAGCCGTCCTGGCCCACGACGTCGTCGCCGAGCCTGCTGCGCCCGAGGGCCCGCATCCTTTTGCCAAACTCGGCTTGGCGCCCGAACTCGTCGCCGCCGTGCGCGACCTGGGCTACACCGAACCCACCGCCGTCCAGACGAAGGCCATCCCGATGGCCATGCCCGGCAACGAAGAGCAGGACGCCAGCGCGGCCGGCTTCGTCGACCTGATGGTCTCCAGCCAGACCGGCAGCGGCAAGACCGCCGCCTTCCTGCTGCCCGTGCTGCACACGCTGCTGTTGCAACAGCAGCGCGAAGAAGAAGAGGCCAAGGCCGAGCATGCCCGCCTGGTGGCCGAAGCCGCCGCCCGCGGCGAAGCGCCGCCCAAGAAGCCCCGCCGCGTCAATCCGACGCAGTCGCGCAACTTCAAGGCGGCCGTCCCCGGCGCGCTGGTGCTGTGCCCCACGCGCGAACTGGCTCAGCAGGTGGCCCACGACGCCATCGAACTGGTGCGCCACTGCCGCGGCCTGCGCATCGCCAACGTGGTGGGCGGCATGCCCTACCAGTTGCAGATCGCCCGCCTGCAGAACGCCAACCTCGTGGTGGCCACGCCCGGCCGGCTGCTGGACCTGCAGCGTTCGATGCAGATCAAGCTGGATCAGGTGCGCTTCCTCGTCGTCGACGAGGCCGACCGCATGCTCGACCTGGGCTTCGCCGACGACCTCGCCGAGATCAACCAGCTGACCATCCAGCGCCAGCAGACCATGATGTTCAGCGCCACCTTTGCGCCGCGCATCCAGCAACTGGCCGCCCGCGTGATGCGCGAGCCGCGCAAGGTGCAGATCGACAGCCCGCAGCAGAAGCACGCCAACATCCGTCAGGTGCTGCACTGGGCCGACCACGCCAGCCACAAGCGTGCGCTGCTCGATCATTGGCTGCGTGACACGGCCATCCAGCAGGCCGTGGTCTTCGCCAGCACGCAGATCGAATGCGACGGCCTGGCCAATGACCTGCAGCAGGCCGGCTTCTCCGCCGTGGCGCTGCACGGGGCGCTGAGCCAGGGCCTGCGCAACCGTCGACTCATGGCGCTGCGCAACGGCCAAGTGCAGATCCTCGTGGCCACCGACGTCGCTGCCCGCGGCATCGACGTGCCGACGATCAGTCACGTCTTCAACTTCGGCCTGCCGATGAAGGCGGAGGACTACACCCACCGCATCGGCCGTACCGGGCGGGCGGGCCGCGATGGTATCGCCGTGACCTTCGCCGAGTTCCGCGACCAACGCCGCATCTTCGACATCGAAGCCTTCACCAAGCAGCAGTTCCAGCCCGAAGTGATCGAAGGCATGGAGCCGACCCGCCGTGCGCCGACGGCCCAGCCGCCGCGTGGCGGCGCGGGCCGGGGCCGTGGTGGTCCGGCCGGTCGCCAAGGAGACGACCGCCGTCGCTCGCCTGGCTTTGCCGGCGGTGGCCGTGCGCAGGGCTGGGGTGAGTCCTCGGGCGGCGCGCGTCATGGCGGCCAGCGCTCGCAGGGTTTCGACGGTGGCGCTCGCGCAGGGGGTGGCTTTGGCCGGCCTCAGGGCGACGACGGTTTCGGTGGCGGCCATCGCGGCCGTCAAGAGGGCTTCGGCGGCGGCCAACGTTCTGGCGAAGGCTTCGCAGGTCATCGTGGACACAACGAAGGCTTTGGCGGCCGTGGGCATGGCGAGGGCTTTGGCGGTCCCCGCTCGCACGGCGACAGCCGCCGGCCCGCGCCTGCTGCGCGCGACGGTCGTCCTTCGGGCGCCGGTCGTGGCCCCGGCGGCAAATCTTTTTCGGGTCGTGCCTTCGTTCCGCGTGACAGAGGCTAAAAAATCGTGTCATAATCTCACCTCTTCGGGCCGTTAGCTCAGTTGGTTAGAGCAGAGGACTTGAAGGGCATCAGCCTAAAGGTGCCTCGGCGCCAACGGATGAAGCCCGACGGGTTGCTCAAGGTAAGTTCACTCTGCCTTGAAGTAGAACTTCTCAAATTCGGCGAACGCTAACGTGCTCTTCCGAGCGCCAGGCCAACGCCGAGCGAAGCCCCGAAAGGGGAACGTGTAGAGACTCGACGGGAAGGCCGAAAGGCAAGACAGAGTCCAGACCACGAACCGGAAACGGGCAGCGAAAGCTGAAGTGGTAGGCATAATCCTTTGGTCGCTGGTTCAAGCCCAGCACGGCCTACCAGGACGGAAGAAACGAAGAAAGTTTTGCTTGATAGTTGGCGCCACGAAAATGTCGTGCTATACTAGAAAGCTCAGCGGCTGTAGCTCAGCTGGATAGAGTACTTGGCTACGAACCAAGGGGTCGTGGGTTCGATTCCTGCCAGCCGCACCATATTTCCCTATGGGGAACAACGGGTTAGCGCCACAAGCGCTAGCCCGTTTTTCTTTGTCCGAAACTTTTGAGGGAGTTCGCGCATGAGCAAAGCCTTCACCAAGGAACGCGACAACGGTGATAAGGATGACGAGGCGGGCGGCCTCCCGCCCTTGCCCCCAGGTGGCAAGAACTACATCACGCCGGCAGGTTATGAGCGCCTGCGTGCCGAACTACTGTCATTGATGGATGTGGAGCGTCCCAAGGTGGTCGAGGCCGTCCACTGGGCCGCCAAGAATGGTGACCGATCGGAAAACGGCGACTACCTGTACGGCAAGAAGCGGCTTCGAGAAATCGACCGGCGGATCCGCTTTCTCACCAAACGCCTGGAGATCGCCGAAGTGACCGATCCGTCGGCCCATTACGGCAGCGACCAGGTGTTCTTTGGCGCTACCGTGACCTACGCGGACGAATCCGGCGAGGAGCACACGGTCACCATCCTGGGGATCGACGAGGCGGAGAGCGCACAACGCCAGGTGAGCTGGATCGCGCCCATCTCGCGGACCTTGCTCAAGGCCCGCGTGGGCGATGCGCTCAAGCTGGTGACACCCGGCGGTACGCAGGAGATCGAGGTGGTCGAGGTCGTGTACCCGGCGCCGGCTTCCCGCTGATCGGACCACAGCGCGGGCGGGCGACGGCGGGGGGCGCTCAGGGCGCGGGCACGATCCGCCGTGCCGACAGCACGGACGGTGTACGCCGCGCGGCGCGCAGCACGGATTCGACATGGGCTGCGTCGCGCACAGCGATGACGAAGCGCAGGTCGGTCGAATCCTGCTGGCTTTCGTCCGGCATCTCGACGTGGGTGATGTCCGCCTCGGCCCGGGCGAGGGTGGAGGCGACGCGCGCCAGCACGCCCTTGTCGTTGCGAACCGTCACCAGGATGCCTGTCTCGAAGCTGCGCACGGGCTCGTCGGCCCATTCCACTGCGAAGAAGCGCTCGGCGTCCTTGTGGCGCAGCCGCTGGCCGACCCCGCAGGCGTCGGTGTGGACCACCAGACCTTCGCCATGGCCCAGATAGCCCACGATCGGATCGCCGGGCACGGGGCGGCAGCACAGCGCAAAGCGCACGGATGAGTTTTCGCTGCCGTCCAGCGTGACCGCGCCTTGCGAGACGTTCTCATGCGCCGTGAAGCGCTCGCGGCTCATCAGCAGCGCATCGGGCTTCTCGCCACGCTCGGCCAGCAGCGTCATCAACCGCTTGGCCACGATGCTGGCCACCCGCTTACCGAGGCCGATGTCGGTCATCAGGTCTTCGCGGTTGCGGTTGCCGGTGAAGCGCAGCAGCTTGTCCCAGATCGCCTGATAGTCCGCTTCGATTCCCGGCAGCTTGCGCACGCCCTCGGCACGCAGCGCCTGGGACAGCAGCTTTTCGCCCAGGCGCTCCGACTCGGCCTGGGCGAGGGTCTTGAGGTAATTGCGGATCTTCGAGCGGGCCCGCCCGGTACGCACAAAACCCAGCCATGCCGGGTTGGGCGTGGAGACCGGCGCGGTGATCACCTCGACCACGTCGCCGTTCTTGAGTTCGGTGCGCAGCGGCACCTGCTCTCCGTTGATGCGGGCTGCCGAGGCGTGGTGGCCCACGTTGGTGTGGATTGCATAGGCAAAGTCCACCACCGTGGCGCCGCGCGGCAGCGCCAGGATCTCGCTGCGAGGCGTGAAGACATAGACCGCGTCCGGGAACAGATCCACCTTGACGTGTTCCCAGAACTCACGCGCGTCGCGCGTCTCGTCCTGGATGTCGACCAGCGACTGCAGCCACTTGGCGCTGAGCCGCTCGCCCTGGTCTGCATCGCCGACGGCCTTGTAAAGCCAGTGTGCCGCCACGCCGGACTCGGCGACCACATGCATCGCTTCGGTACGGAGCTGGAACTCCACGTTCACGCCCGAAGGGCCCACCAGCGTCGTGTGCAGCGACTGGTAGCCGTTGATCTTGGGGATCGCGATGTGATCCTTGAACTTGCCCGGGTGCGGCTTGTACAGCTGGTGCAGCACGCCCAGGCCCGTGTAACAGGCGATCGTGCTGGGCACGATCAGGCGAAAGCCGTAGATGTCGGTGACCTGTGCAAAGCTCAGGTGCTTGTCGTCCATCTTGCGGTAGATGGAATACAGCGTCTTCTCGCGGCCGGCGATACGCACTTGGAGGCCGGCGGCAGCAAACGCCGTCTCCACGTCGCGCTGCACTTTCTGGATGAGATCGCGCCGGCGGCTGCGGGCCTTGGCCACGGCCTTGGTCAGGATCGCGTGGCGCCAGGGCTTGAGATGCCGGAACGACAACTCCTGCAACTCGCGGTAGGTCTGGTTGAGCCCCAGGCGGTAGGCGATCGGGGCGTAGATGTCCAGCGTCTCGCGCGCGATGCGGCCCCATTTGGCCCGCGGCGCATCGCTCAGGGTGCGCATGTTGTGCGTGCGGTCGGCCAGCTTGATGAGGATGACGCGCACGTCGCGCGCCATGGCGAGCAGCATCTTGCGGAAGGACTCGGCCTGGTTCTCCTCGCGCGTGTCGAACTGAAGCTTGTCGAGCTTGGTGAGGCCGTCCACCAGTTCCGCCACCGCCGAACCGAAACGCTCGACCAATTCAGGCTTGGTGACGCCGCAGTCTTCGATGGCGTCGTGCAGCAGCGCGGCCATGAGGGCCTGGGCATCGAGCTTCCACTCGGCACACTGGGCGGCGACGGCGATGGGATGCGTGATGTAGGGCTCGCCGCTGTTGCGCAACTGGCCGAGATGGGCTTCGTCGGCAAATCGGTAGGCGCGGCGCACCAGGTCCACATCCTCCGCCGCCAGATAGTCCAGTCGCGCAGTCAGCGCGGCGAAGCTGGCCGCAGCCGCATTCAGCGCGGCGGTCGGCGCCTTGCCGGGCGCCGGCGCCGCGCCGGATGCGGAAGAGGGAAGGACCACACTCATGCTTCGACTTTAGCCGCTGAAGCGTCCCGCGGTCTCCGGGCGCAAAAAAAGCACCTCGAAAGGTGCTTGTTCTTCGCCGGAGTTGCGAGAGGTGGCGGCAATCAGCCCGGAACCTTCTTGAGCATCTCGAGGCCGACCTTGCCATCGGCGATCTCGCGCAGGGCGGTGACCGCGGGCTTGTTCTTGCTCTCGATCTTGGGCGCATGGCCCTGGCTCAGCATGCGGGCGCGATAGGTGGCCGCCAGGACGAGCTGGAAGCGGTTGGGGATCTGCTGCAGGCAGTCTTCGACGGTGATGCGGGCCATGACGGTATGCCTTGATGAAGTGTCAGGGAATGTTCAGTGCCGCGAAGGTGTCGGCACGGGCGCGGCGCTGGGCAGAGTAGCGAAGCCGCTGCGCGTGAACGATCGCTTTGAGGTCGAAAAGCGCGCGTTCAAATAACTCGTTGATTATAACGTAGTCGAATTCACGGGTTTGCGTCATCTCCTCGGCCGCATTCTGCAGGCGCAGCTCAATGACCTCGGGGGCGTCCTCGCCGCGGCGCTCCAGGCGGGAGCGCAACTCTTCCCAACTCGGCGGCAGGATGAAGATCAGCACCGCGTTGGCGAACACCTTGCGCACCTGCAGCGCGCCCTGGAAGTCGATTTCCAGGATCACGTCGGCACCCGAGGCGATGCGCTCTTCCACCGCGCGCTTGGACGTGCCGTAGCGGTGGCCATGCACATTGGCCCACTCGAGGAAGGCCTCGGCCTGCACCATGGCGTCGAATTCGGCGGGCGAGACGAAGAAGTACTCGCGGCCGTGCTTTTCCTGCCCGCGCGGCGCACGGGTGGTGTGCGAGACCGACGGGTTGACCGCCGAATCCAGCTCGCGCAAGGCCTTGACCAGGCTGGACTTGCCGGCGCCGCTCGGCGCCGCGACGACAAACAGGTTTCCGGGATATTCCATGGCGCTCATTCGATGTTCTGGACCTGCTCGCGCATCTGCTCGATCAGCACCTTCATGTCGACGCCGATGCGGGTGAGTTCGAGTGCCGCCGACTTCGAGCCGAGTGTGTTGGCCTCGCGGTGCAGTTCCTGGATCAGGAAGTCGAGCCGCTTGCCGACTTCGCCGCCCTTGGTGAGCAGCCGGTCGATCTCGTCGAGGTGGGCGCGCAGACGGCCCAGTTCCTCGGCGACGTCGATGCGGATCGCAAAGGCGGTGGCCTCGGAGAGCGCGCGGTCCTGCGCGGTCTCGGGCGTCGCACTGCCCGCGGTCAGGCCCATGGCTTCCTGCCAGCGCTCCAGAAAGCGGGTGCGTTGCTGCTCCACGAGCCGGGGCACGAGCGGTTCCGCCTGCTCGGCCAGGGCGCGCAGGCCCTGCAGCCGCTCCTGCAGCAAGGCCACGAGCCGGCCGCCTTCGCGCTGGCGCGCGGCGATCAGGTCGTCCACCACGGAGGTGGCGAGAGCGACGACATCGAACTGTTCGGCGGGCAGCGTGCGGCCGCCGTCGCTGCCGGCCAGCCGCAGCACATCGGCCACGCTCAGCTCGCGGGCCGTCGGCAGCCAGGCACGCACCGCGTCCTGGACGCCGTTGAGCCGCTGCAGCAGGCGCACGGAGGGCTCGGCCACCGCCGCGTCCGTGCCGGTCTCGACCGAGCCACGCATCTCGACCTTGCCGCGCTTGAGGCGGCGGGTGAGAAGTTCGCGAAGGGCCGGCTCGTGCTGGCGCAGCTCTTCGGGCAGCTTGAAGCTCAGGTCCAGGAAGCGGCTGTTGACGGCGCGCAGCTCCAGGCCGAGGCGAGGGCCCGGGCGTTCCTCGCCCGCGGGCGCGTCCGCGCTCGACGCGCGGCTCTGGCCGCTGGCGTAACCGGTCATGCTGTAAACTGCCATTGCACCTCGCTCTCGGCTCGTGTTCGTCTGACAAGCCCCGCAGAAGCGACGGGCCGGCACCCTCTCTCATGTGGATCGACGGGCTTGCCGCCTCACCTCTTCGGGCGAAGCCTCCGATTATGTCAAAGGTCAAACCGTCGCCCCTGATGCCGGACACGGTGATCGGTGGCTACCGAGTCGTTCGACGCATTTCCTCCGGCGGTTTCGGCGTGGTCTACCTGGCGGTGGACAAGGCGGGCCAGCAGGTCGCCATCAAGGAATACCTCCCTTCGTCGCTCGTGACGCGCGAGGACGGCAGCCTCATTCCGCAGGTGGCGCCCGAAAAGCTGTCGCTCTACCGACTCGGACTCAAGAGCTTCTTCGAGGAGGGCCGGGCCCTGGCGCAGATCGCCCATGCCTCGGTGGTGAGCGTGCTCAACTTCTTCCGCGAGAACGAGACCGTCTACATGGTGATGAACTACCTGGAAGGCGCCACGCTCCAGGACTTCATCGTCACCGCCCGCGAACTCAAGCGCGCCAAGGTGTTGCGCGAGTCGACCATCCGCTCGCTGTTCGACGAGATCCTCCGCGGTCTGCGCGTGGTGCACCAGCACAAGATGCTGCACCTGGACATCAAGCCCGCCAACATCTTCATCACCGACGACGACCGCGCGGTGATGATCGACTTCGGCGCCGCCCGCGAGGTGCTCTCCAAAGAGGGCAACTTCGTGCGGCCCATGTACACGCCCGGCTTTGCTGCGCCCGAGATGTATCGGCGCGACTCTTCCATGGGCCCGTGGACCGACATCTATGCCGTGGGCGCCTGCATGTACGCCTGCATGCACGGCTATCCGCCGCTGGACGCCCCCCAGCGGCTCGACAAGGACCGCCTGGGCCTGTCGCTCACGCGCATGCGCGGCGTGTACTCGGACGACCTGATCGAGGTGGTCGAGTGGTGCATGGCCCTCGACCCGCTGTCGCGGCCCCAGTCCGTCTTCGCGCTGCAGAAGGAGCTGGGCCGCGAGGGCGAGCGCCGCTACACCAAGCTGTCGGTGGCCGAGCGCATGCGCCTGTCGATCGACAACATGCGTGCCACGGAGCGCAAGCCGCTGGCCAAGGCCGGCACGCCCACCACCCGTCCGGCGGCGTCATGAAGTTCTCCGTCTTCCAGGTCAGCCGCAAGGGCGGGCGCCTCAAGAACGAGGACCGCATGGGCTACTGCTACACCCGCGAGTCGGCGCTGTTCGTGCTGGCCGACGGCATGGGCGGCCATCCGGAAGGCGAGGTGGCGGCGCAGATCGCGCTGCAGGCGGTGGCGGCGCTGTTCCAGCGCGAGGCGCGGCCCGTGCTCAAGGACGTGCGCGCCTTCCTCGCGGCGGCGGTCATGGCGGCCCACCAGCAGATCATGCGTTACGCCAGCGGCAAGGCCATGCTCGACACGCCGCGCACCACCATCGTGGTGGCGGTGCTGCAGCAGGGTTGCGCCACCTGGGTCCACTGTGGCGATTCGCGCCTGTATGCGGTGCGGGGCAACCGGCTGATGGTGCGCACGCGAGACCACTCCAATGTCGAGCGGCCTCGTGCCGAGGGGGGCGCCATGCCGGTGAACCGCAACCTGCTGCAGACCTGCCTGGGCTCGCCGGTGCCGCCGCTGTTCGATCTGTCCGAGCCGCTGTCCCTGCAGCAGGGCGACCGCCTGATGCTCTGTTCCGACGGGCTCTGGAGCGTGGTCGAGGACGCGCTGCTGGTCCGCACCCTCGGCGCCCGCCCGGTGGCCGATGCGGCGCCCGAACTCGTCGAGATGGCCCTGCGCCGCGGCGGCAGTCACTCCGACAATGTCACGCTGATCGCGGTGGAGTGGGAGACGCCCGATGCGCCCGGCTCCGAGCCGGGCGTTTCCACCGACAGCATCGGGCCGGACGTCTTTGCCTCCAGCATCCAGGCCGGGCTGCCGGGCGAGGAAGACCACGACGAGCTCGACGAGGCCGCCATCGAGCGCTCCATCGCCGAGATCAACGAGGCGATACGGCGCTCCGCCGCCCGAAAGAACTGATCCGCGCAAGGTGCTGCACGGCGAGCCTTCCGGGCCCGCGGCCATCGCCTTGCTTTTCCACGTTTCCGATCCAGAGATTCACATGAGCCCTTTCATCCGCAGCAGCGGCCGCGCCGCCGACCAGCTCCGCCCCGTGCGCATCACCCGCGGCTTCACCATCCATGCCGAAGGCTCCGTCCTCATCGAGTTCGGCCAGACCCGCGTGCTGTGCACCGCCTCCGTCGAAGAGAAGGTGCCGCCGCACAAGCGCGGCAGCGGCGAAGGCTGGGTCACCGCCGAGTACGGCATGCTGCCGCGCGCGACCCACACCCGCGGCGATCGCGAGGCCGCACGCGGCAAGCAGAGCGGCCGCACGCAGGAGATCCAGCGACTCATCGGCCGCTCGATGCGTGCCGTGTTCGACCTGGCCGCGCTGGGCGAGCGCACGATCTACCTCGACTGCGACGTGCTGCAGGCTGATGGCGGCACCCGCACGGCCGCCATCACCGGCGCCTTTGTGGCCGCGCATGACGCCGTTGCCAAGCTCATCGCCGCCGGCACGCTGGCCGCGTCGCCCATCCGCAGCCATGTGGCCGCCATCTCGGTCGGCATCGTGCAGGGCACGCCGCTGCTGGACCTGGAATACGTCGAAGACTCTGCCTGCGACACCGACATGAACGTCGTGATGACCGGCGCCGGCCACTTCGTGGAAGTGCAGGGCACGGCCGAGGGCGCCGCCTTCAGCCGCGACGAGATGAACCAGCTGCTGGCGCTGGCCGACAAGGGCATCGCCGAGCTGGTGCAGCTGCAGAAGCAGGCGCTGCAGATCGCCTGAGCACGCGCGCGTACGAGACATCCATGAAACTGGTTCTCGCATCCAACAACGCGGGCAAGCTGGCCGAGCTGCAGCAGCTCTTCGGTACGCTGGGGCTCACGCTCGTGCGGCAGTCCGAGCTGGGCGTGGGCGAAGCGGAGGAGCCCTTCCGCACCTTCGTCGAGAACGCGCTGGCCAAGGCCCGCCACGCCAGCGCGGCCACCGGCCTGCCCGCCATTGCCGACGATGCCGGCCTGTGCGTCGACGCCTTCGGCGGCCTGCCTGGCGTGGACACGGCCTACTACGCCACGCAGTTCGGCTACGAGAAGGGCGACGCCAACAACGTCAAGGCACTGCTGGCGCAGCTGCGCGGCGAATCCAACCGCCGCGCCGCGCTGGTCAGCACGCTGGTCGCGCTGCGCCACGTCGAGGACCCCGAGCCGCTGGTCGCCGTGGGCCGCGCCGTCGGCGAGATCACCACCGAGCCGGTGGGCGAGCACGGCTTCGGCTTCGATCCGGTGATGTTCCTGCCCCAGTTCGGCAAGACCTTCGCGCAACTGCCGCCCGAGGTGAAGAACGCCCACAGCCACCGCGGCCAGGCCGCGCGCGCCATGCTGGCCCTGATGCGCGAGCGCTGGGCCCTGGGCGGATGAGCAGCATCCCGATCCAGCCCGTCGTGGCCGTGGCGCCGCAGGCCAACGACGTGCTGCACATGATGCGGCCCGGCCCGCTGCAACTGGCCGCATCGCCGCCGCTGTCGCTATACATCCACCTGCCCTGGTGCCTGCGCAAGTGCCCCTACTGCGACTTCAACTCGCACGAGTGGCGCGGTGAGGGCGATGCGGCGGCCGTGCCCGAGCAGCGCTACATCGACGCCCTGATCGCCGATCTGGATGCCGCGCTGCCCCTGGTGTGGGGCCGCACCGTGCACACCATCTTCCTGGGTGGCGGCACGCCCAGCCTGTTCGCGCCCGAAAGCATCGACCGGCTGCTCGGCGCCGTGCGCGCCCGCCTGCGGCTGGAGCCCGGCTGCGAGATCACGCTGGAGGCCAACCCCGGCACCTTCGAGCGCGACCGCTTCCGCGCCTACCGCGCCGCGGGCGTCACGCGGCTGTCGGTCGGCGTGCAGAGCTTCGACGACGCGCACCTGAAGGCGCTCGGCCGCGTGCACGACCGCCGCCAAGCCATCGCCGCCGTCGAAGAAGCCGCCCAGGCCTTCGAGACCTTCAATCTCGACCTGATGTACGCGCTGCCCGGGCAGACGCCGCAGGGCCTGGAGGCCGAGCTGGACCAGGCCCTGGCCCTTGCGCCCCCGCACCTGTCGATCTACCACCTGACCATCGAGCCCAACACCTTCTTCGCCAAGCACCCGCCCGTGCTGCCCGAGGACGACATCGCCTACGCCATGCTCGACCGCATCACCGAGCGCACGGCGGCCGCGGGCCTGGCGCGCTACGAGGTGTCGGCCTATGCAAGGCAGGGCCACAGCTGCACGCACAACCTCAACTACTGGCAGTTCGGCGACTACCTGGGCCTGGGCGCGGGTGCGCACGGCAAGCTGAGCTTTGCCCACCGCATCGTGCGGCAGGTGCGCGTGCGCGACCCGCAGCGCTACATGGCGCAGGCCCTGGCCGGCCAGGCCGTGGCCCAGAGCGACGACGTGGCACTGGCCGACCTGCCCTTCGAGTTCATGCTGAATGCGCTGCGGCTGAAGGAAGGCTTCACGCTGGCCCAGTTTGGCGAGCGCACCGGCCTGGCCATCAGCGCCATCCGCCGCCCGCTGGAAGAGGCCGAAGCCCGCGGCCTGCTGGCGCGCGACCTGCACCGCGTGTGGCCCACCGAGCGGGGCATGGATTTTCTGAGCGACCTGCAGGCGATGTTCCTGCCGGAGGGCGGCGAGGCGGACTGACGCCGACCCACCCGCGGAAGGGCGCGGCGGTGCCCTTACACTTGCGGCCTCTTTTCGCCTTCGGGCGCCATCCGGCGCCGCCGCAGAAGGCCGACCCAGGAAGCGTGGCAGAGTGGTCGATTGCACCGGTCTTGAAAACCGGCGACGGGCAACCGTCCGTGAGTTCGAATCTCACCGCTTCCGCCGAGACACAGTAGCCCCGCCTTGAGCAATCTCGGTGGGGCTTTTTGCTTCTTCGCCGGCCTCGGGGAATGCGTCAATGATCGCCTGTAGGGTGGCCAATGCCTCGGCTTCCCATGGGTCGGCTGGGTCCAGTTTGGCTGCCAGTCCTTCAAAGATCGCTCGTTTGGTGTCGTGGCCAGCGATGTGGGCGATCTGTGCACGCATGCCGAGCGGGCACGCGCGCCGGCCTGACTTCATCTCCCACAAGTTCCCCTGCGTGATGCCTAGCTGCGTCGCTAGCTTTCGTTCCGATCCGACTATCTTTCCGGCTTGTTCGATAGCAAATACCAAAGACATATCGACTCCTAAAAATGGTGTCACTCCATAAAATGGGGTAACCAAAAGTTGGGGTCAGTTGCTGACTCCATTGTTTGGTGATTTTCACCTTAGGAGCCGGCATGCTTTCCTTCCCCTCTCACTGCGCAGTCTGTGGCGCGCCCTTCACGATCACCCATTCGTGGACCCCTTGCACTCCCCCCGCTGATCAAGCTTCGGCTGATAGCTTGCCGGCTCCGGTCGAGGTAGGCGGCGGGGACTGCACCCGTGGTCCGTCCTTGGATGCGCTTCAGCTCCGTTATTTGCGGGCTGAGTACCTTGAGGACGTGGCGATGTGGGGTCGTGAGGATCCGATGTCGTTGGAGGTGTTCTCCGAGCTTCGGCGTTGTGCGGCCTTCCTCATTGGCCGGGGCTGCTGATGACTGCCTCCGATCAACTCTCCCTGTTCGAGCCTGAGGGCCCCGAAGCCCTCACGCTGCTTCGCAAACACCTGGCCGATGCGGCGCGCTACGCGAAACAGGTCGTCCAGTTTGAAGCCCTGTGCATGCCTGGTGCTGCGCGCCTGGCGCAGTCGGAGTCGGATGCCGCGTTGGGCCGTGCTGTTGTCCTCGCCATTTTCTTGGACCTTGAGAGGGAGGCGGGGTTATGAAGGGTCGTCGCTCTCCGGAGCCTGTCCTTTTGCATGTATTGGGTTGGGTCTGTTACCTGTGGGGTCTCGGTTCCCTGGTTTGGTCGGTGTCCGTCGGGGACTGGTGGAAGGCTTATGTCTCGATGGTGTGTGCTGCCGTGGGTTCGGGCGTATTCGGCCTGCTGTTGGCGTCGCGTGATGACCGTCGTTAGACCCCATCCGATAGCCCATGCGCGCGTGGGCCTTCGGCTGGCGTCTTGCCAGTCTGTCCGGGCTTAGGAGGCCCCCACTATGGCTATCACTGCACTGATCAAGATCATCAAGGTCAACGAAGAACGTACTGGCAACAAAGACGGCCGTCCCTGGTCCATGCAGGATGCGGAATGCCTGCTGTTGAACGAAGACGGCACGCCCGCACAGGTCGGCGTGTTGATGCTGCCTAAGCAGCTGCGTGGTAAGGATTCCCCCACGCCTGGCGACTACGTGGGCGCCTTCGCCCTCGGTGTCTCCCTCCGGGACCGTCGCGTGGAAGCCATGCTGACCGGCTTGACGGCCTTGCCGCCCAATCACTTCCAGAAGTCTTCCCGGTCGGGCCAGTGATGGAACCTGTCTTCGTCCTCGGCCTGGCTGGTGGCTTCCTAGTGGCGGTGGTCTTCACGTCGCTGGTGGATGGTGCGCACATGGTGGCTGAGCGCAATCGTCGTATTCGTCTCGCAAGGGCTCGTCATGGTTGATCCCGTCGTTGTCGCGCAGCTGGTGGTCAATGCCATCGGCCAATCGTTGGGCATGTTCGCGTGGGTGTGTGTCGGTGCTGCCTTCTTCGGCAGTGTCATGGGGAACATCGCCATGGATGCCGTCTATTACGGGGCTGAGAAATTCCGTCAGCGACGTGAGAGGGAAGAGGCGTGATTTGCGTGCGCACCGAGGCTGTTGTGCTGCCCAGTGGCAGTGCGGATGTGCTCGTGCAGGACAGTGCGTGTTCCACCGGCCTGGTGGTGACCACGCGCGAGGAAATGGCCCGGCTGCTGTACCCCATCCAGCCGCTGTCTTCATCGGAGGCCGGGGCCATCACCTCGGCTGTTGTGGGTGCGTTGGCGTTGGCCTTCGCGGTGGGGTTGGTCTTTCGGTTCGTCTGGAACGGACGGGGGTAGAGCTCAGCGGGTAGCCGGCCAGCGTTGTGAAACGTCGTCGGCCTCCCGGTGCGCTGTTGCACCTTGAAAGGAGGTCCATATGGACAAGCAAACGAAAGGCGCGCTGAAGCGCGCGGTGGTGGTCGGTGGTGCCCTGGCGGCTGCGGCCGGTGGTGCCATGGCCCAGTCGGCCGGCATCGACGTCTCGGTGGTGACCACGGGGATCGATCAGGCCAAGACCGCGATCACCACGGTGGGCGGCGCCATGATCGGCCTGGCGGTCGTCGTGATGACGTACCGCTGGATCAAGGGCTTCGTGGCGGGCGGCTAAGCCTTCACGTGTGCGGGGGTGCGGTGGGGACACTGCGCCCCCTTTTTTTCGTCTCGGAGGGTCTATGACAGTGGATTTCGACTTCTCAAACAACGTCGTGATGGTGGTCACTGTCGCGGCCTTCTGGCTTTTGTTCTTGACGGCAGGGGGGCGGTGATGGCGTTCCTTCGTTTGATCGTCCTGGTGCTTGTTTTCGGTGGTGTCTTTGGGGCTAAGGATGCGGCCGCTGCGCTCGCTCCCGTCGATGGCGCGCAGTGCCGTATCCAAACCGGGAATGGGCAGTGGAGTGACTTCTTTTTGTCTTGTCAGGATGCGGCCAGTAGCAAGACTGGGGGCTATAACGCTGGTGCGCAGGCTTCGTGCAATATTTCCTATCCGGCCACGTCCCCATGCCAAATGGTCACTACATGCGATTGGGGTGGAGAGTGCCGCTACAACCTGCCTGTTGAATATCGCTCTGCATGTCCGGCGAACAGTACGGCGTCGGGTAGCACGTGCAGTTGCAACAGTGGCTATATCGAGTCGGGCAATTCCTGTGTGCCTGAGCCTGACGAATGCCAGAAGCTGGCCGGGCAGACAGCCGGCTATAAGAACTATGAGGGTAAGGGGGACGAGTTCTTTTTCTGCGATGGTTGGAACAGTGCCGGGGGTGGTAAGTGTGTGGTCAAGGTGGAACGTGGGTTGTCGTGGGAAGACCCTCCGGGCTCTGGTCACTGGTTCTCTCAAGGTAAGGGCGTCTACACGGGTCAGAAGGGGACGTCATGCAATGGCAGTGGGGGCAACGGGGAGGGGCCTGCTGGCAGCACGCCGAAGCCTGCGGACGGCAAAGAGCCTGACAAGCCCGATCCTGGTACTGCTTCGCCGTCGCCTTGTCCTGAGGGGCAATCGGCTGGGGAGGTCAATGGACAGCGTGTGTGCGCGCCGCGTGGCACTGACAGTCCCGTTGAAGAGAAGTCCACCAGCAGCAGTACAAATGCCAACGGGGACAAGACCGACACCACGAAGGAGACGAAGTGCGACGGGTCGAAGTGCACCACGACCACGACCGATTGCACGACTCTCAATGGTCAAAGCTCGTCCACGTGTAGCAGTACGTCCTCCACGGTTTCAGCCGGTGATGCCTGCAAAGGCAACTCCTCATTGAGTGTTTGCGGTGATGGGGAGGACGGCAGTAGCTTCTCCGGCTCGTGCGCCTCGGGCTTTCAGTGCAAAGGGGACGCCATCCAATGCGCCATGGCTCAGGAGCAACACAAGCAACGGTGCGACTTCGTTAACTGGTCATCGACGTGGAAGCAAACTGGGGAGACGCCGGTAACGGGTGTGCGTCAGGGCTTTGAGCAAGCGGCCGGGGGTTCTCAGTTCACGGCCTGGCTCAATCAACCGAGCGAAACGGCTGCGTGTCCTGCGGGCAAACCGATGCAACTGCTGGGGCAGACCTATGTGTTGTCCTTTGATCCGCTCTGCGAGGTGGGCGAGGGGGCGCGGCCCATCGTCCTCGCTGTGGCGGTGTTGTTGGCCCTGCGCACCTTCATGCGCGTTGTCCTCGTGGGGTGATCTATGCCGTGGTTGGTTGGCGTCATCATGTCCGCCCTCACGGGGGTGGTGGGCCAAATGCTCATGCGTGTCCTTGCGGGCCTGGGCATTGCCTTTGTGAGCTATCAGGGGTTGGATGAGGCCTTCCAGCAGGCCTCTTCTGCAATCAACACCTACATGGATGGTGCGCCCTCTGATGTGGTGGCCATCTTCAAGATCATGGGCATCTATACGGCGGTGAAGATCTACCTTGCCGCCTGGGGTGCTGCCATCGGCGTGCGTCTGGCATTCCGGGTGCTGAGGTTCACCAAATGAGTGTGTGGTTCATCACTGGCCTGCCTGGTGCGGGCAAGACGCTCAAGGCCATGATGCTGGCTGATCAGTTCACGAAGGAAGGTCGGCAGGTCTACGCGGCCAATGTGCGGGGCCTCACTCGGACCGACTGGCTTCCCTGTGACCCTCGCAAGTGGATGGACCTTCCCGATGGGTCGGTGGTCTTTGTCGATGAGGTGCAGGACTTCTTTCCCCAGCGTGGGGCGCGTGATCCGATGCCCGACGCCGTCGCTCGGTTGGACAAGCATCGGCATCGTGGCTTTACCTTCATCTTTACGTGCCAGTATCCGAAGCAGGTGGACTTTGCGCTGCGTGGCTTCGTGGATCGGCATTTGCACCTGCGTCGCAATTTCGGCCTGGCCACGTCGACGGTGATCGAGCTGGATCGGTGTATCGACATTGACGACAAGGGCGACATAAACAAAGCCCTCAAGACGGCCTTTCGATTCCCGAAGGAAGCCTTCGGCTGGTATCAGTCCGCCACGGAACACAACATGAAGGTGCGCATTCCTGCGCGTGTGTTGGCGTTCCCGGTGTTGATCGTCGGTGTCCTTGGCCTGGTGTGGGCGGCGTACACCACGATCAGTGGATGGGGTGACAAGGTGTCGAAGCTCGATGGTGGCCAGCTCATGGGCAATGCCGCCATCCCGGCCGGTGCTGGTGTGCCTGGTGGGTCTGGTGTGGCTGCTGCGGCCCCTCGGCCAGTGTTGGCCAACGTGGCGGCCTATCAGGCGCGCATCCCTGGCCTGGCATTCACTGCGCCCCGTTATGACGATGTGGCCAAGCCCGTGCGTGCTCCCTATCCCGCTGCCTGCGTGTACATGGCTTCTGCGGGGTGTAAGTGCTTCACCCAGCAGGGCACGCCGTATTCCACGTCCGAGGCTCTGTGCAAACAAATCGTGGCGGGTGGGTTCTTCCTCGATTTCGAGCCTGACCCGAAGCGACGAGAGGACGGCTCCACGCGCGTGGCGGCTGCGGTGAGGGTGGATGGTGCGGCAGCGCCTGAAAAGCCCGCTACGGGCGGCCTGACCGTTTTTGAGGCCCCTGCGGCCCGGCAGGTGGCGGCGTCCACGTTGACCAAGGGCGGCAAGTGACCCCGATCCTTCCTGCTGAGCAATCGACGGCGTGCAGCCGTCGCGGCCGGTGCGCCGCCGCTGTCGCCCTAGGCGACGTGGTGGCCCGCTGCATCGCTACGCAGTGTGAGGACCTTCCCGTGTGCCTGGTGTCCGGTGGCCGGTGTGCTGTTCCCTGTGCGGGGTGCGCTTCGTCTCCTCCGGCCGGGGCGGGCCGCGGGGAGGCCGGAGGCCGCGCGGCCGCCGGGCGAGCGAAGCGAGCCTAGATTTATCCAATAAACACTTTGGAACATGGATGTTCTGAGGTGCCAAAAGAAAGACCCCGGAAGCCTGGCAGGGCAGTCCGGGGTCGGAAGTTGCAAGGGCCATAGGAGGGCCGATGCATGCGTGATTATCCCGCTTTCACATCCCCTGTCGAATGCAAGCTCCCAGGGGGCGTCATCGTCTGTGTTGACGGTACATGTTGGTTCCGTGAGCGTGGCACTCGCTACCGGGCCAGTATTCGGCGCCTGAGTGCTTCTCAGGTCGAGGTCACTGCTCATAGACCATCGGTCTGGTATGAGGGCACCACGGACGATCTCACCAATGATCAACGGGCTTATCTGCGTGCCCTCCGGCTGGGCCTGTTGCCTGAGCCCACGGATGAGCAACGGGCGGAGGCT
The DNA here is from genome assembly GCF_040544975.1 of Pseudacidovorax sp. 1753. NCBI lineage: Bacteria > Pseudomonadati > Pseudomonadota > Betaproteobacteria > Burkholderiales > Comamonadaceae > Pseudacidovorax > Pseudacidovorax sp. 1753. The sequence continues at coordinate 254,052 of NZ_JBEPKY010000001.1, read as the reverse complement.
GAGGCAAAGCGCAGGGCCTTGTCTCTCTCTGTTGCTGCCAATCGGGCTAAGTCCAACATCCGTCGCCTGTGCAAGACGTTCAATGCGGATGCCCTTCTCACCCTTACCTATCGTGCCAATCAGGATGACTTGGCGCTCTGCAAGAGGCATCTGAAAGAGTTCGTGCGCCGTCTTCGTAGGGTCTGTCCTGGCTTCGCTGCTGTTGCCGGTTTTGAGCGGCAGAAACGCGGTGCCTGGCATGTTCACTTGGCTTGTCCTGCACGGCTCATGGCCATGGGTCATGGTGTGAAGAGCTTCAACGTCATACGGGCCATCTGGCGCAGTGTGACGGGTGACCTGGGCGGCAATATCGATGTGTCGAAGCGGTTCCGTGCCCATCGAAGCAGCTGCGCTCGCATTGCTGCCTACATTAGTAAATACATCACGAAGGCCTTTGCTGAAGGCGAGAAGTGGACCAATCGGTGGACGCGTTTTGGGGAAATGTCGATCCCTGATGCTGTCAAGCTGGAGACCGACTCCCTTCGGGATTTGATCGTTGATGCCTATCGGGCGGTAGGTATGTCGGGTGAGGTGGCTGGGGCCTGGATTGGTCCGGAAGGGGACTGGTTTTTCTTTGCCGGAGAGGGGCGGCTTGTCGATGTCGATTGGCTAGTCGGCGCGCATGTCGGGTAGATGGCTGGTGTCTGCTCGTCCTTGAGTCATCAGGCGGCGATCCATCTTGAGGGCTTCCCTGATGCCGTCTCGGATCGCATAGCGCATCGCTAGATAACTGAGTCCGAAGAACACGAGTAACGCGATGATGAGTGCTGCTAGTTCGGCTATCAGATAGGTGGTCATCATCTGTTGGAACTGTTGTTCAAACGTGCTCGGCTTCATTGCTGCGTTCCTTTTCGGAGTGAGGGGGCCTAGGCGCTATCGGGGTAGGCGTGTTCATGATATTTCGGGGTGTGTCTGTGCCCTGGCCCCGTGAGGTTGTGTAATGACCGTGTTTGGGTATGCGCGTGTGTCGACGCGCGAGCAGGAGACGTTTTTGCAGCTTGATGCGTTGAAGGCTGCAGGCTGTACAGAGGTGTTCCAGGAGAAGGCTAGCGGGGCTTCGCAGAGGGGGCGTCCTGAGCTTGCAAGGTGCTTAGATGCTTTGCGTCCTGGCGATACGCTCGTTGTGTACAAGATTGACCGCATAGCTCGGAGCCTGGCTGATCTGCTTGATATCTTGCGTCGCCTGGAGAGGACCGGTGCGATGATTCGAAGCGTCACGGAGCCGCTCGATACGACGACGTCCATGGGCATGTTTGTTGTGCAGGTCCTTGGCTCTGTCGCCCAGTTGGAGCGGGCCATCATTCGCGAGCGGTCCATTGCTGGGCAGCAGGCGGCAAAGCTCCGGGGTGTCAGCCTTGGCAGGAAGCGGACCTTGACCGCAGAGGATGAGGCGGAAATTGTCCGGCGCTACGTTGCTGGTGGGGTCACTCAGGCTGGCTTGGCTACGGAATACGGCGTGTCGGCCTCGGTGATCAAGCGGGCGGTGTATCGGGTCGTGAAGCCCCGCGAGTATCAAAAGCGCTCGAAGGTCTGATCGTGATGGGAGCGGCTGCTAAAGGCCATTCGCAAGCCGTTGCGGCGTCAGCATGGCAGCCGCTCGAGCTGCGGCAGTTCGAATCCCTGGCATCACTAGTGCAGGCGTAAGCCACCGCTTCCGCCAATCTTGGCTTCCCTCCGCATTAACGGACTATCCGGCCCGCTGACTCCGCCAAGCGTCGCTGCATGAAAATCGCGGCCCGCTCATGCCGCCTTCCGCTTCGCTCACCAGTGATGTCGCCGCTCTCCGGGCTTCGCCCCGCTGGCGCCGTCTTGCCGCCTGGAGCGCCCTTCTCGCCGCAGCCGTCCTCATCATCGCCCTCGCCGGCCAATGGGCCGCCGACCGCGCCGCCCGCAACCAGGCCGACGAAATCCGCCGCGCGGCAGAGGTCCAGCTCTCGGGCCTGCGCGATGCCACCGGCCGCTACCGGCACCTGCCCTTCACCGCGGCCCTGCACCCTGTGGTGCTCGCGCTGCTGAACGCGCCCGGGCAGGCCGCGCTCGGCCAGAGCGCCAACCGCTACCTCGAAGAACTCAACCGGCTGGCCGGCTCCGACGTGCTCTATCTCATCGACGCGCACGGCGTCACGCTGGCCGCCAGCAACTGGGCCGCGCCACAGAGCTTCGTCGGCCATTCCTATGCCAACCGCCCGTACTTCACCGAGGCGCTGGCGGGCCGCAGCGGGCGCTTCTACGGTGTGGGGCAGACCACCGGCGAGCCCGGACTGTTCATCTCGGCGCCGGTACGGGGCGACGGTGACCAGGTGCTGGGCGTCGTCACCGTCAAGGTCAGCCTGCGGCAGCTGCAGGAGTCCTGGCGCATCGCCAAGGATCCGATCCTGCTCACCGATGCGCGGGGCATCGTCTTCCTCAGCTCCGTGCCGCAGTGGCTCTACCACGCCACGCGGCCGGTCGATGCCGAGGGGCTGGCGCAGGTGCGGCGCGACCAGCAGTACGGTCCGCGTGCCAGCTTTCCGCAACTGCCCTGGAAGGTGGCGCGGGACGGCGACCGGCCCGGCGCCTTGATCCGCACGCAGATCGACGGTCAGGCCCGCCACTTCCTGGCGGTGAGCGAGCCGGTGGAAGACCTGCCGTGGACGCTGACGGTGATGGCCGACCACGACCAGGTGCTGCGCACGCGCGAGAGCGCGTGGATGGTCGCCGTGCTGTGCCTGAGCCTGCTGTTGCTGGGCGGGCTCTACTGGCGCCTGCGCGAGCGGCGCTTTGCCGAGCAGCGCGACGCCCGCCGCGAGTTGGAGCTGCGCGTCGAGGAGCGCACCCACGCCCTGGGCGAGGCGCATGCCTTCCGCAAGGCCATGGAAGACGCGCTGCCCGTGGGCATGCGGGCGCGCGACATGGAGGGGCGCATCACCTACGTCAATCCCGCCTTCTGCCAGATGACGGGCTTCGAGGCCGGTGAACTGCTGGGCCGGCTGCCGCCCTATCCCTACTGGCATCCCGACGAGGTCACGCGCCACTGGCACCACTACGACGCCATGATGAGTGGCCGCAGCGCGCCCGATGGCCACGAGTCGCGACTGCGGCACAAGGACGGGCACGAGGTCATCACCATGGTCTACACCGCGCCGCTGATCGACGCCGAGGGCCGGCATGCGGGCTGGATGAGTTCGGTGGTCGACGTGACCGAGCAGCGGCGCGCCGAGCTGCAGCAGCGCCAGAACGAAGCGCAGCTGCAGCATGCCCAGCGCCTGGCCAGCCTGGGCGAGATGGCCTCGACGCTGGCCCACGAGCTGAACCAGCCGCTGATGGCGTTGAGCAGCTTTGCGAGTGCGGCCAAGGCCTTCGCGCAACGCGGCGAGGGCGCACTGCTGACCCAGAGCCTGGACGACACCATCGCGCAGGCCCAGCGCAGCGCCGAGATCGTGCGGCGCATCCGCGGCTTCGTGCGCCAGCGCACCGCGGGCGCGGAGGACTGCGCGCTCGCCACGCTGGTGGCGCAGGCGCTGGCCCTGCTGCGCGGCGAACTGCGGGAGTCCCAGGTGACGCCCGAGGTGCGCATTCCCGACGACCTGCCGCTGCTGCGCGGCGACCGCGTGCTGCTGGAGCAGGTGCTGCTCAACCTGGTCTCCAACAGCCTGCATGCGATGCGCGCGGTGCCGGCCGCGGAGCGCCGGCTCGAGATCGAGGCGCATCCGCGCGAGGGCTGCATCCAGCTGCAGCTGGCCGACCGCGGCACGGGCATCGATCCGGCCATCGCCGACCAGGTGTTCGAGCCCTTCTTCACCACGCGCCCGGGCGGGCTCGGCCTGGGCCTGAACATCTGCCGCACCATCGTCGAGGCCCACCGCGGCCGCCTGTTCTTTGCCGGACGCGAAGGCGGCGGCACGATCTTCACGCTCGAACTGCCCATCGCCTGCCCATGACCCTGCCCGCCAACAACCTGTGTGTCGTCGACGACGACGAGGCCGTGCGCCGCTCGCTGGGCCTGCTGCTGCTGTCACGCGGCTATGCGGTGCGCACCTTCGAAAGCGGCGAGGACTTCCTGGCCGGCGCCGACCTGCAGCACCCGGGCTGCGTGATCCTCGACCTGCGGCTGGGCGGCATGAGCGGGCTGCAGGTCTTCGACGCGCTGCGGCAATGCAACAGCGCGCTGGAGGTGCTCTTCCTCTCCGGCCACGGCGACATCCCCATGGCGGTGGAGGCGGTGCAGAACGGCGCCCTGGGCTGGCTCGAAAAGCCCTGCAACGACGAGCGCCTGCTGGCCGCCGTCGCCAAGGCGCTGGAGAAGGCCCAGGCCAACGCCGAGCGCCGCCAGGCGCTGCAGGCCGCCCAGGCGCTGTGGCAGAAGCTCACGCCGCGCGAGATGCAGGTGGCGCGGCTGGTGGCCGAGGGCAAGCCCAACAAGGAGATCGCGCAGGAGCTGGCGCCGGTGGAGCTGCGCACCATCGAGACGCACCGCGCCCATGTCTTCGCCAAGCTGGGCGTGGCCAACAGCCACGGGCTGTACCGCTTCCTGCGCGAGCACGGCCTTTAGAACTGCGCGTGCCGGGATTGGGGATAACCCCTGCGTAGCGCCACGGAGGCCGCCGGCCCGCGGCTACGGACGACGCCGCCCCGCCGCCGCGCCACACTGCCGGCCGGCCCGCAACGAGGCCGCTCCCGATCACGACAAAAGGAAACAACCATGCAACGCAGTCACTGGAAGGCATTGGCGGGTGGCGCCGTGCTCGCCGCCCTCGTTGCGGCGCCCGCCGCATTCGCGCAAGGCTATCCCGAGCGGCCGATCGAGCTGCAGGTGCCCTTCGCACCCGGCGGCACGACCGACATCGTGGGCCGCGTCATTGCCGATCCGCTGGGCAAGATCCTGGGTCAGCCGGTGGTGGTGGTCAACAAGGCCGGCGGCGGTGGCGCCGTGGGCGCGCTGGAAACCGCACGCGCCACGCCGGACGGCTACAAGCTGGGCGTGGCCACCGTGTCCAGCACGGCCGCCAATCCGGCGATCAACCCCAAGACGCCGTACAACCCGCTGACGGACTTCACGCCCATCATCAACATCGCGGCCACGCCCAACGTGATCGCCGTGAACCCCAGCTTTCCGGCCAAGGACTACGCGGGCTTCATTGCCGAGCTGAAGAAGAACCCGGGCAAGTACTCGTACGGCACCTCCGGCACCGGCGGCATCGGCCACCTGCTGATGGAGCTCTACAAGAGCGTGACCGGCACCTTCATCACGCACATTCCCTATCGCGGCGCCGGTCCGGCCCTCAACGATGTGGTGGCGGGCCAGGTGCCCATGATCTTCGACAACCTGCCCTCGGCGCTGCCCTTCATCAAGGCCGGCAAGCTGGTGCCCATCGTGGTGGCCGCGCCGCAGCGCCTGAAGGAGCTGCCCAATGTGCCCACCTTCAAGGAAGTGGGCCTGGAGCCGGTGAACCGCATGGCCTACTACGGCATCCTGGGGCCCAAGGGCCTGCCGAAGGAGGTGGTCGACAAGATCAGCATGGGCACCAAGAAGGCCCTCGAAGACCCGGCCGTGCGCAAGCGCATCGAAGACACCGGCTCGATCATCGTGGCCAACACGCCCGAGCAGTTTGCTGAACAGATCAAGGCCGAGTACGCGGTCTACAAGGACGTGGTGCAGAAGCAGAAGCTGACGCTCGACAACTGATGCGCCCGCGGCTGGCCGGCGCTCCGTGACGCCAGCCGGCCTGCACCACCAAGCCCGCCTGCTCGGCCTGTCCGCGCGGGCGTTGTCGTTTCAGCTCTCCGTTGTGCTGCGCGACAGCCGCGGCGCGCGGCGCTGGATGCTCGCCTTCAGCGTTGCATGACTTCGCGCAGCGTGACTTCTGCCCCCGTATTGCCCCAGCTGCTTCGCACATAACTCAGCACCGCGGCAATGTCCTCATCGCTCAGCACATGGCCGAAGGGAGGCATGCCGTAGGGGCGCGGATTGCCCTCGGTGGCCGGCGGGTAGCCGCCGCGTCGCACCACCTGCACCAGGTTGACCGGGTTGGCCAGGTTGACTGCCCGGTTGCCCGCGAGCGGCGGGAAGGCGCCCGGCTCCCCCTGGCCCTGGTCGCCGTGGCACCAGGCGCATTGCTGGGCATAGATCTTCTCGCCGCGGGCCAGCAGCGACACGTTGCGGTGCGGTGGCTGGGTGGGGGCAGGCGGCGCGGGCTGCTGCGGCAGCTCCTTCAGGTACAGCGCCATCGCCTGCAGGTCCGCGTCGCTCATGTGCTGCGTGCTGCGGTACACCACCTCGGCCATGGGGCCCAGCACCGAGCCATGCTCGGTGCGGCCGGTCTTGAGCAGCGCCACGATGTCCTGCAGCGGCCAGCCGGCCACGCCCGCCTCGTGCGGCGCGTCGAGTGCGGGTGCATACCAGTTCTCGCCGGGCAGCATGCCGCCGGCCAGGCCGCGGCTCACATCGGTTGCGCCCAGCGTGTTGCGGCTGCCGTGGCAGGCGATGCAGTGGCCCAGGCCCTGCACCAGGTAGGCGCCGCGGTTGTGCTCGGCCGAGCGACCGGGCTCGGGCACGAACTCGGCCGGCCGGAAGAACAGCGCCCGCCACACGGCCAGCGCGACCTGCGTGTCGTAGGGAAAGCGCAGCGTGTGCGGCCGGTTGGCCTGCGTCACCGGCGGCAGGCTCTGCAGCCAGGCGAAGAGCGCGTCCGAATCCTCGCGCGTGACCTGCGTGAAGCTGGTGTACGGAAAGGCCGGATACAGCAGCCGCCCGTTGCGCGAGCGGCCATGGTGCAGGGCGCGCCAGAAATGGTCGGCGTTCCACTGGCCGAGGCCGGTGAGCGGGTCGGGTGTGAGGTTGCCGGCATACAGCGTGCCGAAGGGCGTCTCGATGCCGCGCCCGCCTGCATAGGCGGCGCCGCCTCGGGCGGTGTGGCAGCCGGCGCAGTTGCCGGCAATGGCCAGGTAGCGGCCGCGGTCGAGCTGCGCGGCCGAGGCCGCGGGCGGCGGCAGGTCCCCGCGGATCGGGGCTTCGCCGCGCAGGTTGAGCAGCACCACGGTGGTCGCCAGTGCGGCGAGCACGGCGGCGAGGGCCAATCCGCTCCACAGGGCAACGCGTCGGAATCCGAACAGGCGGGCTTCGGTCCCGGCAGCACGGGGCGCGCTCATTGGTGCGCCTCCATCGCGCTGCACGCCACCGGCAGGCCCGCGGGCAGGGCCGACGGGGGCACGGCCTTGTAGTTCGCCGGCACCGGCTGCGCGGCCAGCCAACCGGCGACGGCGCGGATGTCCTCGCTCTTGAGCCGCCTTCCGACCTCTGCCATGCAGTCGGGTGCCAGTGCGCGCCGGTCGCCCGTGACCCAGGCGCCCAACTGCGAGGCGATGTACAGGCGCGGCAGCCCCAGCAGCCCCGGAATGCCCGGCTGCACGCCGGTGAGCGCCGGTCCGTGGCAGCGCACGCAGGCCGGAATGCCGCGCGTTGCATCGCCTTCGAACACCAGCGCCCGGCCGCGTGCCAGCTCGGCGGCCGGCAGGTCGGAGGGCGTGGGCGCGGGATAGGGCAGGTCCAGCCCGGCGAAGTACTCGGCCATCTCGCGCAGGTAGGCATCCGAGAGCTGGGCCAGCAGGTGGTTCATGTCGGCCTGCTGGCGCCGGCCGTCGCGGAAGCTGCGAAGCTGGTCATAGAGGTAGCCGGCCGGCTTGCCCGCCAGCCGCGGGAAGTAGCCGGAATTGGTCGCCAGCCCCTCGCGGCCGTGGCAGGTGGTGCAGGCGGCCATGCGGCGCTGCATCTCGTCGGCGGCCTGGGCGCTGCTCAGCGTGCCGGCCAGAAGTGCCAGGGCCAGCACGACCCCGCGTGCAAGGCGTGGGCGCACGCCGGGTCCCTGCCGCGCGCGAGCCGCCTCCGGCCCGCCTTGTCGTCTCGTCACCGTTTTCTTCATGGTCGACTCCGTGGCTCCGTTGCGTCCTCAACCCGCGGGGCGGGTGGCCCGGTGAAGCGCGCGCACCACGTCCGACTGCGTGATGATGCCCACCAGCCGCTTGTCGGCATCGATCACCGGCAGGTGGTGATGCCCCGCCTCGGCGAACAGCGGCACCAGCTCGGCGATGCGGCGGTGGCCGCTCACCACGCGCACCTCGCGGGTCATGATCTGGCCGACGGTCTCGGGCTTGTCGGAATGGGTGAGGCCGTCGCGCCGCAGCAGTGTGCGCAGGCGCTCGCCCACGCCTTCGCGCTGCTCCCAGCCGGCATGGCGCAGGAAGTCGGCCCGCGTCAGGATGCCCACCACGCGCTGCGAGCGGTCCACCACCGGCAGGGCCTTCACGCCCCGCGTGCGCATCAGCGCCCAGGCTTCGTCCAGCGGTGTGCCGAACTGCACCGACGCCGGTTCGGGCGACATCACCTCGGCGCATTGCAGGTGGCCGAAGTTGCGCTCGTAGGCGGCCGATTCGGCGTACTGCAGGATGTCCTGCAGGTCGTCGCGGCTCACGTCCAGCACCTGGTTGTAATGGGCCAGTGCCGCGTCCAGGTCGGTGGCAGAAAAGCGGTCGGCCGCCGACGCGGGGGCCGGGGCCTGCGGCGCATGCGGATAGCGCCGGCCGGTCAGGCCGTTGTAGAGCATGCCCGCCAGCACCAGCAGCAGCGAGTCGACCAGCATCGGAAAGAGCGCGAAGCCGAAACCCACGCCGCCCAGCGCCGCCAGCAGGGCCGAGGCGCCGCCCGGCGGATGCAGGCAGCGCAGCGCGAACATCACGGCGATGGCCGCCAGCACCGCCACCGCGCCCGCCCAGGCCGGGTCGGGAATCAGCAGGGCGCAGGCGCTGCCCACCAGCGCCGAGACGGTGTTGCCGCCCACCACGGCCCAGGGCTGGGCCAGCGGGCTGGCCGGCACCGCGAACACCAGCACCGCGCTGGCGCCCAGCGGGGCCACCAGCCAGGGGGTGCTCATGCCGGTGCGCAGGGCCCACCAGCGGGCGATCAGGGCCGTGAGCAGGATGCCCAGCCCGGCACCGGCGAAGGCCCGCAGCCGTTCGCGGGCGTCCACCCGGGCGGCGGCGGGACGGAAGCGGGCCGCCAGATCGGCCCAGGAGAGAGATGGCATGGTCACGCAGGCAATGCCGGCGCGCGGCTGCCGGCGGGAAGAGGCTGGCCGGCTCGGGGCGGCCGGTACGGGGCGGTCGTGGCCGCCGCCCGCATCCTACGTGGCGCACGGCTTTGGTGCATCTGCCCGGGCGCTCGCGGGCGACATCGGCCGGCCCTCGGCATGCGATCAGCTGCAACCATAGGGAATGAATTCGGTGCGCTGCTCGTCCACCTTGAGCGGCTGGCCGACGAAGGGAAAGGCGCGTTGGGCGCAGTCGCGCCGCTCGCACACCTTGCAGCCCATGCCGATGGGCGTGGCGCGGGCCGGGTCCTGCAGGTCCAGTCCATAGGCATAGACCAGGCGAGGCGCATGCCGGATGTCGCAGCCCAGGCCGATGGCGAAGGTCTGGCGCGGGGCGCCCCAGCCGCGGCTGCCGCCAGCCACCGTGCGCGCCACCCACAGGCTGGTGCGGCCGTCGGGCATGCGGGCCAGCTGCGGCAGGATGCGCCCCGGCTGGCTGAAGGCTTCGTACACTGCCCACAGCGGGCAGGTGCCGCCCGTGCGGCTGAAGTGGAAGTGCGTGGCCGACTGCCGTTTGGAGATGTTGCCCGCCCGGTCCACCCGCACGAAGAAGAAGGGCACGCCCGGCGCACTCGGGCGCTGCAGCGTGCTCAGGCGGTGGCAGGCCGTCTCGAAGCCCACGCCGAAGCGCAGCGCCAGCAGGTCGATGTCGTGCCGCAGCCGGTCGGCGGCCTCCAGATACTCGCCATAGGGCAGCAGCAGCGCGCCCGCGAAGTAGTTGGCCAGGCCGATGCGCGCCAGCCGGCGGGCCGGCGCGTCGGCGTCGAAGGGCGCGTCGCCGGTCAGCGCCGAGAGCGTGTCGGCCATCTCCAGGAAGGCGAGTTGCGTGGCCATCTGGAAGGCCTGCTGCGCCGGTGCCAGCAGCGGCGAGAGGGTCAGCGTGCGGCTGGCCGCGTCGTACTGCCGCTTGCCGCCGATGCCGGTTGCATCGGCCTGCGTGACCCGCACGTCGTGCCGCTCGCGCAGGCGCTCCGCCAGCCAGGGTGCCATGGCGCCGCCGCGTGCGCGGGTCTGCGCCGCCAGCGACTCGGCCGCGCGGTCCAGTGGATCGAAGTGGTTCCGCTGGGCAAAGAAGAAATCGCGCACCGCCTCGAAGGGCGTGGCGCGCGGCAACCCGAGTTCGGACGACCGGTCGTCGCCCAGGCGCAGCGCCATGGTCTCCAGCTGGGCCTGCAGGTCGAGTTGACGGCGGTGCAGCGCGACCAGCGCGCGGCCCAGCGCGGGCATCTGGGCGGCCACCTCCTGCATCTCGGGCAGGCTGACCGGCTCGGCGGCATCGGCCAGGGCCTCGCGCAGGCCGGCCACCAGGCGTGCCTCGTCGTCTTCGGAGAAGGCCTGGATGTCGACGCCCAGCGTCCGGTTCAGCCGCAGCAGCACCGCCACCGTGAGCGGACGCTGGTTCTGCTCCAGCTGGTTGAGGTAGCTGGGCGACAGGCCCAGCGCCTGCGCCATGGCGATCTGCGAGAGGCCGCGCTCGGCCCGCAGCTTGCGCAGGCGCACGCCCATGAAGCTCTTCTTCATGCGCAACTCCGTGGCCCAGTGATTCGCAGGATTCGCAGATTCGCCGATTTCGTTCGCACCGATTCGCCTTTTCAGTCCTGGTGGGAGGGCGCCATTCTGCGTAGATTGCGAAGCCTTGCAAGCCGGCTGTTCCGCCGCTGCACACCGTCAGGAGACCTGCCCCATGAGCCTTGCCACCGCACTCGCCCCTGCGCCCGACGCCGCGCCCGCCTTCAAGCCCAAGAAGTCCGTCGCGCTTTCCGGCGTGGCCGCCGGCACCACGGCCTTGTGCACGGTGGGCCGCAGCGGCAACGACCTGCACTACCGCGGCTACGACATCCTGGACATCGCCGAAGTCTGCGACTTCGAGGAGATCGCGCACCTGCTGGTGCACGGCACGCTGCCCAATCGCGCCGAACTCGCGGCCTACAAGGCGCGGCTGCGGGCCCTGCGCGGCCTGCCCGCCAGCGTGAAGGCCGCCCTGGAGCGGCTGCCCGCCGCCGCCCATCCCATGGACGTGATGCGCACCGGCGTCTCGGCCCTGGGCTGTGTGCTGCCCGAGAAGGACGGCCACGGCGCCGCCGGCGCCCGCAACATCGCCGACCGCCTGCTGGCCTGCCTGGGCTCGATGCTGCTGTACTGGCACCACTGGAGCACCAACGGCCGGCGCATCGAGGTCGAGACCGACGACGACGCCATCGCCGGCCACTTCCTGCACCTGCTGCACGGCCGGCGGCCCGGCGAGGATTGGGTGCGCGCCATGCACACCTCGCTCAACCTCTATGCCGAGCACGAGTTCAACGCCAGCACCTTCGCCGCGCGGGTCATCGCGGGCACGGGCAGCGACATGTATTCGTGCATCGCCGGCGCCATCGGCGCGCTGCGCGGCCCCAGGCATGGCGGTGCCAACGAGGTTGCCTTCGAGGTGCAGCAGCGCTATGCCACGCCGGACGAGGCCGAGGCCGACATCCGCCGGCGGGTGGACGCGAAGGAGGTCGTGATCGGCTTCGGCCACCCGGTCTACACGGTGGCCGATCCGCGCAATGCCGTCATCAAGGGCGTCGCCCGGCGCCTGTCGCAGCAGGCGGGCGACCCGCGGCTGTTCGACATCGCCGAGCGGCTGGAGTCGGTCATGTGGCAGGCCAAGCGCATGTTCCCCAACCTTGACTGGTTCAGCGCCGTGAGCTACCACCGCATGGGCGTGCCCACGGCCATGTTCACGCCGCTGTTCGTCATTGCCCGCACCAGCGGCTGGGCGGCCCATGTGATCGAGCAGCGGCAGGACAACAAGATCATCCGGCCCAGCGCGGTCTACACCGGCCCCGAGGACCGCGCCTTCGTGCCGCTGGATCAGCGCGGTTGAGCGATGGCCCTCCTTCGCGCGATCCGCGCAGGTTCCCGTCAGGTTGAGACGCCGACCATCCCGCGCCCGGCCGGCCGCATGGTGCGGCCCGCCCATCTGGAGACATCTTCGTGACCCTCAATCGCCGCCTCTTCAACACCGGCCTCGCCAGCCTGGCCCTGCCGCTCGGCTTCGACGCCGCCGCGCAGGACGGCTACCCCAACAAGCCGATCCGCATCGTGTGCCCTTTCGCGCCGGGCGGCGGCTCGGACTTCATCGCCCGCGTGGGCTCCAACCTGCTGGCCAAGGGCGTGGGCCAGTCGGTGATCGTCGACAACCGGCCCGGCGCCGGCGGCACGCTGGGGACGGACTATGCGCTGCACCAGCCCGCGGACGGCTACACGCTGCTGCTGGTGGCGGGCAGCTACACCGTCAACCCGGCGCTGTACAAGCTCAAGTTCGACCCGGTGGCCGACATCACGCCCGTGATCCAGCTGTCCAAGGGCGCCTACGTGCTGTGCATCAACCCCAACAAGGTGCCGGCCAAGAACATGGCCGAACTGCTGGACTACATGCGCAAGAACCCCGGCAAGGTCGCCTTCGCCTCGGCCGGCAACGGCAGCCACCTGCACATCACGACCGAATACCTGTTCGGCATGGCCAAGGTCAAGGGCACGCACATTCCCTACAAGGGCACCGGCCCGGCCGTGACCGACCTGGTGGCCGGCAACGTGGACCTGCTGGTGGCCGGCACCGAGGCGCTGATGCCGCATGTGAAGGCCGGCAAGCTGCGCGCCCTGGGCGTGACCACGGCCCAGCGCCTGGCGGCCTACCCGGACCTGCCCGCCATCGCCGAAGCCGGCCTGCCCGACTACGACGTGGTGGCCTGGCACGGCCTGATCGCGCCCAAGAACCTCCCGCCCGCGGTGCTGGCCAAGATCAACGGCGCCATCAACACCGGCCTGAAGGCGCCCGAGCTGGTCGCGCAGCTGGAGCCCACGGGCGTGTCGCCCGCGGGTGGCACGCCAGAGCAGTTCGGCGCGCTGATCAAGGCCGAGATCCCGCGCTACGCCAAGGTGGCGCGCGACAACAACATCCAGGTCCAGTAAAAAGCGGGCCGGCCGGCGCGGGCCGCCGGCCGTCTTCCCGCAACGCGGCGGCGCATCCACGCGCCGCCCGCTCCACGATCCCATGAACCGTCTTCACCGCCAGCCGCTTCCCGACACCAACCTGCACTTCTTCGACGCCCGCGCCGCCATCGAGGCGCTGCAGCCCGGCGCCTGGGCCCGGCTGCCCTACACCGCACGGGTGCATGCCGAGAACCTGGTGCGGCGTGCCGACCCGGCCCACCTCGACGACTACCTGCGCCAGCTGATCGAACGTCGCCGCGACCTGGACTTCCCCTGGTATCCGGCGCGGGTGGTGTGTCACGACATCCTGGGCCAGACCGCGCTGGTGGACCTGGCGGGCCTGCGCGATGCCATCGCGGCCGAGGGTGGCGATCCGGCCGCGGTGAACCCGGTGGTGCCCGTGCAGCTGATCGTGGACCATTCGCTGGCCGTCGAATGCGGGGGCTTCGACCCCGATGCCTTCGCGAAGAACCGCGCCATCGAGGACCGCCGCAACGAAGACCGCTTCCACTTCATCGAGTGGACGAAGCACGCGTTCGACAACGTGCAGGTGATCCCGGCGGGCAACGGGATCATGCACCAGATCAATCTGGAGAAGATGTCGCCGGTGGTCGCCGTGCAGGACGGCGTGGCCTATGCCGACACCTGCGTGGGCACCGACAGCCACACGCCGCATGTGGATTCGCTGGGTGTGATCGCCGTGGGCGTGGGCGGCCTGGAGGCCGAGAACGTGATGCTGGGGCGTGCGTCGTGGATGCGGCTGCCCGACATCGTGGGCGTCGAGCTGATCGGCGAGCGCGCGCCCGGCATCACGGCCACCGACATCGTGCTGGCGCTGACCGAGTTCCTGCGCCAGCAGAAGGTGGTGGGTGCCTATGTGGAGTTCTTCGGCGAGGGGGCGGCGAAGCTGTCCATCGGCGACCGCGCCACCATCTCCAACATGTGCCCCGAGTACGGCGCCACCGCCGCGCTCTTCGCCATCGACGAGCAGACGCTGGACTACCTTCGCCTGACCGGCCGCGAGCCGGCGCAGGTGCAACTGGTGGAGGCCTATGCCAGGGTCGCCGGCTTGTGGGCCGACACGCTGGCAGAGGTCGAGTACGAGCGCGTGCTGCGCTTTGACATCGCAACGGTGGAGCGCAACCTGGCCGGCCCCTCCAACCCGCACCGCCGCCTGCCGGCGCGTGCCCTGGCCGAGCGCGGCATCGCCGATGCAGCCAAGCTGGCCGAAGGCCGCGCCGACGAGGCGGCGGGTCGGCTGCCCGATGGCGCTGTCGTCATCGCCGCCATCACCAGCTGCACCAACACCAGCAATCCGCGCAACGTCATCGCCGCCGCGCTGCTGGCGCGCAATGCCAATGCGCACGGGCTGGTGCGCAAGCCCTGGGTGAAGACCTCGCTGGCGCCGGGCTCTAAAGCGGTCGAGCTGTACCTGCAGGAAGCCGGCCTGCTCGGCGAGCTGGAGCGACTGGGCTTCGGCATCGTGGCCTTCGCCTGCACCACCTGCAACGGCATGAGCGGTGCGCTCGATCCGGCCATCCAGCAGGAGATCGTGGACCGCGACCTGTATGCGACGGCCGTGCTCTCGGGCAACCGCAACTTCGACGGTCGCATCCACCCGTACGCCAGGCAGGCCTTCCTGGCCTCGCCGCCGCTGGTGGTGGCCTATGCCATTGCCGGCACCATCCGCTTCGACATCGAGCGCGATGTGCTGGGCACCGATGCCGAGGGCCGCGCAGTGCGGCTGGCCGACCTCTGGCCCAGTGACGCGGAGATCGACGCCGTGGTCGCGTCCAGCGTCAAGCCCGAGCAGTTCCGCCGCGTGTACGAACCCATGTTCGCGATCCGCGCCGAGGGCGAATCACGCGCCAGCCCGCAGTACGACTGGCGCCCGCAGTCCACCTACATCCGCCGCCCGCCCTACTGGGACACCGAGGGCATGGGCGCGCTGGCCGCCCAGCCGCGGACGCTGCGCGGCATGCGGCCCCTGGCCCTGCTGCCGGACAACATCACCACCGACCACCTCTCGCCCTCCAACGCCATCCTGGCCGACAGCGCGGCCGGCGAGTACCTGGCCCGCATGGGGCTGCCGGAGGAGGACTTCAACTCCTACGCCACGCACCGCGGCGACCACCTGACGGCCATGCGTGCCACCTTCGCCAATCCGCAGCTGGTCAACGAGATGGCCGTGGTCGATGGCGTGGTGAAGAAGGGCTCGCTCGCCCGCATCGAACCCGAAGGCCGGGTGGTGCGCATGTGGGAGGCCATCGAGACCTACCTGCAGCGTCGCCAGCCGCTGGTGGTCATCGCCGGTGCCGACTACGGCCAGGGCTCCAGCCGCGACTGGGCGGCCAAGGGCGTGCGCCTGGCGGGCGTGGAGGCGGTGGTGGCCGAAGGCTTCGAGCGCATCCACCGCACGAACCTGATCGGCATGGGCGTGCTGCCGCTGGAGTTCCTGCCGGGCACCACGCGCCTGACGCTGGGGCTGGATGGCACCGAGACCTACGACGTGGAGGGCGGGCGCACGCCCGGCGCGCAGCTGGCGCTGGTCGTCCATCGCGGCAGTGGCGAGCCGTTGCGGGTGCCGGTACGCTGCCGGCTGGACACGGCGGAGGAGGTGTCGGTGTACGAGGCGGGCGGCGTGCTTCAGCGCTTTGCGCAGGACTTCCTGGCGGGGCAGACTGCCCCTCTTCAACTGGCCACGCACTGAACCATGCCCGCGCCTCAAATCAAGATCCCCGCCACCTACATGCGCGGCGGCACCAGCAAGGGCGTGTTCTTCCGCCTGCAGGACCTGCCCGAGCGCGCCCGCGAGCCCGGCCCGGCGCGAGACGCGCTGCTCATGCGCGTGATCGGCAGCCCCGACCCCTACGGCAAGCAGACCGACGGCATGGGCGGCGCGACCTCCAGCACCAGCAAGGTGGTCATCCTGTCGAAGAGCAGCCGGCCCGGCCATGACGTGGACTACCTCTTCGGCCAGGTCGCCATCGACAGCGCCTTCGTCGACTGGTCGGGCAACTGCGGCAACCTGTCGGCGGCCGTCGGGCCCTTCGCCATCGCGGCGGGCCTGGTCGATGCGTCGCGCGTGCCAGCGGAAGGCGCGTGCACCGTGCGCATCTGGCAGGCCAACATCGGCAAGACCATCGTGGCCCATGTGCCCATGGCGGACGGCCAGGTGCAGGAGACGGGCGACTTCGAACTCGACGGCGTGACCTTCCCGGCCGCCGAGGTGCCGCTCGAATTCCTGGACCCGGCGGAAGAAGGCGAGGGCGGCGCGATGTTCCCGACCGGCCGGGTGGTCGACCAGCTCGACGTGCCCGGTGTCGGCACCTTCGCGGCCACGCTGATCAATGCCGGCATCCCCACCATCTTCCTCAACGCGGCCGAGCTGGGCTACACCGGCACCGAGCTGCAGCCGGTCATCAATGGCGACGCCGCCGCGCTCGCGCGCTTCGAGACGATCCGCGCCTGGGGCGCCGTGCGCATGGGGCTGATCCGCGACGTGGCCGAGGCCGCCACGCGGCAGCACACGCCCAAGGTGGCCTTCGTCGCGCCGCCGCAGGAGTACGTGGCCTCCAGCGGCAAGCCCGTGCGCGCGGCCGACATCGACCTGCTGGTGCGTGCGCTCTCCATGGGCAAGCTGCACCACGCCATGATGGGCACCGCGGCCGTGGCCATCGGCACCGCGGCGGCCATTCCGGGCACGCTGGTCAACATGGCCGCAGGGGGTGGCGAGCGCAGCGCCGTGCGCTTCGGCCATCCCTCTGGTCTACTGCGGGTCGGCGCCGAGGCACGGCAGGTCGATGGACCGGCCGGGCCGCAATGGCAGGTCACCAAGGCCCTCATGAGCCGCAGCGCCCGCGTGCTCATGGAAGGCTGGGTGCGCGTGCCCGGCGACTGTTTCTGAACCGGACCGCCGACGCGCGCCAGGCCATGGCGGTTGCGCCCGGCGGTCGAATCCTCTCGCTTGCATGTCCACTCGCAAACAACTCAAGTCCCTGGTCGAGGCCCGACGCGGCGTGCTCGTGCCCGGGGCCTTCAATGCCCTCTCGGCCCGCGTGATCGAAGACCTCGGCTTCGAGGCGATCTACGTTACCGGCGCCGGCGTCACCAACATGTGGTTCGGCATGCCCGACCAGGGCTTCATGGGCCTGGCC
This sequence comes from Pseudacidovorax sp. 1753, assembly GCF_040544975.1. NCBI lineage: Bacteria > Pseudomonadati > Pseudomonadota > Betaproteobacteria > Burkholderiales > Comamonadaceae > Pseudacidovorax > Pseudacidovorax sp. 1753. Next base: position 236,762 of record NZ_JBEPKY010000001.1, on the reverse strand, counting down.
GAGATCGCCGACCACACGGCCCGCATCCGCGACGCCGTCGAACTGCCGCTGATCGTCGATGCCGACACCGGCTTCGGCAATGCGCTCAACGTCCATCACACGGTGCGCACGCTGGAGCGGGCCGGCGCCGACTGCATCCAGTTGGAGGACCAGGTCGCGCCCAAGCGCTGCGGTCACTTCTCGGGCAAGGAGGTCATCAGCACCGAAGAGGCCGTGAGCAAGATCAAGGCCGCCGTCGATGCGCGCCGCGATGCCGACCTGATGATCCTGGCCCGCACCGACGCCGCCGCCACGCACGGCTTCGAGGCCGCCATCGAACGCGCGCAGCGATTCGCCGAGGCCGGGGCCGACATCCTCTTCGTCGAGGCCGTGACAAAGGCCGACGAGGTGCGCGCACTGCCGCAGCGCCTGGCCAAGCCCCAGCTGATGAACATGGTCATCGGCGGCAAGACGCCCATCTTCAACGCCGACCAGTTGGGCGAGCTGGGTTACGGCATCGTGCTCTATGCCAATGCCGCGCTGCAAGGTGCGGTGATGGGCATGCAGAAGGCCCTGACCGTGCTGCGCGACCAGAAGGAAGTGCAGGAGTCCAGCGGCCTGGTGGCGCCCTTTGCCGAGCGTCAGCGCCTGGTGGGCAAGCCCACATGGGACGCGCTCGAAAAGCGCTACACCTGAGCGGGCGGCACGATGCCCACCCGACGTTCCTGGCTCGGCGCCGCGGGCGCTGTGGCAGCCCTGCTGGCGGCCGGCTGCGCGCCCGCGCCGATGCGCCTGGACGGCACCTTCCTGCAGCCCTGGCGCAGCCACGAGGCGCTGTCGCTCGAGGAGTGGCAGCGCCGCCTGCGCGTGACGCGCGAGCTGGGCTGCCGCGAGGTGGTGGTGCAGTGGATGGGCCTGTACGGCGGCGCCAACGACTGGATGCTGACGCCCGCGCTGCTGCAGATGCTGTTCGACGAAGCGGCGCGCCAGGGCATGGGCGTGCGCCTGGGCCTGCCCTACGACGAGCGCTGGTGGACCACGCTCGGTGCCAAGCAGCCCGAGGCGCTGCCGGCCTTCCTGGACCAGACGCGCGAGCGCAGCCTGGCCGCCATGCGCAGCGAGCCCTGGCCGGCCCATGCCGCCTTCCGCGGCTGGTACCTGCCCTACGAGATCGACCAGTACAACTGGGCCACGCCCGAGCGCCGGCGCCTGCTCACCGCCTGGCTGCGCGAGCTGGCGGCCGAGCCCCTCAAGCGCAGCCAGCCGCGCCTGGCCGTCTCCACCTTCTACAGCCGCCTGCCCACGCCGGGCTCGCTCGACGGCCTGTGGGCCGAGATCCTCGACGCCGCGCTGCTGCGGCCCATGCTGCAGGATGGCGTGGGCGTCGCCGGCATGGGCAACTACGCGGGCCTGGAGCCGCTGCGCCGCCTGCTGCGCCAGCGCGGCGTCGCCTTCGACCTGATCGTGGAGTTGTTCGAGCAGTTGCCCAACCCGCCCGGCCAGCCCGACGGCTTCCGCGCCCGGGCGGCCACGCTGGAACGCGTGCGCGCCCAGCTGGAGGTGGCGCGCACCTACGGTGCCGAGCATGTGCTCGCCTTCGCCATCGACCCCTGGCTGCTCGGCGACACGCCCGAGGCCAAGAAGCTGCTGCGCGACTGGCGCGGCGGCGACGCCTGAAAAAAGCGTCCGCGCGTGGTCGATGTCACACCGGGCGCGCTCGCGTCAGGTGCTGGTCACGCCTGCTCCGCAAAGCTTGCGAAAAGTGAACATATACTAAAAATGTATCAACATTCGCAAGTTGTGGACGGGCATGAAGGCCGCTGAATCGTTGTCTGCAGCGGCCTCCGTGGAGGACGCCACATCCCGTGCGGCCGAGGTGGCCGCCGCCCATGCCGATGCCGTCGACCGCGAAGGCCGGCTGCCCACCGAGGTGCTCGACGCCCTCCGGGCGGAAGGGCTCATGGGCCTGCTGGTGCCCGCCCGCCACGGCGGCCCCGGGCTGCCGCTGCGCACCGTGGTCAACGTCTGCCGGCGCCTGTCCGAGGCCTGCGCCTCGACCGGCCTGATCTACGCCATGCACCAGTCGCAGTCGGCCGTGGCCATCCAGCATGCGCAGAACAGCGACTGGCTGCAGGGCCTGCTGGCGCGCATGGCGTCCGGGCAGTTGCTGGTGGCCTCGGCCACCACCGAAGGCGCCACCGGCGGTGCCATCCGCTCCAGCGCCTGCTTCCTCGACCCGCAGACGGATGGCCGTCTGCAGCTGCGCAAGAACGGCGCCGTCATCTCCTATGCGCCTGCGGCCGACGTCTTCCTGGTGAGCGCCCGCCGCGCCGAGGATGCCGCGCCCACCGACCAGCGGCTGGTGGCCGTGCTCAAGGACCAGATCCAGCTGCACGCCCACGCGCCCTGGAACCCCATGGGCATGCGCGGTGCCCGCACCGACCGTTACGACCTGGGGGCCGACTGCGGGCCGGAGCAGGTCTATGCCGAGCCGTTCTCGGTGCACATGTCGCAGACCATGCTGCCCACCTCGCACCTGCTGCTGGGCGCCGTGTGGCTGGGTATCGCCGTCTCGGCGCTGGGCCGGGCGCGCGCCTTTCTGCGGCACCGCAACCGTGGCGGTGCGCCGCTCAATCCCATCGCCAACCTGCGGCTGGCCGAGGGCGAGACGCTGGTGCAGCAGTTCCGCGGCACGCTCGCCGCCTGCATGGCGCTCTACGAGGACGCCGACGGCCCGCAGACGGCCACCGAACGCATGGTCAGCTACAACGCGCTGAAGGTCGGCGCTTCGGAGCTGGTGGTGCGCGTCACCGACATCGCGCTGCGCATCTGCGGCATCCAGGGCTACATGGAGCCGGGCGAGTTCTACCTGAGCCGCCACATCCGCGATGCCCATGCCGCGGCCGTGATGGTCAACGACGACCGCATCCTCGGCAGCCTTTCCACCGTGGTGCTGGGCGTGCCGCTCAACCGCGACCTTTGAACATCGAGGCCCCGCGCCTCCGCCTTTTCCATCCATGACCACGCCTGCCGAGATCGAACAACAACTCATCGCCCTGATCCAGTCCGCCATCCTCAAGAAGGTGGACCCGGAGGTGCCCCTGCTCGAATCCGGCCTGCTCGATTCCGTGGCCGCCGTCGAGTTGATGCTGGCCATCGAGAGCCGCTTCGGCTGCACGGTGCCCATCACCGAGGCGCAGGAGCATCTTTACTCGGTGCGCACGCTGACCGACTTCGTGGTCGCCAACGCCGCCTGAGGCCTGCCCCGCCCGCCATGCATTTCGACTACGACAGCGGCCGCTTCGTCCAGACCGAGTCCGGCGGTGAGCGGCCCGCCATCGTGGCCCGCGACCGCCACCTGGACTGGGCCCAACTGCAGCGCGAGGCCGAAGCCTGGTGCGACGAGGCCCGCCGCCTGGGCCTGGGCGCGGACATGCCCATCGTCATCCGCGGCCACAAGGAAGCGGCCTTCATGGTGGCGCTGACGGGCGCGCTGATGCTGCGCGCGCCCTTCGTGCCGGTCGATGCCGTGTACCCGGCCGAGCGCCTGGCCAGCATCTGCCAGATCCTCGATGCCCATCTGCTCTACGACGCGGCCCAGGGCCGCTTCGAGGTGCTGCGCGACGGCGCCGGCACGCCGCTGGCCGAGAAGCAGCTCTGCTACGTGATGTTCACCTCGGGCACCACCGGCCAGCCCAAGGGCGTGCAGATCGGCCGCGAGAGCGTGCAGGGCCTGATCGACTGGATGCGTCTGGACTTCGGCCTCGGCGAGCGCCCGGTCTTCCTCGACCAGACGGTGTTCAGCTTCGATGTGTCGCTCTACGACGTGTTCGGCATGCTGGCGCTGGGCGGCACCATCCTTATGCTCGACCGGCAGGACGCCGCCTCGCCGCTGAAGGTGGCGGCATTGATGGCCGAGCATGGCGTGACGACCTGGGTGTCCACGCCGTCCTTCGCGCAGCAGCAGTTGGTCAACCCGGGCTTCACGCAGGCCGCGCTGCCGCAGTTGCGCGCCTTCGTCTTCTGCGGCGAGCCGCTGCCGGTGCCGCTGTGCCGGCAGCTGCGCAAACGCTTTCCCGATGTGCCGCTGCTCAACACCTATGGCCCCACCGAAGCCACGGTGGCGACCACGCTCCTGGTGGTGGAAGACGCCATGCTCGCCACCGACACGCCGCTGCCCATCGGCCGCGCCAAGCGCGACAGCGCCGTGTACTGCGACGAGGGCGAGCTGTGCATCGCCGGCCCGCATGTGATGCGCGGCTACCTCAACCGGCCCGACCTCAACGCCACGCGCATGTTCGTCCGCGACGGTCAGCGCGGCTTTCGCACAGGCGACCTCGGCACCGAGACCGAGGACGGCCTGCTCTTCTGCCATGGCCGCATCGACGACCAGATCAAGCTCAATGGCTACCGGCTGGAGCTGATGGAGGTGGACGCCGCCCTGGCCACGCTGCCGGGCAACCGCGGCGCCTCGGCGGTGGCCCTGCGCCGGCCCAACGGCGCCGTGGCCCGGCTGGTGGCCTTCGTCGAGACCGGGAGCGACGACCCGGCGCTGCCGGCCGAGCTGGCCGACTGGAAGGCGCTGCTGGCCGCGCGCCTGCCGCACTACATGATCCCGTCGGAGCTGCTGCCCTGCGCGCAGTTGCCGGTCTCGGTCAACTACAAGACCGACCGCGCCAGGCTGGCGCGGCTGTACGAGACGCTCAACGCTTGAAGGTGTCGGTGCGGGCCGGCTGCATCGTCAGCACCGGCTTGTCGGCCGTGCCGGTCATGAACAGGCTCAGATGGTCGCCGGCCTGCAGCGCGGGCAGGGCCTGCGCCGCGCTCGTGGCACCGCCGCAGGCCGCAGCCAGCTGGGCCTGCACCGGGTTCACCGAGCGTGCACCGGCCGCCATCGGCGCCACGTCGCGAACGACCGGCGTGCCGGCGGGTGCGATCTGCAACTGGGCCTTGGCACAGCCGGGCACCAGGTTGTAGAAGCGCAGCTCGGCCTTCAGCGCATCGGGCACGTCGCCCGTGTCGTCGATGGCGGTGAAGGCATAGGCGCTGCCCTCGCGCCGCAGCACCCAGGTGCCGAAGCGGTCGGGCTGCACCTCCAGCGTCGCGCTTTTCTTTCCCCCCACCTGAACGGCGAAGGGCCGGCCGCCGGCCACGATGGCATAGCTGGTGGCGGGCGTCTGCGGCCCGATGCGCTGGGCCGGGCCGTCGGCCACTTGTACCAGCAGCGTCTCGGTCGTGGGGTTGACCACGCGCACGAAGGACGAGCCGGCCGGTGGCCGCGCGGCATACAGCTGCGACAGGGCGCCGTCCTGGGCCTGGGCGGGCAGTGTCACGAAGGCGGAGACGGCGGGCAGCACCAGCGCGCGAAGGAGGAAGGCGAGAGGCTTCATCAGAATTGAAAGTAGAGGAACCGCGCTTCGCGATGCAGGTTCATGACGCTGACCAGCAGCAGGATCAGCACCACGACCAGCCAGCCTGTGCTCGGCTGCCAGCGCAGCCACGTGGGCCGGCCTTCCTGCACGCGCCCCAGGGCAGGCGAGAAGCGGCCGAGGATCTGGTAGGCGTTCGGCGCGCCCCAGGCGATGGCCAGCAGCCCCACGATCAGCAGCGCCTGCATGTGGCGGCCGATCAGCGCCTGCCAGCCCGCCCAGCCCTGCGCCAGCAGGCCGGCCGTCTGCGCGCCGCCCAGCGACTCCACGCCGCGCAGCCCGGCCATGCCTTCGAGCAGTGCCAGGGCGCCCTGCACGTCATGGGCGCGGAAGAACACATGCGCCACCGTCACCGAGGCAAAGGTCAGGCCCACGCAGGCGATGAGCCACAGCCGCTTGCCGCGCGCACCCTGCGGCGCGATGCGTGGCGCCAGGCCGATGCGCCAGGCGTGGTTGAGGCACAGGTAGCTGCCATGCAGCAGCCCGTAGATGAAGAACTGCAGCCCTGCGCCATGCCACACGCCCGCCAGGCCCATGGTGTAGAGCGTGGGCCAGCCGATCATCAGCGCGAAGCCCAGCGGCGTGCGGCTGCCGGCGGCACCCACCGGCAGGCCGCGGCGGCTGCGCCAGCGCGACACCTTCATGGCCATCGGGTAGTAGAGGTAGGTGGTGAGGTAGCGCGTCAGCGTCATGTGCCAGCGCGCCCAGTAGTCGATGATGCTGGCCGCCTTGAAGGGCGAGTTGAAGTTCAGCGGAAAGCGCACGCCGAACATCTTGGCCAGGCCCAGCGCCATGTCCGAATAGCCCGAGAAGTCGAAGTACAGCTGCAGCGTGTAGGCCAGCGCGGCGCCCCAGGCGCCCCAGAACTGAGGGTCGCCCGGCGCCGCGAAGCCGGCGTCGGCATAGGGTGCGATGCTGTCGGCCAGCAGCACCTTCTTGGCCAGCCCGATGACGAACAGCGTGCCGCCCACCGACAGGTTCTCGGCGCGGAAGCGGTAGGTCTCGGCCTGGTCGAACTGCGGCATCATTTCCTTGTGATGCAACACCGGCCCCGCGATCAGGTGCGGGAAGAAGGTGACGAACAGCGTGTGGTTGAGCAGGCTCGCCTTCTTCACCGCGCCGGCCTGGCAGTCCAGCAGGTAGCCGATCTGCGTGAAGGTGAAGAAGGAGATGCCCAGCGGCAGCAGGATGTCCTGCACCGGCCCCGCGCGCAGCCCCAGGTCGGCCAGCGCAGCCAGTAGCGTGGTGAAGTACTTGTAGTGGAACAGCAGCGCCAGGTTGCAGCCCACGCCCACCGCGGTGATCCACCACTGCCGGCGCTTGTCGGCAGCACTGCCGATGATGAGCCGGCTGAACACATGGTTGACCAGGATCGAGCCGGCCAGCAGCGCGACGAAGCGCGGGTTCCACCAGCCGTAGAAGACGAAGGAGGTCAGGCACAGCCACAGCGCCGCCCAGCGCCGGCCGGCCGCGGCCAGGGCGTAGTAGCCACCCAGCGCCACTGGCAGGAAGAGGAACAGGAAGAGGTACGAGTTGAACAGCATGCGCGTCAGGGCAGGGCGGCGGCGGCACGCGCCTCGTCGGCGCTCAGGGGCAGCGAGAGCGAGAGCTCGGAGAAGGTCCACACCACGAGCTTGAGGCTGGCGGGCCAACGGTCCTGCTGGGCCAGGGCGGCCAGCATGGCGCCGGAGAAGTAGCCGCCGTCGTGGCTGATGGTCCAGACCTCGCGTCCGAGCTGGCGGCCCAGGCGGCCGGGGAATTCGCTGCGAAGGCCGTTGGAGTCGCCCACCAGCAGCACCTCGGCCGACGGTCCCGCATCCAGCAGACCGCCAGTGGCCACGGGCACGATGCGCTCGGGCGTGAATTGCTCCAGCGTCGGGCGCCAACCTTCGGGCATTCGATCCAGGCCGGCCAGCACGATCAGGTCGCCCATGCGCGGCTCGGGCGCTGCGCCGCGCTGCTCGTCGAAGCGCTGGCTGCCCGGGCCGCCGAGCATCGGCAAGGCGGCGCGGGCGATGGCGTCGGCCGCCGCCTCGGCGCCCGCCGGGGCCATGTGCACGTCGGTGCGGTAGTAGGCCTGGGGCAGGGCCGCCAGCGCAGGGCGCAGGTCCACCTGCGTCACGCCGGCCTCGGCCAGGCGCTGCTGCCAGTCGTCCAGCCGGGCCTGCATGACGGTCGACACCGGCAGGCCGCACAGGTGCGCGGCCTCGATGCGCGACTTGTCCGGCACCGTGGCCACCACCAGTTGCACGCCGCGCGCGCGCAGCACCTGCGCCCAGTGCCGCATCAGGGCCAGGCGGCGCGCATAGGCCGCGGCCGCGACGGCCTCGCCGGCCGGTGGCCGCAGCCCGTCGCGGTAGAAGAGCCAGCCCGGGCAGCCCGGGGCCACCTGCGGACCCAGGTCGCCCAGCAGGCGCCAGCGCAGGCCGGCACCCCAGCGCGTCCAGTCGGACTGGCCGGGCAAGGCGCCCAGCGTGCGGTTCATGGCGGCCTCGGCGCCGGTCTGCTGCCAGGCGGTGCGATCCGTCGTTCCCAGCCGCCACGCGCCCCAGGCGAGGCCGGCGACCAGCAGCAGGCCGATGACGATGGCGAAGGGGACGTGCCGGCGGTCGGGGGGGGCGGAGGCGGAGGGCGGGGGCGCCGGCGGTGCGGCCATGCTCACGCGAGCGCGGCCTGGATGCGGCGCTGCCACTCCTCGGCCGACACCACCGACGCGCTGTCCCACAGCCCGCGCGCGTCCGGTCCCAGGTGGAAGTTGGGCTCGAACAGCTGCCACACCAGCGCCTGCGGCTTCTGCTGGCGGAAGGCATTCGATTCCACGTACTCGAGCAGCACCCGCCAGAAGCCCACGTCGCCCGGCTTCCAGTTGACCGACACCGGCCGGTCCAGCACGTTCGACAGCTTCTGCGGAAAGCCGAAGTAGGGCTGCACCATGCTGTTGCCGGTGACGTGCACCGGCGAGGGCGCGTCGGCCAGCAGGCTTTCTCCGTCGCCGGCGCGGCGCACCGAGTAGATCTCGCGGCCCACGGCGCGGCGCTGCTCGGGCGACAGGAAGCGGTCCGCCAGATCGCCGTAGCGGCGCTCGTTGATCAGCGGCCCCAGCGCCATGCCGGTGCCGGGCTGGCCGGCCAGGTTGGGCACCTTCTGGCGGATCAGGTCGGCCGTGGCCTGGGCCGTGGCGTCGGCCGCGGGCTGCGCCCAATGCTGGTCGGTGCGGTAGTAGACCGCCTGGCCGGCGGCCTTGAGGGCCATCAGCAGCTTGTCGTCGTCGAAGGTGGCCACGCCCGCCGTCTGCAGGCGCGAGAGGATGCCGGCGTAGCGCTGGCGCATCTCGGGCGACATGGGCTTGTCCGCGGGCAGCTTCTCCTCGTAGATGCGCATCTTGTCGGGCAGCACCGGCACCACCAGGGCCACGCCCTTGGCCGCCAGCAACTGGCTCACCTGCACCACGCGCGCCACGGTGGCGTCGATGCCCTTCCAGTCGGGCGTGGTCAGGCTGTCCCAGGCCGCGAAGATGTAGTTGTCCTGGCCCACGAAGGCCAGGTTGTCGGCGGGCTGGGCCCGTGCCAGGCCGGCCAGGGCCAGGCCCATGGGCAGGCCCAGCAGGTGGCGGCGTCGCAGGCCGCTGGCGGTGCGGTCGTCGGTCATGGATGCAAACCCCTCGTCGTGTCGTCTCGGTGCGCGCGGTTGGGCCGCGCGTCGGCAGGAATCAGTAGGAATAGGACAGCGTCATGAACAGGCCCTTGGCCCGGTCGGCATCGCCGCCCAGGCGGGCGCGGTACTGCAGGCTCAGGTCGGCATGCGAGCGCTGGGCGTTGTAGCGGTCCTCGTTGAGCCAGTAGCGCAGGTTGACGCCGATGCCGGCGCCGGCGGACCAGCTGCTGCCGTTGCCCGCCAGCGCGAAGCTGCTGGCGCCGGCCAGCGGCACGCCGCTGACGCGCGCCTGCGTCGAGTACCAGTCGGCCGCCAGCGTGACGTGCGGGAACACCACCAGCCGGTCGCTGTACGAGGTCAGGAAGCTGCGGCCCACGCGCACTTCACCGGCCGCGAAGCCCTGGCCGCGGCGCAGGCGCCCGTTGCCGGTGGCGAGCGTGTTGCCCGAGGCATCGCGCTCGGTGTAGTCCACGCCATGGTCCAGCAGCGTGTAGCCGGCCTGCACGTAGCCTTCCATCGTGTACCAGCTGGGCTTGTCCAGCCGCAGCGCGGTGCCCTCGTAGAAGCCGTAGAGCATGTAGGCCTGCCACCCGCCCGAGGCCTTGCCGCCCTGGTAGTCGATGGTGGCGGCCTGGCTGTTGAGTGCGCAGCGCACCGAGGCCGGCCCGGCGTTGATGGCGCCCGAGCGCGTGGCCGTGCCCAGCAGGAACTGACGCTCGATGCCGAAGGTGAGGTTGGTGCCCGCATCGGGCGTGAAGCGCGCGCCGATGGCGCCCGTGGTCGACGGCCAGCCCGAGGCGCTGTTGAAGGTGCCCTGGCTCACGGTGGTCGTGCCGCCGCAGGGGTTGTCCACCACCTGCGCGCCGGTCACCGTGTTGCCGCTGTGCAGCGTGTTGGACAGCCGGCCGTAGACCTCGAAGGTGCGGTTGCTGCTGTTGAGGAACTCCGGCGGGCGCCAGTAGGCCTCCACGGTGCTGAAGGTGGAATTGCCCGGCACCGAGATCGGCTGGCCGGCCAGCGCGTTCGAGGGCGAGCGCGCGCCGCGGTAGCCCACCGAGGCGTTGACGCCCCATTCGCGCGAGAAGTTGGCGACGGCGCTGCGGGTGTCGAAGCGCTGCTGCCTGTCGAGCGTGAGCTTGCCCGCGTCGGCATCGTCGATGGCCTGCCGCAGCATGGCGGCGGCGGCGGGGCGGTTGCCGACGGCGGCGGTGGCATAGGCCTCGTCCAGCACGTTGGTCTCGGGCGCCTCGCCGGTGCTGCGCGCCGCCACGAAGTCCTGCAGCGACAGGTCGTACTGCTTGCGCGCGCCATAGAGGTAGGCGCGCTGGCGCAGCAGGCCGGCGTCGGTGGGCTTGGCCGCCAGGGCGGTGTTCAGGCGGTCCATGGCCTCCTGCTGCTCCTGCGCATTGCCGGAGGCCAGCGTGGTGGTCAGCAGGTTCTGGTTGGCCTCGCTGTCGGGCTGCTCGGCCACGGCGCGGCGGGCCAGGGCGATGGCCTTGGGGTATTCCTGCCGGCCATAGGCCGCATAGGCACGGCTGGCGGGGCTGTCGGTGCCCGGGTCGTCCCAGGGCGCCAGTTCGCAGACGGTGCCGTAGGGCGTGTCGCGGCACAGCTGCAGCGGCGCATGGGTCTCCAGGCTGTTGTCGGCGTCGGTGCCCCAGCCGGCGAAGCGGCTTGCACGCTTGAGCCTTGCCTGCGCCTGGGCATCGTCCGCCGGCAGCGGGGCCAGCAGCGCCTTGGCGCGATCGGGCTGGTCGGCGGCCAGCGCCAGGTCGGCGCCGATCAGCCGGGCATTGCGGCGCTGGTCGTCGGTGATCCAGTCCAGCGCCAGCACCTCGTCGATGTCCTGCTGCGCGGCGGCGGTCTCGCCCAGCGACTGGCGCAGGTAGGCGCGCAGCAGCTGCACGCCGGTGTTCTCGTCGTCGGCCGACAGGGCTTCGGTGGCGGCCTTCTCGGCTGCGGCGTCGTCGCGCATGGCCTGCAGCACACCGATGAGCAGCATGCGGTGGCTGGCCACGTCGGGCGCGATGCGCACCGCATCGCGGGCCTCGGCCAGCGCCTCGCGGTTGCGGCCCTTGTTGAGGGCGGCGTAGGCGGCCTGGGCGTGCAGGTTGGCGATCTGCTGCCGCGCCAGTCGCATGCGGGCCATGATCGCGTCCTTGTTGGGCGCGCCCAGGGCCATGGCCACGTTGCCGTACTGCACCACGTCGTCGTAGCGCTGCTGGTTCTCCAGCGCGTTGAGCCACAGCAGGGTCCAGGGCCCTTGGCTGGGATCGATGCGCACCGCCTGCTCGGCCAGCTTTGCGGCCTCGGCGTACTTGCCGTCGTTGTAGAGGGTGTAGGCCTCGGTGGCGATGGGAAAGCCGCGGCGATAGGCCTCGGTGGTGGGGGCGGCGCCGGTGCCGGCGGGCGCCGGACGCAGGTTGACCAGCGCGGCCTGCAGCTCGGGGCTGCCGTGGCCCTGCGCGATGGCCTGCGCGGCGCTGCGTTCGGCCTCGTCCAGGCGGCCGAGCTTCTGCAGCGTGTAGACGCGCAGCAGCTGCAGGCGCGGCACGTCCGGCCGCAGCTTGAGGGCCGCGTCGGCGCGCTCCAGGGCCAGGGCATAGCGGCCCTGGTTGTAGGCGCGGTAGCCCTGCGCGGCCAGGCGCCAGGCGGTGCCGCGCAGGCGGTTGCCGCCGCGGCTCGCGCGGCCGGCGCGGGGCCCGGGCGCACGCGCGGCGGGGGCCGCGCGGCGCTCGCCGGGCCGCACGAACTGCGCGGGCGCGTCGGGCGAGGGCGACTCCTGCAACTGCGCCAGGTCCAGCCGAGTGGGGATCGTCGGCAGGCGGCGGGCGCCGGCGCCCAGCACCACGTCCGGCCCGCCGGGCGGGAAGGGGCCCTGCGGCGGCGCCGGCGGCGGCGCACCGCCGATCTGCATGAGCGGGTCGGCGTCGGCGGAAGAGGGCAGGCCCCGCGGCTCGATGCGGGCCATGCGCACCATGGCCAGGCTGTCGCCCGACAGGCGCCGGCGCCAGCCGGGCAGTTCGGCCATCTGCAGGGCGTCCTGCGGTGTCTCGGGCACGGGCGTGGGCGCCGGCTGTCCGCCGGCCGTGGCCGTCTCGGGCAGCGCCAAACGGTAGGCGACACGCAGCTGGACGCCGGTGTCCTGCCCGGCGGGTGCCTCGGCGGCGAGGGGCGCGACCGAGGCCAGGGCCGGCATCACCGGCCAGGCCGCGGCCAGGGCCATCGCCAGCGTGGCTTTGCGGTGCAGCGGTTTCATGCGGGAGCCTGTTGTTGGGTGTGGGTTTCGAGGCCGACGAACTGCGAGTCGTTCTCCTGGAAGGCGATGGCCTCGTCGAGGGTGGCGTCGTCCAGCCAGCCGTTGTCCACCAGGATGGCGCCCAGCGGCCGGCGCGACTGCGCCTGCTGGCGCAGCGCGGCCTCCAGGTGCTCGGGGTCGATGGCCCGCCATGACAGCAGCAGCTCGCCCAGGCGCTGGCGCGTCTGCACCAGGTGGTCGTCGGAGGGGAAGTCGTGCATGGTCTTGTCCCACACCAGCCGCGTGCCGAAGAGCTTGTGCGACAGGAACAGGCGCCAGGCCCGGGCCGCGGCGGCGGCATTGATGAAGTTGCCCACCACCATTCGCGGCACCGACAGCAGGCCGTGCTCCCAGCCGTACATGCGGGTCACGAACCAGGCGCGCTGCAGCACGCGCCAGACCAGCAGCACGCCGTTGATGGCCATCACCGTCACCACCCAGCTGCCCGGATGCAGCAGCGGCGGGTAGTGCACGGTGAACCAGCCGAACTGGTAGGCCAGGAAGAACAGCATGAAGTTCAGCACCAGCAGGTAGCCCAGCATGGCGACGAAGGAGGTCACCAGGCCCTTGCGGTCACGGTAGAGCAGGTACTTGGCCGCGAGCGAGCCGCGCCAGCCCACCTGCTCCCAGCCCTGGAAGCCGATGCCCAGCGTCCAGCGGGCCTTCTGCCGGTAGGCGGTGCGGAAGGTGTCGGGGAAGAACTCCCGCACGCCCAGCGGCATGCGCAGGGCATGCACCTTCTCGCGCCCCAGGCCGAACCACGAGCTGCGCCGCGTCACGTATTCCACCTCGAAGCGGCCGAAGATCTGCTTCATGCCGAGCTGGCCCAGGCGGTTGCCGATGTCGTAGTCCTCGGTCAGGCTGTCCACGTTGAAGGGCTGGTTCTGCGTGGCCTCGGCCAGGGTGTGCAGGGCGCGCAGCGAGAAGCAGGTGCCCACGCCGGCCGACGGCACGGTGCCCGCCAGGCTCTCGCGCACCACCAGGTCCTTGCTGTGCCATTCGGCGAACTCGTCCATGTAGGTGCCGGCCACCAGTTCGAACCAGTGGCGCTCCAGCGAGGTCACCGGCAGCTGGATGAAGTCCATCCGCGGCAGCAGGTAGTTGTAGTACTTGAGCTCCAGCGGGTGGAGCACGTCCTCGCTGTCGTGCAGCACCACGCCCGCGAAGCGCTGGCCGGTGGACTTCTCGTACTTGAACACGGCCTGCACGACCCAGTTGAGGCAGTCGGCCTTGCAGGTGGGGCCGTCGTGCGGCACCTCCACGCGCACCAGGTGGCGGTAGCGCCGGCGCATGCGCTCCACCTCCTCGATGGTGCGCGCGTCGTTGCGGTAGGTGCCCACGAAGATCGCGTAGTCGCGGTACTCCAGCGTGGAGACCATGTTGGCCAGCATGGGCGCGATCACGTCGTACTCGTGCCACGCCGGGATCATGATGGCCATGGGCTGCTCTGCGCGTTCGCGCAGCTGCGCCACCGACAGCGGCGCATAGCGCCGCCGCACGGTGAGCGCGCGCCAGGCCTCGCGCACCCAGTACCAGAGGTCGATGAACAGGTCGTCCAGCCCCGAGATCAGCACCAGCACCGCCACGGTCGCCGTCAGCACCTCCAGCAGGTGGTAGTAGTCGGCCGCCAGGTACGGCCAGTAGAGCGAGTCCATGCGGGAAAAGAGCCTCAGCGCCGCATGCCGGCCGATGGCGGCGCCATCCTCTGCCGGCATCGGCAGGACCGGGCACTTGCGCGAAACAAGAGGCCGCGGAGCAGGCCACGCGCGTGCACCCGCGGAACTGGCTTTGCCAGGCCGCCGGGTGCGCCCCCTTCAGGGGGGGGGCGTAGCGCGCAGCGCGCAGCCTGGGGGTCACTTGTTCCGGTCATGGCGACGCTTCAGGCGATGGGCGATCACGAAGAGCAGCAGCAGTGCCAGCAGCGCGAAGGCGATCACCGGCACGCCCCACGACAGGTGGCGGCGCCATTCGGCCAGGAAGCCGGAGCCTTCGGGCGCGGCGTCGCTGTTGGCCGCGGCGCTGCCATCGGACCAGGCCACCGGGCCCTCATCGCCCAGCACGGCCAGGTCGCCACGGTTGAGCACGAAGGGCTTGCCCAGCGCCGGCTGCGTGCCCAGCACCTGGTAGACGAGGCCGTACTGGCCGTGGCTGCTGGCCACCTCGATGGCACTGGCCTGGCTCAGGCCGCCGACGTCCAGCCAGGGCGACTGCTTGCCGTTGATGCGCAGGTGGCCGTCCTTGACGGACACGCGGGCATTGGCACCGTCGACCGGCACCTGCAGCGCCAGGAAGGGGCGGGCGGGGCTGAAGGCACCCTGGCCCTGCACCACCAGCTCGGCCCGCACGGGGCTCACGCCCGATGCGGCGGCGATGCGCACCAGGCGCGGCAGCGTGGCGATGGCGTCGGCCAGGTAGGACTCGGGCACGGCCACCTGCGGGTGGTAGGCCATCAGCGGCAGCAGGCCGACGAAGGTGCCGTCGGGCGCGGCGTCGCCCGTGCGCAGGGCGGTGGTGCGCAGCACCTGCACGGGGTAGGCCTGGGGCGCCTCGTTGCAGCCGTCGTAGTAGGGCTGGCGCTGGATGGCCACGCGCAGCACGTTGTTCAGGCCCAGCACGTAGCTGGGCACGCGGGCGTCGATGCGCTCGGGATGGCCGTCGGCGTTGAGCTGGCGGGCGCCGAGCAGGGTGTCGTTCCAGTACACCGTGGCCACCGGGCGCGAGCGGCCCGCGCTGGGCGAGACGGCCAGGTCGACGCCGATGTCGGTGGGCAGGCGGCCGTCGGCCGACAGCGCGGCCAGCGGCATGGTGACGGTCCAGTCGCCCTTGGCGAGCACGTCGAAGTTGGGGTTGGTGCCGCCCCACTGCGTCGGATGGATGACCGTGCGGCTGCCGGCTTCGGCCTGGTCGGCCTTGTCGATCACGGCATTGCGGCCGATGAGCACGTTGCGCCAGGCGTCGGCGAAGGCACCGGCGGCCTGCGCGCCGGCATCTTCGGCCAGCACGATCACGGGCCGCGCACCCAGCGTGGCCAGCCGCACCATGTGCGAGGGCATGCCGTCGGCGGCCAGGGCGGTCTGCCGGCCGCGCCAGTCCGACAGCGCGCGGGCGGCGTCGGCATCGGCATTGAGTTGCGTGGCCAGCGCGTCGAGCGCGGCATTCATCTGCTGGCGCAGGGTGGCGTCCATGACGAGCAGGTCGCCCGTGGCGGCACCGGAGCCCAGCACCATCAGCGCGCCCACCTCGGCGGCATCGCGGATCTGGTGGCGGGCGTCGCCGGCGGCCAGGCCCGAGAAGGCGGGCAGGCCGGCCAGCGCGGGCGGGATCTGCCAGCCCTGGGTGTCGACGCTGTCGCCCACCGCGGGGAAGCTGCGCACGTTGATCTGGCGGCCGGCCTGTTCCATGGCCAGGCCGATGCGCCAGGCGCTGTCGTAGGCGCCCTTGGACAGGCGCTTGCCGGCCACGATCATCGTCGGCCTGGCGGGCAGCGCCATCCAGGCGTCGGCCAGGTTGGTCAGGGCGCCGCTGGTGAAGCGGTAGGTGAAGCGGGTGTCGGGCTCGACGGCCAGCACGTTGCCCGAGGGACGCTCATAGGCGCAGATGCGCTCGGGCGAGTTGTTGATCCAGCTGACGCCCAGGCGCAGGAAGCCGTCGACGATGGTGCGGGTGTCCACCTTCAGCACCTGGCTGGCGTCGCCCTCGGCCGTGTCCACCCGGGTGGCATAGCTGGGCCGGCCGTTGACGGCCAGCGTCATCGAGGTGCGGGCCTCCTCGGGCTTGTAGTAGCGGCCGCGGAAGTCGATGCCCGCATCGGCAATGGCCACGTTGCGCGGCACCGGCAGGTAGAACTCCTGCTTGGCGTCGAAGCCGGTGAGCAGCACGGTGCGGGTGATCCCCAGGTCGGCCAGCGTGAAGCTGCGCGTGACCCAGGTCTCGCCCTGCAGTCGCTGCAGGGCGTCGCCCGCAGGACTGGCCAGGGCGGCGACGGGGGCCAGCAGGCCGATCCCGAGGACCAGTGGAAGAGGATGAAGCAGGCGGTGGGGCAGTCTCATGCGAAGTCCAGGCTCGGAACGGAAGCGGGTTGGAGGGGCGGGGGCGCGAACTCGGCCACGGGGCGGCCGCACAGCGCATCGACGATGCGGCGGCAGGCATGGCCGTCGCCGTAGGGGTTGCCGCGGCGGGCGATCTCGGCATGGGCGTGCGGGTCGTCCAGCAGGCGCCGGGCGGCGCGCAGGATGCGCTCGGGCGCCGTGCCCACCAGGTGGGCGGTGCCGGCGGCCACGGCCTCGGGGCGTTCGGTCACGTCGCGCATCACCAGCACGGGTTTGCCGAGGTGGGGCGCCTCTTCCTGCACGCCGCCGGAGTCGGTCAGGATCAGGTGGGCGCGGCGCATCAGCCAGATGAAGTCCAGGTAGCCCACCGGCTCGATCAGGTGGACATTGGGCAGGCCGTGCAGCAGCTGCATCACGACGCCGCGCACGTTGGGATTCATGTGCACCGGATAGACCACCTCGACGTCGTCGCGCAGGGCCAGCTCGCGCAGGGCGGCGCAGATCTGCCGGAAGCCGTCGCCGAAGTTCTCGCGCCGGTGGCCGGTGACCAGCACCAGCCGGCGGCCGGGCGCGAGCCAGCCGTAGCGGCCGGAGACGGTGGCCGACAGCGCGGGATCGGCGTCCAGCCGGGCCAGCGCGGCGGCCAGCGCGTCGATGACGGTGTTGCCCGTCACCCAGGCGCGGCCGCCCAGGTTCTCGCGTCGCAGCGCATCGCGCGCGGCGGGCGTGGGGGCGAACATCCACTCGCTCATCACATCGACGACGCGGCGGTTCATCTCCTCGGGGAAGGGCGCCTTCATGTCGCCGCTGCGCAGGCCTGCCTCCACATGGCCCACCGGGATGCGCAGGTGGAAGGCGGCCAGGGCGCAGGCGGCGGCGGTGGTGGTGTCGCCATGCACCAGCACGCAGTCGGGGCGCAGTTCGCGCAGCACCTCGTCCATGCGCGTCGTGAGGCGGGCGCTGAGTTGGTTGAGCGTCTGGTCCGGCTGCATCACGTCCAGGTCGTGATCGGCCTTCAGGCCGAACAGCCCCATGGCCTGCGCCAGCATCTCGCGGTGCTGGCCGGTGATGCACAGGGTGCTGCGCAGCTGGGGCTCCGCGGCCAGCGCGGACACCAGGGGCGCCATCTTGATGGCTTCGGGGCGGGTTCCAAAAATCGAGAGGACGTGCATCGGAAGGCGGAAAACGTGCCGCGGCCAGAGCGCCCGGACGGCGGACTCCGCCGCGTCCCCGGGACTCTTGGCTTCAACGGTACGGACTGTTAACTTTAGTTAACTATGGTATCGAGCGTGCCGGACGAGACGCCGAACTACACGCTGAAAAGGGACTGAAATGTGAACTATTGTTAACTAACGGCGAGCGTCGCCGGGCTTTCCCAGCGGAGCCTGACTCCGTGCGCCCAGGCCATGTGGCCGATGACCCGGTCCAAAGCAAAAGGTCCCCCTGCCGGTGAAGGCAGGGGGACCTTGAAAAGGGGGGCGGCGGGGATCGCCGCCGACCGCGGGGGCCCCGGCGCCCAGCATCTTCGGCCGCGCCCCGACGGGCGGGCGGAAAACAGGGGCCGGCTCCGCGGCGGTGGACGCTCAGTGGCGCAGCTTGTCGGCGGCGTCCTTGGCCGCTTCCTTGGTGTCGCCGTAGGCTTCCTGGGCCTTGCCGGCGGCCTTGTCGGCCATGCCTTCGGCCTGCATCTTTTCGCTGCCGAAGGCCTTGCCCACGGTCTCCTTGACCGAACCCTTGGCCTGCTTCAGGTTGCCCTGCACGGAATCCTTGTTCATGAATACCTCCTGGTCGAAGCGCCTGCGGCGGGATTGCCCCAGGCATTCGCGATGCGGCGAATGCATCCATGCTAGGCAGACGAGGCGTGCAGAACAGGGCGGACCACCCCATGCCGGCGTAGTGCGGAAAGCCTGCCGCCTGTAGGCGCCGGATGGCGTGGGCCGTCGCTTTTGCATGCCTCCCCACGAAGCGACTTCCTGCCTGGCTGGCGCGGGTACGTCCATCCACCATAAGGCGCACGTTGCGGCCTAGCCACTAGCACGTCGATGGCCCGCGCGGCAAGCAGCCGTTCGATTGACGTTCTCGTTACCGCAGTTAACAATTCATTAACATTCGGCCAAGAGTCTCCTTTTTTCCCTCTCCATCTTCCGCAAAGGCCCCGATGAGGTTCAGCACGCGGCACGCTCGGGGCTTTACGCTCATCGAGGTCATGATCGTGGTCGCCATCGTGGCGATCCTCACGGCCATCGCCCTGCCCAGTTACCGCGACTACGTGCTGCGCGGCCAGATGGTGGACGGCACCAACGGCCTGGCGACGATGCAGGCCAACATGGAGCGGTACTTCCAGGACAACCGGCAGTACTCCGACGTGAGCAGCAGCGTGCAGTCGCCCTGCCGCACCGGCACGGACGCCTCGCGCACGGTCGGCAAGTTCCTCATCTCCTGCGACAGCACGACGGCCAATGCCTATTCGATCCAGGCGGTCTCCAGCGCGCTGGGCGGGCTGACCTTCAAGCTCGACCAGACCGGCAAACGCTCGACTTCCAACCTGCCCTCCGGCTGGGGCGCCGACTGCGCCAACGCGTGGATCCTCAAGCGAGGCCAGACGTGTCCCTCCTGAGGCGCGGCGCGCGCGGGGGGCGGAGCCGCGTGGCCGGCTTCACCCTCGTCGAGCTGATGATCACCGTCTCGCTGCTGGCGATCCTGCTGGCGGTGGGCGTGCCCTCGCTGGCCGACTGGGTCCGCAACAGCCGCATCCGTACCGCGGCCAACAACATCCAGGACAGCCTGCGCACCGCCCAGGCCGAGGCGATGAGCCGCAGCCGTCCCATGGTGCTGGTGTTCACCGACAGTCCGCCGGCCACGGCCCCCGCGTCGGTGGCCGTGCGCAGCGGCGGCAGGTTCTGGGCCGTCTACCAGCTGCCGCTGGACGGCTCGGCCGAAACGGCGCAACTGGTCGTCTCGGGCAACTTCAGCGGCGGGGCCGATGGCGTGGCGGTGACGGGGCCCGCGGCCCTGTGCTTCAGCAGCCTGGGGCGCGTCGTGTCCACCGGTGCGAGTTCGGGCCTGACGGCCGCCTGCCAGGTGCCCACCGGCACACCGCCGCAGCAGGCCTACAACGTCACGCTCACGGGTGCCGACCGGCCCCTGCGCGTGACCGTGGGCCTGAGCGGCCAGGTGCGCATGTGCGACCCGGCCCGCAACATCACCAGCAGCCCCGACGGCTGTCCGAGCTGAGCGCCGCATGCCCCTCCACACCGATCGCGCCGCCCCGTCGCGCGGCCCCCGCCAGGCGGGTGTCGCGCTGATCGAGGTGCTGGTCTCCATCCTGCTGTTCTCCATCGCCCTGCTGGGGTTGATCGGCCTGCAGGCCCAGGCGACCTCGCTGTCGCTGGAGGCCGACTACCGCAGCCGCGCGGCCCTGCTGGCCGACGAGATCGCCGCCCAGGTCTGGATGAAGAAGACGGTCGCGCTGGACAACGACGCCATCACGAGCTGGAAGAACAAGGTGGCCTCGTCCGCCAGCCTGCTGCCCAGCGGCACCGGCGGCTTCGACCGCGTCGGCAGCACCAACGCGGTGGACATCACCATCACCTGGAAGCCGCCCTCGCGCAGCAGCACCGACGCCGCCAGCAGCTTCCGCACGCGGGTCACCGTGCCTTCGCTGTGAACCGGATGGCCGCACGCACGATGCTCCTTCGCGCTGCCGCGGGCCGGCGGTCCGCGCGCGGCGTTTCGCTGATCGAACTGCTGGTCGCCATGGCCCTGGGCCTGATCGTGGTGCTGGCCGTGATGAGCATGCTGGTGGTGGGCGAGGCCAACCGCCGCACCACCACCGGCACCAACGACATGACCCAGACCGGCGGCTTCACGGTCGCCACGCTCGACCGGGCGCTGCGCTCCGCCGGCGCGGGCTTCGCCCAGGGCTTCGACTGGGGCGTGATGGGCTGCAAGCTCCATGCGGCGCGCAACGGCACCAACGTGCTGCCGGTGAGCGCCGCCTTCCCGGCCCCCTTCGCAGGCCTGCTGGGCGGCGCGACCGACAGTGCCGACCTGCGCCTGGCGCCCGTGCTGATCGGCCAGGGCCAGAGCCAGACCGGCTCCGACATCCTCGTCACCATGGGCGGCAGCGCCGCGCTCGGCGACCTGCCGCGCCTGGTGCGCGGCAATGCCGGCACCCAGAAGATCCTGCTGGACAACACCCTCGGCCTGCAGGCCAACGACGTGCTGCTCATCAGCGCCAAGAGCGCGGGCGACTGCGTGGTCACGCAGGTCGATGGCACCTTCACGCCGCCCGCGGGCGGCACCGACACGCTGCCGCTGGCCGGCCTGTACTTCCGCGCCAACACCACCAGCAGTTCGCTGGCCGGCATCGCCGGCAGCGCCGACGCCTACATGACCGCCCTCGGCAACCAGGATGCCGACAACCTGCAGATGCAGATGTTCGGCGTGGGCACCGGCGGCATCCTGTACCGCTACGACCTGCTGCGCTCGACCGGCAGCAGTGCCGCCGAGCCGCTGGCCGAGGGCGTCTATGCGCTGCGGGCGCTCTATGCCGTGGACAGCAGCTCGACGCCGGACGGCGTGTGGGACGGCGGCTATGTGGCGCCCACCGGCGACTACACCATCAAGACCCTGATGAAGACGCCGGACACCCAGCGCCGCATCGTCGGCGTGCGCGTGGCCATGCTGGTGCGCAGCCCCGTGTACGAGAAGACGATGGTGTCGCCGGCCACGTACGTGCTGTTCAGCGACCAGACGGCGCTCAAGTACACGATCAACCTTTCCGACGACGACCGGCACTACCGCTACCGCGTCATCGACACCGTCGTTCCCCTGCGCAATCTGTTGATGAAGCAGCCCGCCTCATGAGCCTTCGTCCCGTGTCACGTCCGCGCCGCGCGGCCGGCCTGCGGCGCCAGCGCGGCGTCGTGCTCGTCTTCTGCCTGATCGTGCTGGTGGTGCTGCTGGCCGGCGGCGTCGCCGTCACGCGCTCGATGAATGCCTCGCTGTCCAACACCGGCAGCCTGGCGCTGCGCCGCGACCTGGTCAACCAGGCCGAGTCGGCCATCAAGCGCGCCATGGACCAGACCTATCCGGTGGGCGGCACGGCCGCCGCCAACAAGGCGCTCAACTACAGCCCGACGCCGCTGGACGTCAACGACATGGGCATCCCCAACGCGCTGCTCACCGACACGGCCTTCGGCGCCGTGGGCAGCACGGCCAACGATATGGACGGCGCCATCGGCGACCTGACCGGGGGCGTGCGCATCCGCTACGTGGTGGACCGCATGTGCGACATCGCCGCCCAGAGCGCCACCGACCAGGGCCGCGGCCACTGCGTGCCGATCACGCGCGAGGCCGTGGGCGGCAGCGCCCAGCTCGCCACCCGGGCGCCGCCGCCGGTGCAGCCCATCTACCGCGTCACCGTGCGCGTGACCGGGCCGCGCAACACGCAGGTCTTCGTCCAGAGCTCGTTCACCAAGCCCGAAAGCTGATGCGGGCGCGCCCCGAGCCGCCTCGCCTACCCGTCGTGAAGCACGAACCCGCCATGCCCAAGCCCCTCCTTCGATGCGCGCAGCGCCTGTGCTGCCTGCTGCTGATGCTGGTGCTGCCCTTCCATGGGGTGGCGCTGGCGGCGTCGCTGGCCGACCAGCCGGTGTTCTCCAGCTCCAGCGTGCCCGGTAACCTGGCGCTGGCACTGTCGGTGGAATGGCCGACCGCCTCGCGCACGGCGCACACCGACAACTACGCCAACACCAGCCGCTTCCTGGGCTACTTCGACACCGAGAAGTGCTACCGCTACGTGCAGAACACGGCGGCCAACGTGACGGACGGCAGCATCACGATCGAGACCGGCAAGGGCGACCAGAGCTACTTCACGCCCATCGGCGCCGCCACCAACCGCACCTGCAGCGGGGCCTGGAGCGGCAACTTCCTCAACTGGGCCACCACCGCGGCCATCGATCCCTTCCGCTGGGCCATGACGGGCGGGCGCCGCGTGGTCGACACGGTCGACACCACCATCATCGAGAAGGGCTGGCATTCGGGTCAGGGCCTGTTCAACGACCGCAACCTGCCGCAGCAGTACATTGCCGGCGCCACGCCGTTCACCAGCGCCAGCTCGCTGGGCATCTCCATCAACGGCCGCGGCTTCGCGATGCGGCTGACGCCCACCACCGGCATCCGCGGCGACTACTACGCCAACACCGTCAACCAGAACCCCGCCGGCAACCCCACCTACACCAACTACGCCGATTCGCTCAACACCAACTGGGGCACGGGCGGGCCGGGCAATGGGGTGGGCACGGACAACTTCACGGCGATCTACAACGTCACCTTCGCCGCGCCGAGCAGCGGCAGCTACCGCTTCCGCACCACGTCGGACGACGGCGTGCTGCTCTACGTCAACGACGTGCTGCAGATCAACCAGTGGAACGACCACGGCACGCAGCAGGACGTGACCGGCGACCTCGTCTTCACGGCCGGGCAGTCGGTGCGGGTGCAGGTCAAGTACTACGAGCGCGGCGGCGGCGCCGTCATGCAACTGGAGATGCAGCCGCCGGGCGGCAGCTATGCCTCGCTGTCCTCGCAGCTCGCGCCGACGCTGGACTACACGGTGCGCGTGAAGGTCTGCGACCCCTCGGCCGGTGCCGGCGGCGTGGAGGCCAACTGCACGCAGTACGGCAACAACTGGAAGCCCGAGGGCCTGGTGCAGCAGTACGCGGGCGACATCCGATTCAGCGCCTTCGGCTACCTCAACGACAGCTCGGCCACCCGCGATGGCGGCGTGCTGCGGGCACGCCAGAAGTTCGTGGGGCCGACGATGCCGGTGCCCGGGCAGCCCGACACCGCCAACACGGCGGGCCGCGAGTGGGACCCGGCCACGGGCCAGTTCGTGCGCAACCCCGACAGGGACGACGCGCTGGCGACCACCACCACGGCCGTGCCCATCGCCGACAGCGGCGTCATCAACTACCTGAACAAGTTCGGCCAGATCTACCCGGGCAACTACAAGGACTACGACCCGGTCAACGAGCTGTACTACGCCACGCTGCGCTACTACCGCAACCTGGGCAATGTGGCCGAGTGGTCGAACCTGCCGGGTACCGGCAATGCCACCGACGTGGCGGCGCGTCGCAAGCAGCTCGACGGCTTTCCCGTGATCACCACTTGGGACGATCCCATCCAGTACTCCTGCCAGCGCAACTTCGTGCTGGGCATCGGCGACATCTACACCTGGAACGACAAGAACGTGCCGGGCAACAACACCGGCACCGACTCCGAGCCGCGCAAGCCCGATCCGGTCGCCAACGACGCCTCTGTCGATGCGGTCGTGGCCACCAACCGCGTCGGCGTGCTGCAGAACAAGGACGACTCGACGGTGAACGTGAACCTGGCCTCGGTCAACACCGGCGCCGGCGCCTCGCGCTTCTACATGGCGGGCCTGGCCTTCGACGCCAACACCAAGGACATCCGGCCCGACAACGCCGCCGTGGCCAAGACCATCGGCAAGCAGACGGTGCAGACCTACTGGGTGGACGTGCTGGAGCAGCCCTTCCAGAGGAACAACAAGTTCTACCTGGCGGCCAAGTTCGGTGGCATGAAGGTGCCGGCCGATTTCGATCCGTACGACTTCGCCGGCACCATTCCGACGGAGTGGTGGTCCACCAACGGTGACATGCTGACCGACGCCCGCGACAACCCGCCGAAGCCTCAGGCGCGTCCCGACAACTACTTCACCGCGGGCCGGCCCGACACGATGGTCTCGGGCCTGACGCGGGCCTTCGAGAGCATCGTGGGCAACATCAAGGCCTACACCAGCACCTTCTCGCTGGCGGGCCGGCAGGTGACCACCCAGGCCGACGTGTCGTATGCGGCGCAGTACGACTCCAGCAACTGGTCGGGCGAGGTCACGGGCACCGCCATCCGCTTCGACACCGACGGCACGCCCACCCCCGCCGCCACGGCCACCTGGACCACCAACACCGCCTTCGAGGGCCAACTGGGCAGCGGCGACGGCTGGAGTACCGCGCGCCGGGTGGTGACCTGGTCGGGCACCGCGGGCGTGGCCTTCCGCTACGACAGCCTCAGCAGCACGCAGAAGAGCGCGCTGGACACCAGCTACGTCAGCGGCAACGACGGCGCCAGCTACCTGCAGTGGTTGCGCGGCGACCGCACGCTGGAAGGCCAGGGCTACCGCACGCGCGTGGTCACCTCCACCGACAGCAGCGGCACCACGCAGCGGCTGCCGCGCCGGCTGGGCGACATCGTCAACTCCCGCATCGCGGTGGTCGGGCCGCCGGCGGGCCCCTATTCCGACGCCGCCAACCCGGGCTACAGCGCCTTCAAGACCGACGCCAACAATGCCGCGCGCCCCACCGTGCTCTACGTGGGCGCCAACGACGGCATGCTGCACGCCTTCCGGGGCGGCACCGGCACCACCGCCGGGCAGGAGCTGTTCGCGTATGTGCCCTCGGTGCTGTTCGGCCGCGACCCGGGCGATGCAACCAATCCGGCCGACGGACTGCTGGCGCAACTGGGCAAGCCCACCTATGCGCACCGCAACTATGTGGATGCGACGCCGCAGGTCATCGACATCGACTTCGCCCGCGCCGGCCAGGCCTTCGCCGACACGGCCGCCGGCCAGAGCCCGACGCCGGCCTGGCGCAGCCTGCTGATCGGCGGACTAGGCAAGGGCGGGCGCAGCTACTACGCCATCGACGTCACCCGGCCCGACCTCATGACCACCGAGGCCACGGTGGCCAGCAAGGTGCTGTGGGAATTTCCGAGCGCGGCGCAGCTGCCCTCCGCGGCGGGCGGCACCTGCAACCTCAGCAGCGGCAACTGCGTCGACATCGGCTACAGCTTCGGCGACCCGGTGGTGGTCAAGACCGCCAAGTGGGGCTGGGTGGCGCTGTTCACCTCGGGCTACAACAACCAGGACGGCAAGGGCTGGCTGTTCGTCGTCGATCCGCGCAACGGCCAGTTGCTGGAGAAGGTGTCCACCGGCACCACTGCCGCCGACGGCATGGCCCGGGCGACGGCCTATGTGCGCGACTACAACGACTTCACCGCCGATGCCGTCTATGTGGGCGACCTCGGCGGCCAGCTCTGGCGCTTCGACCTGACGGCGCCCAAGGGCGGCGGCGCCTATCCCGCACCCACGCGCCTGGCGATCTTCAAGGACGGCAGTGGCGCCGTGCAGCCCATCACCACCGCGCCGCTGGTGGAGGTGCATCCCGTCACCCGTCAGCGCTTCGTGCTGGTGGGCACGGGCCGGCTGCTCGACCGCTCCGACATCCTCAGCAGCCAGAACCAGAGCTTCTATGCGCTGATCGATGGCGGCATCGGCAGCTTCGCCACCGCGGCGGCCGACGCCAGCGGCACCAATGCCGGCAGCTATCCGGTGGACGGCCGCACCCGCCTGGCGGCGGTGACGCCCGCTGGCGCCACGGGCAACGCCAACGGCGGCACGCTGACTTCGGCCGTGAACCTGGCCGGCAAGGCCGGCTGGTACATCGACCTGGGCCAGAGCGGCTCGGTGGGCTGGCGTGCCATCTCGCCCGCCACGGCCTTCAGCGGCCTGATCGCCTTCAGCGCCACGCTGCCCACCGGCGACGCCTGCAGCCCGGGCGGCCAGAGCCGCATCTATGCGCTGAACTACGCCAGGGCCACCTCGGTGCTCGACAGCAGCGTGGCTTATGTGCCGCAGAGCTCGGTGCTCACCGACCTGAGCTTCTACAACGCCCGTGGCAAGCCGCGCCTGATTGCCGGCAACACCAAGGGCGAGGTGGCCGCGCCCACGGGCAGCTTCTGGGCCTTCGATCCACGCCAGCTGGGCTGGCGCGAGGTCGGCACGGTCAGGTAGGGGCGGCGGCGCCGGGCCGCCGCCGCGGGCGGCTCACAGCGGCGCGAGCACCGAAGGCGAGAAATCGCCGTGGGTGTCCGCCGGCCGCCGGCCCAGGCTCCATGCGAGCAGCTGGTCCGCCGGCATCGGCCGCGCGAAGAAGAAGCCCTGCAGCTCGTCGCAGCCCATGCCCAGCAGGATGTCGCGCTGGCCGGCCGTCTCCACGCCCTCGGCCACCACGCGCAGGCCCAGCGCGTGCGACAGGCGCACCACCGCGTCGACCACGGCCCGCGCATCGGCGCTGGTCTCCAGGTCGCTCACGAAGCTGCGGTCGATCTTGAGCTGGCGCGCCGGCAGCTGGCGCAGGTAGCTCAGGCTGGAGTAGCCGGTGCCGAAGTCGTCGATGGCCAGGAAGACGCCGATGCGCGAGAGGCCGTCGAACACCCGCTGCGTGGCGGTCACGTCCTCCATGGCCACGCTCTCGGTGATCTCGCACAGCAGTCGTTCGGCCGAGATGCGGTGGCGGCCCAGGGCGTCGGCGATGCGCTCGACGAGGTCGGGCTCGCGCAGCTGGTGCGCCGACAGATTGATGGCCACGCGCATGAGGAGGCCCTCGTCCTCCCACTGCGCGACCTGGCGGCAGGCTTCCTCGATCACCCAGTGGCCCAGCGCGTTGATCAGGCCGAAGCGCTCGGCCAGCGGAATGAACACCAGCGGGCTGATGGGCCCCAGCGTCGGATGCGTCCAGCGCAGCAGGGCCTCCACGCCGCGGATCTGGTTGCGGCGGCCGTCGATCTTGGGCTGGTAGTGCAGCGCCAGCTGGCCGCCCTGGATGGCCAGGCGCAGGTCGGACTGCAGGCTCAGCTGCTCCTCGGCGTTGGTGCCCATGCGCGACTCGAACATAGCGTAGTTGCCGCCGCCGGCGCGCTTGGCCGCGTACATGGCGGCGTCGGCGCAGGCCACCAGCTTGTGCTTCTCGCCATGGTCGGGGTAGACGACGATGCCGACCGAGGCCGAGATCTGCACCGGCCGCTGGCCCACGAGGAAGGGCGCGCGGATCGCCTCGACGATGCGGCGGGCCACCGCCGTGCAGTCGGCGGCATAGACCACGTTCTCCATCAGCACCACGAACTCGTCGCCGCCGATGCGGGCCACGGTGTCGGTGCTTCGGGCCACCGCGCGCAGGCGGTCGGCGGCGTCGCGCAGCACGGCGTCGCCCAGCGAATGGCCGAAGGAGTCGTTGACCGGCTTGAAGCCGTCCAGGTCCACGAACAGCACCGCCAGCTTCTCCTTGCCGCCGTCGGTGCGGGCCAGGGCATGGCCCAGCCGGTCGTCGAACAGCACGCGGTTGGGCAGGTCGGTGAGCGGGTCGAGGAAGGCGCGGCGGTGCAGCTCCTCGTTGGCCTCCTGCAGCTGGTGGTTGGCCTCCTTGAGCGAGCGCGCCAGCTGCATGGTGCGCCCGCGCAGCCGGGCATCGAGCACCGAGGTGAAGAGGGTGAGCATCAGCATCAGCAGCGTCGCCGCCATGACCATCAGGCCCAGGCTTTTGCCGCCGAGCTCGCCGGCACTCAGGCAGACGCTGCCTTCCACGAAGCCGGCCGCGGCCATGCCGGCATAGTGCATGCCGCTGATCGCCAGCCCCATGACCACCGCGGCGCCCAGCTGCAGCAGCCGGGCCTGGCCGCCTTCGCTCTCGCGCAGCAGGAAGAACAGCAGCAGCGCCGCCGCCGAGGCGCCCCACGCGATCAGGGCCGAGGCCCCCACCATGGGCCAGTGCCACTGGATGCCCGGTGCCACGTCGATGGCCGCCATGCCCAGGTAGTGCATGGCACAGATGCCCGCAGCCATCGCCGCCGAACCGTACAGCAGCGGCTTCGCGCCCAGCCGGTGTCGGGCGGCCAGCCGCAAGGCCAGCGCCGAGACCGCCACCGCCGCCAGCCACGACAGAGCCGTCAGAGCATAGGTGTAGCCCAACTCGATGGGCAGCGAGTAGGCCAGCATGCCCACGAAGTGCATCGACCAGATGCCGGTGCCCAGCACGAGCGAGCCGGCGGCGGACCAGGTGCGCGAGACGATGCGGTCGCGGGTGTGGACACGCCGGGCCAGATCGAGCGCCACGTAGGAGGCGAAGGCCGCGATCAGGACGGAGGCGGCCACGACCCACGGGTCATAGCGGGGAATGAGGAAGTTCACGGCGGCAGGTGGCCCGCCGGATTGGAGGCCGAGCGCAGCCCAGGAGGAATGGGACGACCAAGACTTCGGCTATACGCAGCAAGACTTGAGTCGGATCAAGGCGCGCATTGGACGGCTTTCGCCCGACCCGGGTTTGTGTAGGGGGATTGGGCTCAAGTCCGCGCCGGAATTGCCGAAGATCAAAAGATGACCTTGTCCATTTCTTCTCGGCGTGGGTGCCTTGGCGGGCTGGGTCCCGCCGCCATCGCCGCCGGCCTGCTGGTGCAGGGGCTGGCGGATCCGGCACTCGCGCAGCCCGCGCCCGCGGCACGGCCCCACACACTGTGGACGCTGACCGCCGACCGGGTGCTCCACCGCTACTCGGCGGACGAGCCCGCCGTCGAGCAGGCCAGCCGCCCGGTGGCCGGTCTGCCTGCCGGCGATCCGGTGGTGGGCATCGACTACCGCGTCGCCTACGGCCAGCTCTACGCCCTGACGCGCAGCGGCCGCCTTTACGTGCTCGACACCGACACCGGCGAGGCCAGGGCCGTGAGTGCCGCCGCCACCGCCGTGCCCATGGACCGGGGCGAGGTGTACGGGATGAACTTCAACCCCAGCGCCGACCGGCTGCGGGTGGTCGATTGCGCCGGCCAGAACTTCCGCCTCCACCCGCTGACCAACGAGGTGGTCGACGCCGATCCGGCGACGCCGGGCGTGCAGCTCGACGGCCGCCTGGCCTATGCGGCCACGGATTCGGGCGCCGGCAAGGGCGTGTGCATCAAGGCCGTGGCCTACACCTACAACAAGCGCGACCCGAAGATCACCACCAACTACGCCATCGAGGCCTCGCAGGGCTGGCTGCTGATGCAGGGCAGCCTGGAAGGCGCGACCCCGGTCGTGTCTCCCAACACCGGGCAGCTCACCACCGTGGGCGCGCTGGCCCTGGGCCGGATCGAATCGGTGCAGTTCGACATCGCGGACCGCGACAACGACGCGCTGGCCGCCATCCGGCTCACGCCGCAGTCGCCCACGCAGCTCTACCGCATCCGGCTCGCTTCGGGCGCCAGCACGCTGCTGGGCACGCTGGGCCAGGGCGCGCCGGTGCTGGGCTTCGCCATCGAGCCCTGATCCCCCGCGCGGCCAAGTCCCATGCCGGCCCTCGCAGGACTGCGGCGCGCCGCCCGCCTGTTGCCCGTCGCCCTGCTGCCGCTGGCGGGTGAGGCGGCCACGGTCGAGGTGGGCGTGGTCGACGCTGCCGGCCGGCCGCTGGCGCAGGCGGTGGTGTTCCTCGAATCGCCGGCTGCGGCCGCCCAGGTGCGCCCGCTCAAGGAAGTGGAGCTGGCGCAGGCGCAGCGCCGCTTCATGCCCGAGGTGCTGCTGGTCACGCGCGGCACCTCGGTGGACTTTCCCAACCGGGACGAGGTGCGGCACCACGTCTATTCCTTCTCGCCGGCCAAGCGCTTCGAGCTCAAGCTCTACATCGGCCGCCCCGCCAACCCGGTGCTGTTCGACATGCCGGGCGTGGTGGTGCTGGGCTGCAACATCCACGACGACATGGTGGGCTGGGTGCTGGTGCTGGACACGCCCCACTATGGCCGCACCGATGCCGCCGGCCGGCTGGTGCTGAAGGATGTGCCCCCCGGCAGCTACCAGCTGCGCGCCTGGCATGCCACGCTGCCGGTGGGCGAGCCGCCGGCCGGTGCCGTCCTGAACGTGGGGCGCGAAGGGGTGCAGGCACGGACGCAGCTGCCGGTGCGCACGGTCCCGCCATGATCCGCGCCTTCCAACGGGCTTCGCTGGTCAACCGCATCGCGCTGGTGATGCTGGCGCTGCTCCTGTTCATCCAGGCCGGCACTTTCTGGGCCGCGCGGCAGTCGCTGTGGCGGCAGGCGCGTACCGACGTGCAGCAGCGGCTGGTGGTGGGCGAGGGCATCTGGCGCAACCTGCTGGGCCAGCGGCAGCAGCGCCTGCACGAGGCGGCCTCGGTGCTGGCCTCGGACTACGGCTTCCGCGCCGCGCTCGCGGCCGGCGACGATGTCACGCTGGCCTCGGCGCTGGGCAACGGGCTCGCGCGCATCGGTGCCAGCACGGCGGCCTCGCTCGATGCGCAGTTCCGCTGGCTCGCCGACAGCCCCGGCGACCTGCCCCTGAGGCTGAGCACGGCCCAGCTGCGCCACCTGGCCGGCCTGCAGGCCGGCAGCGGGGCGCAGCTCTATGCGGCGGGCGGCAAGGTCTACCAGCTTGTGCTGGTGCCCATCCGCGCGCCGCTGATCGTCGGCTGGGTGCTGATGAGCTTCGAGCTCACCGCCGAGATTGCGCGCGACTTCAGCGCGCTGGCGCAGATCCAGCTGGTGCTGATGGCCAGCGACGACGGGCCGGGCCCGCTGGTGCCCGTGCTCGACACCCTGCCGGTGGGCGGCCAGCCGCCCACGCAGCGGCTGCAGGACGCCGCCGCCCTCGAGTGGACGCATGGCGGTCAGGCCTGGCTGCTGCGCCGCGCCCCGCAGCCCATGCTCGACGGCCGCATGGAGGCGGTGCTGATGGCCTCGCTCGCGCCGGCCACCGGGGCCACGCGCGAGATGACGCTGCAGCTGGGCCTCATCACGCTGCTGGGCCTGGTGCTCTTCGCCATCAGCGGCCGCATGGCCGTGCGCCAGGCGGTGCAGCCGCTGGCCGAGCTGTCGGCCAGTACCCGGGCCATCGGTGCCGGCAATTTCGACGTGGCCATCCACCAGCGCAACCGCGCCGACGAGGTCGGCATGCTGGCGCGCGACTTCGACGACATGCGGCTGAACCTGCGCGACCACCGGGGCGAGATCACCCGGCTGGCCTTCCGCGACACCCTGACCGGCCTGCCCAACCGCGAGGCCTTCCAGCGCATGCTGGCCAAGGAACTCGCGAAGGCGGGCGTGGCCGCCGAAAGTGCGCCCGCGCCGGACAGCCCGTGCGCCCAGGGCGTGGTGCTGCTGCTGGACATCCACCGCTTCAAGCTGGTGAACGACGTGCTCGGCTTTCCCTTCGGCGACGGCGTGCTGCGGGCCGTGGCCGCCCGGCTGCAGGCGCGCATGCCGCTGCCGGGCGATGGCGTGGCCCGCATCGGCGGCGACACCTTCGCCGCGGTGCGCAGCGGCCTCGACCAGGCCGAGGCGGAGGACTGGGCGCAGTCGCTGGTGCGACTGTTCGACGATCCGCTGCTGGTCGCCGGCCAGCGCATCGATGTGCAGATGAGCGCGGGCTATGCACGCTGGCCGGGCGATGCCGCCACCGGCGACGAGCTGGTGGGCCGGGCCGAGCTGGCGCTGCAGGCGGCCAAGCGGCAGGGCCGCGAATGGCTGGCCTACGAGCCCGTGCAGTCCGTGAGCACGGCGGTGGCCGTGTCGCTGCTGTCCGAGCTGCGCAGCGCCGTCACGCGCAGCGAGTTGCGGCTCTTCCTGCAGCCCAAGCTGAGCCTGGACAGCGGCCAGGTGTGCACCGCCGAAGCGCTGCTGCGCTGGCAGCATCCCGAACGGGGCTTGCTGCCGCCAGCGCACTTCATCCCCTTCGCCGAGCAGACCGGCTTCGTGCGGCGGCTCACGCAATGGGTGTTCGACGAGGCCTGCCGCTGCTGGCTCACGCTGTCGGCGCAGGGCCTGCGCATGGTGTCGGTCAACCTTTCCACGCGCGACCTGGTCGATGTGCACCTCATCGGCCGGCTGCAGGCCAGCCTGGACCGCCATCGCGTGCCGGCCGGGGCCTTCTGCCTGGAGATCACCGAGAGCGCGATCATGGACGACCCGCAGCGCGCCCGGGCCACGCTGGTGCGCCTGGGCGAGATGGGCTTCCGGCTGTCCATCGACGACTTCGGCACCGGCTATTCGTCGCTGGCCTACCTCAAGCACCTGCCGGTGCACCAGCTCAAGGTCGACAAGTCCTTCGTGCTGAAGATGGCCGACGACGAAAGCGACGCGAAGATCGTGCGGGCCATCGTCGACCTGGCGCACAACCTGGGGCTGGAGGTGGTGGCCGAAGGCGTGGAGGGGCCCGAGGCCCTCGCGCAGCTCGCGCGCATGGGCTGCGAGAAGGCGCAGGGCTTCCACATCGCGCGGCCCATGGCCTGGGAGGCCTTCGGCGGCTGGATCGCGGCGTGGACCGCGGAGCAGGCCGTGGCGCGCGCGAGTGCGCTGGACAGGGCCGCGGCCGCGGGCTGAGCGCACGCACCGCCTGCCGCGCATCGCCGTCGAAACGCAGCAACCGGGGGCCGGTCTCGGCCGGGCTGTGGCAGTGCCCCTGTGGGACAAAGCTGACTGCGTTGCGGGTGCCAGGTGCTTGCGCGCGCCATGGCCTGCCCGCCAAGATCAGGCGGATGAATACGTTGCGCGCATCCCCGCATTTCGACTGGATCACGCCGCAGCTGGCGGTGGGCGGACATGTTCCCGTGGGCTTCTATCCCGAACTGGCCGGCATGCATGGCGTGCGTGCCGTGATCGACCTGCGCGAGGAAGACCGCGATGACGAGGAGGCCCTCACGCGCCACGGCGTGCGGCTGCTGCACCTGCCCACGCCCGACATGTGCAGCGTGGGCGATACGCACCTGGACCACGGCATCCGCTTCGCGCAGGCCAGCCTCGACGCGGGCGAGCGCCTGCTGATCCACTGCCAGTGGGGCATCGGCCGCTCGGCCACGCTGGCGCTGTGCGTGCTGGTAGCGCGCGGCATGCCGCCGCTGCAGGCGCTGGCGGACATGAAGTCGCGGCGCGCGGTGGTCTCGCCATCGCCCGCGCAACTGGGCTGCTGGATCGCGTGGATGGAACGCCATCGCGATATCGCGCCCGAGCCCTTCGCGGTGCCTACCATGGCGCAGTGCCAACGCATCGCCTATGCGCACCTGATGGGCGGCACGGGCAGCGGCACGGCCGACGTCGCCACGCGCGGCGCCCCCGACCGGTGAGGCGTCCGGCCCGGCCATGATCGTCTACGGCGACGGGCAGCGGAAGGAGCGTTCCCGGGCCAAGCTGGCGCGCGTGTGCATCGGCCTGCGCCGTGCACGGGCACTGCCGCCCGGCATCGTGCGGCATGCGCGGCTGGTGGAGGCGCTGATCGAGGCCGGCGAACTGCTGCAGGGCGTGGCCGATGCGGTGGGCGACGAGGCGCTGTCCCAGGGCGTGCCTCCGGGCGTTGCCAGCGCCACCCAGCTCACGCTGGCCCTGGCGCGCTGCTGCCTGCACAGCTGGTGCTACGGCTTTGCGCTGGCCCATGAGGACGCGGTGGAGGACGCCGTGCGCGACTGCGCCCGCCAGCCGCTGCCGGCCTGGATCACCGTGCACCGCTGCGAGGGCTATGCCTTCTATGGGCTCTACCCCGAGGGCCACGGCATGGCGGCGCTGCAGGTGCGCGAATCCGGCGCGTTGTCGGGCGAGCGCACGCGCGTGGTGGGGCTGCGCAGCATCGGCACCAGCCTTGCGGCCATGGTGGCCGCGGGCCTGCGTGCGCCGGGCTTCGAGACGCTGCGGCCGCAGGGCCATCCGTTCGACCGCCAGGCCGGTGCCTTGCCGTCGGCCGGCTGGGCGCCCGATGCCGCCCTGGTCGACGAGGGGCCGGGCCTGTCGGGCAGCAGTTTCCTGGCCGGTGTGGAGGCGCTGCGGCGCGCGGGCGTGCCGCCGCCACGGGTGCATCTCTTTCCTTCGCACGGCCATGGCCCGGGCCCGGCGGCAAGCCCGCCGGCACGCCAGCTCTGGCGCGAGCAGCCCGTCCACTACCTGGGCTTCGACGACGTGGCCGGCGCCGCCGCCTTGCCACCGCACCGCGTGATGGACTGGGTGCGCGACCGGCTGCCGGGCGTGGCGGGCGACATGATCGACCTGTCGGGCGGCGCCTGGCGGGCCCGGCACGGCGATGGGACCGAGGCGCTGCCCGCGCAGGTGCACATGGAGCGGCTCAAGTTCCTGCTGCCGGCCGACGGTGGCGACTGGCTGCTGCGCTTTGCGGGCCTGGGCCGTGGCAGCCGCCTGGCCTGCGCGCGGCGGCACCTGTTGGCCCGGCATGGCTTCTGCCCGCCGGTGCAGGGCCTGTGGCATGGCTTCACGGCCGAGCGCTGGCTGGCCCATGCACGGCCGCTGCCGCTGTGGCCGGCGGCGGAGCAGCCCACCCGTGGCCTGCTGCTGGAGCGGCTGGCCGAGTACCTGGCCTTCCGCGGCACGCGGCTGCCGGCACCTGCCACAGCCGGCGCCACGCGCGAGGTGCTGCTCGACATGGCGGGCCACAACATTGCCAAGGGCCTGGGCGACGAAGGCGCGCGCGCCTGGCAGGCCTGGCGCGGCGCACTGCCGGCCGCCGGCCTGACGATGCCGCTGCGCCGCGTGCTGACCGACAACCGGCTGCATGCCTGGGAATGGCTGTGGGACGGCCGCACGCTGCGCAAGACCGATGCGGTGGACCATGCCGTGGCCCATGACTTGGTGGGCAGCCAGCCGCTGGAGTGGGACGTGGCCGGCGCCACGGTGGAGTTCGGGCTGGATGCCGGCGAGCGGCACTGGCTGATGGGGCGACTGCGGGCGGCTGGGGTGGCCGTGCAGTCGTCGCTGCTGGCGCTGTACCTGCCGCTGTACGCGGCCTTCCAGCTGGGTGCGTTCACCATGGCCCTGCAGGCGGCGCCCGACGCGGAGAAGGCCACGCTCGCGCGCGAGGTGCGCCGCTATGGGCAGTGGGTGCGGCGCGTGCTGGGCTGATGCGGGTTCGTCCGCGCCCGCTCAGCCCGCAGCGAGCATCCCGCGTTCCTCGATGAAGCGCACCACCTGCGCCAGGCCGTCCTGCGTCTTGAGGTTGGTCATGACGAAGGGCTTGCCCTTGCGCATGCGCACCGTGTCGGCTTCCATCACGCCCAGGTCGGCGCCCACGTGCGGCGCCAGGTCGGTCTTGTTGATGACGAACAGGTCGCTCTTGGTGATGCCGGGGCCGCCCTTGCGCGGGATCTTCTCGCCCGCGGCCACGTCGATCACGTAGATGGTCAGGTCCGACAGTTCGGGGCTGAAGGTGGCGGCCAGGTTGTCGCCGCCACTTTCCACGAACACGACGTCGGCATCGGGAAAGTCGCCCAGCATGCGGTCGATGGCCTCGAGGTTGATGGAGGCGTCCTCGCGGATGGCGGTGTGCGGGCAGCCGCCCGTCTCCACGCCCAGGATGCGCTCGGCCGGCAGCGCGCCGGCCACGGTGAGCAGGCGCTGGTCTTCCTTGGTGTAGATGTCGTTGGTGATCGCGATCAGGTCGTACTGCGCGCGCATCGCCTTGCAGAGCATCTCCAGCAGGGTGGTCTTGCCCGAGCCGACGGGCCCGCCGATGCCCACGCGCAGGGGCGGCAGCTTCTTGGTGCGGTTCGGAACGTGGTGCAGTGCGGTCATGGTCTTGTTGCGTGAAGGTGGGGAAGGGCCTGTCGGGCCTAGCTGCGGAACAGCCGCGAATACTGCGTCTCGTGCCGCGCCGACAGGATGGCCAGCATGGGCGAGAAGGACTGGCGCCGCTCGTCGGGCAGGGCCAGGGCGGCCTCGACCGCGGCGGGGATCTCCTGCGCCAGCCGCGCCAGGATGCGCTGGCCGGCACTCTGGCCCAGCGGCACGGCCTTGATGGCGGCCGCGCTCATGTTCTCGGCCCAGCCGAAGGCGAAGGCCAGGCAGCCGTCCTGGGCGCTGGCACCCGCGCGCGCGGCGGCGAAGGCGAAGGCCACGGGATAGGTGGGCGGCAGCTCGGCGAAGCAGGCGGCGGCATCGGTGTGGTGCAGCTTGAGCCATTCGACGAAGGAGCGGCCCATCTGCTCGGTCTGCAGCAGGAACTCGGCGGACTCGCGCGTCTGGCGCACCCAGTCGTTGAGCGACTGCACGCGGGCGAGGTCGCCGGCCGACCAGGCCGCGATGGCCTGGGCCACCACCGACAGGTCCCCGCGCGCCAGGCTCAGGTGCAGCTGCCCGGCCAGCCAGTCGGCGGCCGAGGCTTCGTCCTTGACGCCGGCCCATTCGATGGCGGCCTCCAGCCCCTCGGAGTACGAGAAGCCGCCCACGGGCAGCGCGGGCGAGGCGAGCCAGATGAGTTGCAGAAGGCTGTGGGGGGCGAGCATGGTCAGAACCCTCGCGCCGGCTGGCCGCTTCGTTGCCATGCATGAGGCGCAGGGATTGGCTTCCTCTCCCTCTGGGGGAGGGCAGAGACGGACTCCCTCCCCCTCTGGGGGAGGGCGGGGGTGGGGGCCCGCCCACTCGCGATGCGTCGCGGCGCACAAGCCCCCATCCCTGCCTTCCCCCAGAGGGGGAAGGAGCCTTCGCGCCTCCCCAGCTCCAGCGGCATGTCAGTGCGAATGGTCATGGCCGCAGCCGGGCCCATGCACATGGCCGCCCTGTGCCTTGCCGTGCTCATGGTCATGGTCATGGTCATGGTCATGGTCATGGTCATGGTCATGGTCATGGTCATGGTCATGCGCGTGGTCGTGGTCATGCCCGCCCCCATGCGCATGCCCGTGGTGATGGTGCGAATGCCCATCGTTGGTCACATGCCCACCATAGGCGCCGCCTTCGGGCTCGAAGCTTTCCTGCACCTCGTTCACGATCAGGTGCATGGCGCGCAGCATGTCGGCCAGCACATGGTCGGGTTCGATCTTGAGGTGGTCGGGTTGCAGCTCGATGGGCACATGGCGGTTGCCCAGGTGGTAGGCGGCGCGCACCAGGTCGAAGGGTGTGCCATGGGCCGTGCAGTGGGTGATGCGCAGCACCGTCTGCGGCGCGGCGATCACGCGCACCAGCGAGCCGTCTTCCACCACCAGGATGTCGCCGCCACGCACGGCCGTGCCGCGCGGCAGGAAGACGCCGATGCGCCGCCCCTGCGAGTCGATGGTGTCGAAGCGGCTCTTCTGGCGCACGTCCCAGTCGAGTTCGATGGTGGCGGCGCGCTTGACGAGCACGGGCGCGAGGCCGCGGCCCTGGGGCATGAGTTTGTTGGCGGTGAGCATGGTCGATCCTGAGGGCCGCACAGCGGCGGCCGGATGAGACAAGAAAGGCCACCATTGTCCGGCGACCTGGTGTGCCTCAAAGCATGCGGGTCATGAAGCAGCTGGCCGGATCCGGCCCATAGTCCCCGAAAGGCGGACAGGGCTCGAAGCCGTGCCGCGCATAGAGTGCCCGCGCGGGAGCGAAGAAGGGCTGGGTGCCCGTCTCCAGGCTCATCCGCGTGTGGCCGGCGGCGCGGGCCTCGGCCAGGGCGTGGGCCAGCAGTTGCGCGGCGATGCCGCGGCCGCGCAGGTGGGCGGCGGTGCGCATGGACTTCAACTCGGCATGGCCCTCGTCCAGCCGCTTCAGCGACACCGTGCCGGCCAGCGTCTCTTCAGGGCCATCGTCCGTCCAGGCACTCCAGAAGCGGATCTCCGGGCGGCGCAGGCCTTCCAGGTCCAGCGCATGCACGCTCTCCGGCGGCGAGACGCGGCGCATGTCGGCCAGGTGCTCTTCGAGGAAGCGCGCGATGCGCGCATCGCGCAGATCGTCCAGCCGGATGACCAGGGCCGGCGCGCCGCTGGGTTTCGAGGCCTCGGGCGGCATCCCCATCAGAACAGGAAGTAGCGCTGCGCCATCGGCAGCACCTTGGCCGGCTCGCAGGTCAGCAGCACGCCGTCGGCACGCACGGCGTAGGTCTGGTGGTCGATCTCCATCACCGGCGTCAGGCCGTTGTGGATCAGGTCCTTCTTGCGCACGTTGCGGATGTTCCTGACCACGCCCAGCGTCTTGGCCAGGCCGTAGCGGCGGCCCACGTCGGCAGCATGCGCGGCCTGGGAGACGAAGGTCAGGCTGCTCTTGGCGATGTTGCCGCCGAAGGCGCCAAACATGGGCCGGTAGTGCACCGGCTGCGGCGTCGGGATGCTGGCATTGGGGTCGCCCATCGCCGCCATGGCAATGCTGCCGCCCTTGATGATGCAGAAGGGCTTGACGCCGAAGAAGGCCGGCTTCCAGATCACGATGTCGGCCCACTTTCCCACCTCCAGGCTGCCCACCTCGTGGCTGATGCCGTGCGAGATGGCGGGGTTGATCGTGTACTTGGCCACGTAGCGCTTGGCGCGGAAGTTGTCGTTGCGGGCGCTGTCCTCGGGCAGGCTGCCGCGCTGGGCCTTCATCTTGTGCGCCGTCTGCCAGGTGCGGATGATGACCTCGCCCACGCGGCCCATGGCCTGCGAGTCGCTGCTCATCATGCTGATGGCGCCCATGTCGTGCAGGATGTCCTCGGCCGCGATGGTCTCCTTGCGGATGCGCGATTCGGCAAAGGCCAGGTCCTCGGCGATGGCGGCGTCCAGGTGGTGGCACACCATCAGCATGTCGACGTGCTCGTCCAGCGTGTTCTGCGTGTACGGCATGGTGGGGTTGGTGGACGAGGGCAGGAAGTTGGCCTCGCCCACCACGCGCAGGATGTCCGGCGCATGGCCGCCGCCCGCACCCTCGGTGTGGAAGGCGCACAGCGCGCGGCCCTTGGTCGCCGCGATGGTGTCCTCGACAAAGCCCGACTCGTTCAGCGTGTCCGAGTGGATGGCCACCTGCGTGTCGGTGGCCTCGGCCACCTCCAGGCAATGGTCGATGGCCGAGGGCGTGGTGCCCCAGTCCTCGTGCAGCTTCAGGCCGATGACGCCGGCCTCGATCTGCTCGTGCAGCGCGCCGGTGCGGCTGGCGTTGCCCTTGCCCAGGAAGCCCAGGTTCATCGGGAAGGCATCGGCCGACTGCAGCATGCGCTCGATGTGCCAGGGGCCGGGCGTGCAGGTGGTGGCGAAGGTGCCCGTGGCCGGGCCGGTGCCGCCGCCGAGCATGGTGGTCACGCCGCTGGCCAGGGCCTCCTCGATCTGCTGCGGACAGATGAAGTGGATGTGGCTGTCGATGCCGCCCGCGGTGACGATGTTGCCCTCGCAGCTGATGACTTCGGTGCCCGGGCCGATGACGATGTCCACGCCCGGCTGGGTGTCGGGGTTGCCGGCCTTGCCGATGGCGGCGATGCGGCCGTCCTTGAGGCCGATGTCGGCCTTGACGATGCCCCAGTGGTCGAGGATGAGCGCGTTGGTCAGCACCGTGTCGACGGCGCCCTGCGCGCGCGTGCGCTGGCTCTGGGCCATGCCGTCGCGGATGGTCTTGCCGCCGCCGAACTTGACCTCCTCGCCGTAGCCGCCGGCGCGCAGGGTGTAGTCCTGCTCGACCTCGATGACGAGGCCCGTGTCGGCCAGGCGCACGCGGTCGCCGACGGTGGGGCCGAAGATTTCCGCGTAGGCGCGGCGCGAAATGGAGGCCATCAGAGTTTTCCTTGCACCAGGCCGCGGAAGCCGTAGACGATGCGGTCGCCCGCGAAGTCGACCAGCTCGACGGTGCGCTGCTGGCCGGGCTCGAAGCGCACGGCGGTACCCGAGGCGATGTTCAGCCGCATGCCGCGCGCGGCCTCGCGGTCGAAGTCGAGGGCGCCGTTGGTTTCGGCGAAGTGGTAGTGGGAGCCGACCTGGATCGGCCGGTCCGAGCCGTTCTTGACCACCACGGTGAGTGTGCGGCGGCCGGGGTTGAGGTCGTGGTCGCCCGCGTCGATGAGCAGTTCGCCCGGGATCATGGCGGTGGCCTCCGGGTCAGGCGATGCCGCCCAGCAGGGCCAGGCCAAACAGGCCGACGGCCGCACCGGCGATGCGCGGCAGCCAGCGGTTGGCATGGCGCAGCGCCAGGCCCAGGCCGATGCCCGCGGCATGCAGGCCGACGGTGGCCAGCAGCATGCCGGCCAGGGTGGCGATGGCGCCGCCGTGCTCGGCCAATTCGCGGCCATGGGCGATGCCGTGGAAGACGGCGAACACGCCCACCAGCGCGGCGGCGGCGGTGGCGGGCAGGCGGCGCTGCGTGGCCACCAGCAGGCCCAGCACCAGCAGCGAGGTGGCGATCATGGGCTCCACCGCCGGCAGCGACAGGCCGGCCAGGCCCGCCAGCGCGCCGGCGAGCAGCATGCCGGCGAAGCCGATGGGCGCGGCCAGCAGCTCGCGGCGGCCCTTGGCGGCCAGGGCGCTCCACAGGCCCACGGCCACCATCGCGGCCAGGTGGTCCAGGCCGGTCAGCGGGTGGACGAAGCCGGCGACGAAGCCATGGTGCGCGCCGGCATCGGCGCCGGTGTGGGCCAGGGCGGGCAGGGCGGCCGTGGCGGCCAGAGCGGTGGCGATGCGAAGAAGCAAGGGGCGGGAAGTGCGCATGGGCGTCTTTCTGAGAAATGGGGTGGATGGCGATGCGGGCAGGGCGGCGGAGTGCGTGCGGGTGGCGCAGAGGGCCGCAACCGGACGCGGTGCTCGGGCGCCCGCGCGGCGCCTCATTCGATGGGCTGGTGCACCGTCACGAGCTTGGTGCCGTCGGGGAAGGTGGCCTCGACCTGGATGTCCGGGATCATCTCGGGCACGCCTTCCATCACGTCGGCGCGGGTCAGCACCTCGCGGCCTTCGCTCATCAGCTGGGCCACCGTCTTGCCGTCGCGGGCGCCTTCCATCACGGCCGCCGAGATCAGCGCGACGGCTTCGGGGTAGTTGAGCTTCAAGCCGCGGCCCTTGCGCCGCTCCGCCAGCAGGGCGGCGGTGAAGATCAGCAGCTTGTCTTTTTCTCTGGGCGTGAGTTCCATGGTTCGCTTTGCTCTGGTGTCCGTGCGGCGACGGGCGGCCGCATGCCGGCAGGAAGGGCCGGGCGCCGCATGATAGGCAGCGTCAACGCGTTGCAACAGTCGTGCCTTGCTCGGCATGAAAGCTGCACTCTGCCGCCTGTGAACGCCGACGCCCCGCCCCTGCCCGCCGCGCCCGACGCCGACGACGCGCCCCAGCGCATCGTCAAGGTCCGCCGCGACTACAACAGCTGGGTCGGCAGCGAGACGCTGGAGGACTACGCCCTGCGCTTCACGCCGCAGCGCTTTCGCAAGTGGTCTGAATGGCGGGTGGCCAACACCGCCTTCGGCGCCGCCTCCTTCCTGATCCTGGAGGCCGTGGGCGCGACGCTGCTGGTTCAGTTCGGCTTTGCCAATGCCTTCTGGGCCATCGTGGCGACGGGGCTCATCATCTTCCTGGCCGGCCTGCCGATCAGCGCCTATGCCGCCCGCTACGGCGTGGACATGGACCTGCTGACGCGCGGCGCCGGCTTCGGCTACATCGGCTCGACCATCACCTCGTTGATCTACGCGAGCTTCACCTTCATCTTCTTCGCGCTCGAAGCCGCCGTGATGGCCTATGCGCTGGAGCTGGCGCTGGGCATTCCGCCGGCCTGGGGCTACCTGGTGTGCGCGCTGGTGGTGATTCCGCTGGTGACGCACGGCGTCTCGGCCATCAGCCGGCTGCAGGTCTGGACGCAGGCCATCTGGCTGCTGATGCTCGTGGTGCCTTTCGCCTTCGTGCTGGCGCGCGATCCTGGTGCATTTGCGGGCATCACGCACTATGGTGGTGATCGCGGGGGCGTCTCCAGCTTTGGATTGCACGGATTTGGTGCCGCGCTGACGGTCGGCATCGCCCTCATCACCCAGATGGGGGAGCAGGCCGATTACCTGCGCTTCATGCCGGCGCGCACCGCCGCCAATCGCGGGCGGTGGTGGGCGGCCGTGGTGGCGGGCGGCCCGGGCTGGGTGGTGCTGGGTGTGGCCAAGATGCTGGGCGGTGCCCTGCTGGCCTACCTGGCCATCACCCACATGGTGCCCACCGAGCGGGCGGTCGATCCCAACCAGATGTACCTGGCGGCCTACGAGTACGTCTTTCCGCAGTACGGCTGGGCGGTGGCGGCCACGGCGCTGTTCGTGGTCATCTCCCAGCTCAAGATCAACGTCACCAATGCCTATGCCGGCTCGCTGGCCTGGAGCAACTTCTTCTCGCGCGTGACGCACAGCCATCCGGGCCGGGTGGTGTGGGTGGTGTTCAACGCCCTCATCGCCTTCATGCTGATGGAGATGAACGTCTTCGAGGCCCTGGGCGACGTGCTGGGCCTGTACGCCAACATCGCCATCGCCTGGATGATGGCCGTGGTGGCCGACCTGGTCATCAACAAGCCGCTGGGCCTGTCGCCGCCGGGCATCGAGTTCAAGCGGGCCTACCTGTGGGACATCAACCCGGTGGGCGTGGGCGCCATGGTGCTGGCCTCGGGCGTGTCGATCACGGCGCACCTGGGCGTGTTCGGGCCGATGGCGCAGGCCTTCTCGGCCGTGATCGCGCTGGGCACGGCGCTGGTCGCCTCGCCGCTGATCGCGTGGGTCACCGGTGGGCGCTTCTACCTGGCGAGGCAGCCCGGGGCGCCTGCTGCCGCTGCGCCCGCTCCCGCCAGCAGCGCCCCGGCTGTTCCTCCCTTCCCCCCTGGGGGAGGGCAGGGGTGGGGGCCAGCTCAGGCGGAGCGCTCATCACTCGGCGCCTTGGCCCCCATCCCCGCCTTCCCCCAGAGGGGGAAGGAGCAACAGCCATCGGCATCGCGGCAGCGGGCCCATCGCATCCACTGGGTCGCCCCCGAAGCCTCCTACCAGCGCCTCGCCCCCCGCCGCTGCGTCATCTGCGAGCGCGAGTACGAGGGCCCCGACATGGCCCACTGCCCCGCCTACCAGGGCGACATCTGCTCCCTGTGCTGCACGCTCGACGCCCGCTGCGGCGACCTCTGCAAACCGCATGCGGGCCTGTCGGCGCAGTGGTCGGCCGTGCTGCGTTGGCTGCTGCCCCGGCGCGTGTGGCCCTACCTGGACACGGGCCTGGGCCACTTCCTGATGCTGATGCTGATCGTGGTGCCGCTCCTGGCCGCCGTCTTCGGCGTGCTCTACCAGCAGGAGCTGCGCGGCATCGGCGACTGGATCGACAGTGGCGGTGCGCCCTCGGTGGCCGCCGGCCGGGCCGCCGGCAGCGAGGCCGCGCAGGCCTTGGGCTCCGGCTTCCTCAAGGCCTACATGGCGCTGCTGCTCATCGCCGGCATCGTGGCCTGGTGGCTGGTGCTGGCGCACCAGAGCCGCAAGGTGGCGCAGGAAGAATCGAACCGCCAGACCCGCCTGCTGATGCGCGAGATCGAGCTGCACCGCCAGACCGACCGCGCCCTGCAGGCCTCGCGCCAGGCCGCCGACGAGGCCCGCCAGACCGCCGAGGCCGCCAACCAGGCCAAGAGCCGCTACATCAGTGCCATCAGCCACGAGCTGCGCACGCCGCTCAACAGCATCCTGGGCTATGCGCAGCTGATGGGCCAGGATCCGTCGGTGCCGCCGCACCGCCAGCAGGCCGTGGCCGTCATCAAGCGCGGGGGCGAGCACCTGCTCTCGCTCATCGAAGGCACGCTCGACCTGGCCCACATCGAGGCCGGCAAGCTCACGCTGCAGGCCCGGCCCATGGCCTTCGGCGACATGCTGCAGTCGCTGGCCGACATGTTCGAGCTGCAGGCCGCGGACAAGGGCTTGCGCTTTGTCTTCGAGCCCGCGCTGCAGCTGCCGGCCGTGGTGCGCGCGGACGAGCGCCGCGTGCGGCAGATCCTCATCAACCTGCTGGGCAATGCCATCAAGTTCACGGGCCGGGGCCAGGTCACGTTTCGCGCCGCCTATGCCCGCGAGTTCGCCACGCTGGAGGTGGAAGACACCGGCCCCGGCCTGCACGAGGACGAACTGGCCCGCATCTTCGAGCCCTTCGCCCGCGGCGACTCGCGCGGCAGCGCGCCCGGCGCCGGCCTGGGCCTGACCATGGCCAAGATGCTCACGGACCTGATGGGCGGCGAGATGAAGGTCAGCAGCACGCCGGGGCAGGGCGCGCTGTTTCGCGTTCGGCTCTTCCTGCCGCGGGTGCACGAGGCCATGGCCGGCACGCTGGGCCACGGCGCCTCCATCG
This sequence comes from Pseudacidovorax sp. 1753, assembly GCF_040544975.1. Classification (NCBI taxonomy): domain Bacteria; kingdom Pseudomonadati; phylum Pseudomonadota; class Betaproteobacteria; order Burkholderiales; family Comamonadaceae; genus Pseudacidovorax; species Pseudacidovorax sp. 1753. Next base: position 192,523 of record NZ_JBEPKY010000001.1, on the reverse strand, counting down.
GCAGCACCAGCCTGGCGGCGGGGCCGGCGGCCGAATCGCCGGTGCAGCGGCGCGGCTACGAAGGCCCACGCCGCCAGCTGCTGGTGATCGACAACGAGGAAGCCGACCGCGACCTGCTGGTGCACCTGCTGCAGCCCCTGGGCTTCGAGCTGCGCACCGCCGCCAGCGGCCATGACGGGCTGGATCTGCTGGCCGCCGGCTACCGGCCGCATGCCGTCTTCGTGGACCTGGCCATGCCCGGCATCGACGGCTGGGAGACCATCCGACGCGCCCGCGCCCTGTTGGGCGCGAGCCGGGGCGCCGCCCACGAGACCGTGTTCGCCGTCGTCTCCGCCAACGCCTTCGACAAGCGGCTGGAGAACGACGTCGGCATCACGCCCGAGGACTTCTTCGTCAAGCCCGTGCGCCACAGCGAGCTGCTCGACTGGATCGGCCGCCGCCTCGACCTGCGCTGGACGGCCGACCCCGCCGCCGCCGCGTCCAAAGAGCCGTCCGAGCCCGCCGCCATCGTCGCCCCCGGCGCCGAACGGCTGCGGGCGCTGGAAGAGGCCGTCCAGCTCGGCTACCTTCGCGGGATCATGACCAAGCTCGACGACATCGACGCCGCCCAGCCCGAATGCGCCGCCTGGACGGCGCAGCAGCGTGCGCTGGCGCGGCAGTTCCGCTTCGAGGACATGGGCCGCGCCCTCACCGAAGCGCTCGAAGCTTCCTGACCATGAACGGCATCGACGAACTCCCCGACGACGACGACAGCGGCGCTGCCGCCGCTGCTGTGCCCGCCATCTCGCCGCTGGCCGCCAGCCTGCGCGAGAACACCGCCCGCGGCGACCTCGTGCTGGTGGTCGACGACGTGCCCGACAACCTGGCCGTGCTGCACGACGCGCTGGACGAATCGGGCTACACCGTGCTCGTGGCCACCGACGGCCCCACCGCGCTGGCCCGCGCCGCCCAGGCCCGTCCGGACATCGTGCTGCTCGACGCCATGATGCCGGGCATGGACGGCTTCGAGGTCGCGCGTCGCCTCAAGGCCGACGCCGCCACGGCGGAGATTCCCATCGTCTTCATGACCGGCCTGACCGAGACCGAGCACCTGGTGGCGGCGCTGGAATCGGGCGGCGTGGACTACGTCACCAAGCCCATCAAGCCCAAGGAAGTGCTGGCCCGCATGAACGTGCACCTGCAGGGCGCCCGCCGCGCGCGCCAGCAGGCCCAGCAGGCGGGCCAGGCCCGCAACGCCCTGGACGCCTTCGGCTACGCCAGCATCACCGTGCGCATGCCCGAGGGGCGGCTGATCTGGCAGACCTCGCTGGCGCGCGAACTGCTGATGCGCTACTGCGGCACCGAGGCGCCCGCCACGCCCGCCGCCATCGTGGCCTGGCTGCAGCGCCACCTCCCCCAGGCCCAGCAGGCCGGCGCCGAGCCCCCGCCGCTGGAGATCGGCCAGCAGGCCGCGAGCCGCCTGCAACTGCGCGTGCACCGCCAGACCGGCGACGCCGACGGCACCGCGAGCGCGACGGTGCCCGGCGCTGGCGACTGGCTCATCATCATCCGGGAGCTGTCGGACACGGCGGTGATCGAGGCCATGAGTCTGGCCCTCAAGCTCACCGCCCGCGAGGCCGAGGTGCTGTACTGGGTGGTCAAGGGCAAGACCAACAAGGACATCGGCGAAATCCTGGGCGCCAGCCCGGCCACCGCCAAGAAGCACCTGGAGCGGGTGTATGTGAAGCTAGGGGTGGAGACGCGCACCGCGGCGGCGGGGGTGGCGATCAAGCGGATTCGGGAGATTCAGCCGCATTTTGAGGTGTGAGGCGCTCAACGACGCTTTGCACTAAGCGTTTGCGTCGTGCTGAAAGCGGTTTGGAGGTCTTGCCTGTCGATGATCGCTGCAGGTGCACAGCGCCCAAATTAGTTGTAGCTTCTGGCATGGGGCTAAAGAAGCGCGCCGGAGCCACCCCTTTTCGTTTCAGATGACCTTTGGGCTGTTGCCGGGAACCCGAAGGCAATCGCTTACTGCTTGACCCCATAGATGGCTTAACGCAAAGAGCAAATGCGCCGATGCTCGTCGCCAGCCTAGGAATCGCACTTCCCATTGCCGAACTCGCGCTTGATTACCCTTAATGGGTTCCGGTCGTCGCCTCGTCTGCAGGCCTTTAACTGCTCGATCCTGTTGGTCAGCGGATCAACCGGGGGGGGGGGCGTAGCGTCGGCTCCCTGCGCAGCACTAGCGCATCACTACACGCCAGCCCGTATGCGTCTTCGTTTCCCGGCGCCTGTCCACTGCCAGCAGCCACAGTGCCTCGGACCGCCTTCTCCCGCGCGTGCAACAGGCGGTTACTCCCCGATACCTGTTTGGGGTTGCCAACGGTGCGACCCATCGTGTGCACCAGCCCTGAGGCAGGCATCCAGACCGACGTGGGCCGTCGTGTTAGTTTGCCCATGGTTGCCTTTCTGGATCTGGTGCATTTCGGGGCCTCATATGTGCGGACCATCGTGCGGAGCGTCCTTCATGAAGACAATCGGGCATCAGCCGAAAGTGTGGTGGTTGCTGCGCACTTGTAGCGAGAATGCTTCGAAAGGAGCCAGCAAGTATGTCCGACGACGAGGTTATAGCAGCACTAATCAAAACCATTGGTAAGTTTCCAATCGGAACGGTTTTGAAAAATTATATTACCTTTGCTCAATTTCCACGGTTCAAAGGTTTGGAACCAGGAACCCGAGTAGATTTTAAATTTCCGTTAACCGCGCTCGTAGGTGCAAACGGGAGCGGAAAGAGCTCACTACTTCATGCCCTATGGGGAATGCCTTTCGGATATTCCACAGCAAAGTTCTGGTTTTCAACAGATCTAGACCCGATAGCCGAGAGTAAGGTCGACCCACAACGATATTTTTACGGGCATTGGAACGAAAGTTTCAAGGGGGAGGTTGAAACGCGAAAAGCGCGGATCGGCAAGCGCAGAGGATATGACTATTGGGAGCCTTACAGATGGAGCAGCGCAGATGGAATGCGGGTCAAGCCGACTGGAAAATTTGCAGGGAGATCTAAAGATCGATGGAATCCCGTACGCCGAAATGTGGTATATATAAATTTCAAAGCGACATTTGGATCTTTTGATCGATACTTTTATTTTGACGACGCGAGCGGAGGTGCAAGTGCAAAAACTGCCGCAATGCTTAACGAGGCCCGGCGTTTAAAGGTAATTAGAGATAAAGATCTGCGAAGTTATAAGCTCGCAGGAAAAGAGCGTGTCTTTGAAAATAGGGTACTTGCAGAGGACGAGGTCAAGCAGATATCACGTATCCTTGGAAGAGACTATGAGTCGGCGAGGATAATTAGGCACTCGCTTTACTTGGGTAACCGAGCGCAGGACCTTAGCGTGATATTTCAAAGGGGGCTCCTTTATTCAGAGGCGTTTGCGGGCAGTGGAGAAGTGGCAGCGGTGAGTGCCGTTGTGCAGGTCCTAGCGGCGGAGCCTTACTCATTGATTTTGCTCGATGAGCCAGAAACTTCGCTGCACCCGGGAGCCCAGCGCGCATTGCTCAGATTTTTGCTGGAACAAATCAAAGAGAAGAAGCATCAGATTGTCCTTTCGACGCACTCGGGGGAATTCCTCTCTGGCCTCCCTCACGAAGCTATCAAAGTATTTGAAGACAACGGAAAGATGCAAACCAGAATCCTTCCAAAGTCTTCTCCGTTTGCCGCGCTTAGACGCCTAGGAAAACCTGCAGAGAATAAGCGTCGTGTCTTGGTCGAGGACCAGCTGGCCGCGATTATTTTAGAGCAAGCTGTAAAGGGAATTGACGAAGGCGATGCTGCTAATTTAGAAATTCGTGTTGCTCCGGGCGGAGCGGAGGCGTTGTTGAAATATGTTGCGCCAGCCGCGATGCTTTCAAGTGATAGAATATTTATATTCTTGGACGGCGACAAAAAAATGAAAGACGAATTTTCTGATCCGGAGACGATTGCTCCTGCACAATATGCTTCCTTGGATGAACTGTTGAAGACTGAAGTTGGCTTTAATCCATTGCTTCATATTCCTGGAGGCGCGGACGCTGCTGGCCACAAACAGGCGAAAATCGATGCGCAGCTAGCTTACCTTGCTTGGCTCAGAAAGCATGTGGCATATCTACCGCGACACGTTCCTGAACATATTGTTTTGGAAGCTTTAGATCCTGAAAATGAACATTATAAAAAAAGCGCCGCTGCCGCAAAAAAGACGCTTCGAGACTTTGTTGGCGAGGGTTTAGATGTACAATGGACGGGCCCTGAATATCTGGGCATGCTGAAGTTCAAAATTGCTCAAATTCCGAATGATAATGCTGATCTTACTGCGATCCGGGATCAACTAAGTGTCTGGATTCATAGCTAATTCATTCAGGTCTGATTGTATGACTCACGTTTTGGGGCGCCCCCTAGCCATAGATCTTTTTAGCGGGTGCGGTGGATTAACGCGTGGGCTGAAAGATGCAGGATTTAAAGTGTTGGCAGCAGTTGAGATAGATGCCAAAGCGCAGCAAACTTATTTGCTCAATCATCCCGATGTTTGTCTGTATAAAAACGATATCCGCCTGATTTCGGCTGAGCAATTGATGGAAGATTGTTCAATTAACGTAGGGCAGTTGGATTTACTTGCAGGTTGCCCGCCTTGCCAAGGATTTTCAAGGCTTCGGACTAAAAATCGAGCAGTATCCGTGCATGATGATCGGAACACTCTGATTAAAGAGTTTCTGCGTTTAGTTCTTGAGTTGCGACCGAAGACAATAATGATGGAGAATGTTCCATCACTCAAGGACGACATAGGATTTGTCGAGATGGTTCGGCAGATTTCGCGTGCAGGCTATAGGACCAACGTTGAAGTGTTAAATGCTGCTGACTATGGTGTTCCTCAACGACGACGTAGATTGATTTTTCTTGCTTCGCGTGTGGGAGCGCCGCAAGTCGCGCCAAAAGCAAAAACGCGCCTAACTGTTAGGGATGCAATAGGCAGTCTTGAAGCGCCTTCGAGGTCGAAAGACCCCTTACATGCATTTCCAGAGAATCGCTCTCAATCTGTCAAGGATCTCATTGCTAAAATTCCAAAGAATGGGGGAAGTAGGGCGGAGCTTGGAAATGATCATCAGCTCCCTTGTCACCGGAGAAGCGACGGCTTTAGAGATGTTTATGGCCGTATGGCATGGGACGATGTCGCCCCGACCATTACGGGAGGCTGTCATGCGCCGTCGAAAGGACGATTTCTTCATCCTTCCTATAACCGTACGGTCACACTCCGGGAAGCAGCGCTGCTGCAAGGTTTTCCGCGAGAATATAGGTTCGACACGTCTCATGGAAAAGAGTCAATCGCACTAATGATCGGGAACGCTTTGCCTCCCCCCTTGATTGCAGCGCAAGCTCAGTCACTTAAAAATACCCTGATCGCCTCCCAAGCTTCTGGTGCTTCAAAGCCATAAATAAGTGGTTCCTATAGCTACGTGATTCACCAGTCGAAATTGCCCCCGCCAAGGAAAGGGTATCGACATTTGCTCTCCCATCGACGCCATCGAATTCTGCCGTGGGCTTGATGATCTTCTCATACGGCGGACCTGTCTTAGGCTACAGCGTTCGCCAACACTTCACGCCAGTTACCAAAACGTAGCTGTGCTAACGGGTAACGCCAGACCATTGAAAGTGTTCCCAAAAACCTGCATTCGAAGCCAAACTTCGGCACCTAAGCTAGCCCTGAGTCGTTGCGTATCGTTATTAAGACGGATGGGCAGTACAACGTAACGACGCACGCTGCGGGGCTCCTGCGTAGTCACGAGATGGTTGTGTCGGGAATGCGGGGTTATAGAGTTTGTATAGGCAGGACTGTCCAAGAGCCGGATGTAGAGGCGCACATTGCCATCAGCGAGACTCAGCCCGCTTCCCCGACGGATTTCTGCAGACCCGTGTGATTACTTCGCGCAGTTCAGGCGGCTCGTGGGACTGCCGACGCGGGCAAAAGCGCCTGAAAAAGTCGCTCGATCTCTTTATCCCGGATGCCGAGATCGGCCAGCGCGTCCACCGTGTGCTGAAAGTAATCCTGGCAGTTCCCCAGCACCCCACGCCCATTGGCGATATACCGCGCCACCTCCCCCGGCTCCATCCGCCCCGCATACCGGGGATGCGCCCGGTTCGCCACGAAGGTCAGCATCCGCCGCCGCTCCCCCTGGCATTCGGCCGTCACCCACCGCGCTGCATAGGCCCCCGACAGCATCTCCCGCCGCCACACCAGCTGCAGTTCGCTGCGCACCTGCTCGGCGGCGATGCGCAGGGCGATGCCGCGGCAGGCGCCGCCGCGGTCCAGGGCCAGCATCAGGCCGGGGTGCTCGACGGAGCCGCGGGCCATGTACAGCCACAGGCAGAAGCGCCGGCCCCAGCCGCGCACCAGGGCGGGCGCGGCGTCGATGTGGTGGATGGCGGGGTTCCACATCAGCGAGCCGTAGCCGAAGAGGTAGAGGTCTTCGGCCGGGTCGTGGCTCGCCAGGGTGGCGTCCAGGCAGGCGTCCAGCTCTTCCTGGGTGCGCAGCCGCACGTCGGGCGGTGCGCAGGCCTTCAGGGCGGCCATCACGGAGCCGTCGAACAGGCTCTCGCGGGTGAAGGGTTGACCGGCAGGCGCCGGAGGCAGCGGGCTGAGGCTGGCGGGCATGGCGTTGGATTGTGCGACGGGCTGGCTGACCGCCAGCACGTTTCGTGCGCGCCCGCCCGTGTGCTCACTCCAGCTTGACGCCAGCGTCGTTCACCACCTTCGTCCACTTGGGGATCTCCTTGGCCAGCAGCTCGCCGAAGGCCTCGGGCGTGCTGGCGACCACCTCGACGCCCTGGTCGCGGAACAGCTTGACCACCTCCGGGTCCTTCAGCACGGCCACGATGTCGCGGTTGGCGCGCTCGACGATGGGCTTGGGCACGCCCGCCGGCATCTGCATGCCGAACCACACGATCACCTCGTAGCCCGGCACGCCGGCCTCCTGCACCGTGGGCACCTCGGGCAGCAGCGCGGCACGGCTGGCGCCGGTCACGCCGATGGGCTTGAGCTTGCCGGCCTTGATCTGCTGCATGAGGTTGGGCACGTTGTCGAACAGCACGTCGATCTCGCCGCCCAGCATGGCCATCACGGCCGGCGCGCTGCCCTTGTAGGGCACGTGGGTCATCCTGGTGCCCGTCATGCTCATGAAGAGCTCCATCGACAGATGGTTGGACGAGCCCGAGCCGGTGGAGCCGTAGTTGAGCTTGCCGGGGTTCTTCTTGGCGTAGGCGATGAGTTCGCGCACGTTGGTCACGCCCTGCAGGTCGGGCCGTACGACCAGCGCGTTCTGCGTGTAGCCGGCCCACACCAGCGGCTGGAAGTCGGCCGTGGCGTTGTAGGGCAGCTTGTTGCCGTACAGCGCGGGCAGGGCCGAGAAGGGCAGGGGCGTGATGAGGATGGTGTAGCCGTCGGCCGGCGACTTGGCCGCCAGGTTGTTGCCCAGCACCGTGTTGCCGCCTGGCCGGTTGTCCACCACCACCGACTGCTTCCACGTGCGGTTGAGGCGGTCGCTCACCGTGCGCGCGAGCGTGTCGTTGAAGCCGCCCGGCGTGTAGGGCACGATGATCCGCGTGGGCTTGCTCGGGTAGTCGTCGTTGGCCCAGGCATGGCCCACGGCCAGGGTCAGGGGGGCTGCGGCCATGGCCCGCAGCAGTTGGCGCTTGTCGAATTGCATGGCTTGTCTCCGTTGTTCGTCGTCGTTGTCGTGCTGCCGGTTGCGCACCGGCGGGCGGGGTGGCGGCTGCGGGGTGGGTCAGAACTTCACGACATAGCCCGGGCCATCGACCATCGGGTACTTGTCGAAGATCGACTCGTCCACCTCGATGCCGATGCCGTGTCCGCGCGGCGGCTCGACGCAGCCGTCGTCGCCGATCTGGAAGGTGCTGCCGAACATGTCGCGGAAGGGGTTGAAGTGCGACACGCAGGCCTCGAAGTAACCCGCGTTCTCGGTGGCCGCCAGGAAGTGCAGCGTGGCCGCATGGTTGAGCCCGGTGGCCGAGCTGTGCGCATGCAGCGGAATGCGGTAGGCCGAGGCCATGGCCGCGATGCGCACGCCCTCGGTGATGCCGCCGCTCTTCGACAGGTCGGGTTGCCAGACCTGCACCGCGCGTGCGTCCAGCATCTGGCCGAACTCGAAGCGGGTGAAGTGGTTCTCGCCGGCCGCAATGGGCACCAGCGGCGAGATCTTGGCGGCTTCGCGGTACGAGGCGAAGTCGTTGCAGGCGAAGGGCTCTTCCAGCCAGCCGGCCTGGATCTCGGCCAGCACGGGCATCACGCGACGCACATCGGCGATGGTGTAGGCGGTGTTGGCATCGGTGAGGATGTCGATGTCGTCGCCGAGCACCGCGCGCACCTTGCGCAGGCGCGCGACGTCGTTCTTGACGGTGTCGCCGATGCGCAGCTTGACGGCCTTGTAGCCCTGCGCCACATAGGACTGGGCTTCTTCGGCCAGCGACTCGGGGCTCTGGTAGCCCAGCGCGATGCCGCCCGCGTAGGCAGGGATGCGGCGGTGCGATCCACCGAGCAGCTCGTACAGCGGCATCTTGGCGGCCTTGCCGCGGATGTCCCACAGCGCCATGTCGATGCCCGACAGCGCCAGGCAGGTGCCGGCGCCCAGCCCGTGGCTGGACAGCTGCATGCGGTGCACGCGCTGCCAGGCGCCCACCACGTCGGTGGCGTTCATGCCCACCAGCAACGGCTGCAGCGTGTTGTGGATCAGGCTCACGATGGCACCGGGGCTGCGGCCCGGATGCGCCTCGCCATAGCCGGTGATGCCCTCCGAGGTCTCCACGCGCACGATGATGCAGTCGCGCTTGAGCGTGCTGCCGATGCCCATCGTGACGGTCTTGCCCTCGGGCAGCCGGTACGACAGCGGGATGGCGGTGATGCGGGTGATCTTCATGGCGTGTCTCCTGTTCTTGAGGGTGGGGTGGCGGTCTTCAGCGGCCGAGCGGAGGTGGGGCGCCGAAGACTTCGGGGTTGACGATGTTGGGCGGCCGCTCGCCGCGCAGCAGCACGGAGGCCAGCGTGTCCACGGCCATGAGGCCCATGGCCCGCTCTGCCTCCTGCGTGATGCCGGCCAAGTGCGGCGTGAGCAGCACACGCGGGTGCTGGCGCAGGCCGCTGTCGGCAGGCAGCGGCTGGGTCTCGAAGACGTCGAGCACGGCGCCGCCGAGCGGACCCTGGGCGAGGGCCTGCACCAGGTCCTCTTCCCGCACCACGGGCCCGCGCCCCACGTTGACCAGCACGGCGCCGAGCCTGGCGTGCGACAGCACTTCGGCATCGACCATGCCGCGTGTCTGCGGCGTGAGTGGGCAGGCGACGACCACGAAGTCGCTGGCCGCAAACAGCGCCGGCAGTTGCAAGGCGGCCATGCCTGCAGGCACCTTGGCAGGCGTGCCGGTGCACACCGCCACGCCCATGCCAAAGCCCTGCTGCGCGATGGCGGCGATGCGCTGGCCGATGGCGCCGAAGCCGATCAGGCCCAGCGTGCGGCCCCGCAGTTCGAAGGTGCGGGCGCCGGCCTGGGCCCGCGCCGCACAGTCGCCTGTGCGCACGCTGGCGTCGAAGTCGGCCAGCTGCCGGGCGTGGGCCAGCAATGCCGCGAACACGTACTCGGCCACGGCATTGGCATTGACGGCCGGCGTGTTGCCCACGGGAATGCCACGCGCGGTTGCGCGCTCGACCGGAATGAAGTCCAGCCCCACGCCCTGGCGCATCACGCAGCGCAGACGGTGAGGGCGGTCGAACAGGTCGGCCGGCAGCAGCCGCCGCACCACGATGCCGTCGAAGCGGCCGATGGCCTCGCGCAGCCAGGCATCGCTGGCCTCGCGCACCACGCCGTCGGGGATCTGCTCGGCCTCGGCCCACTGGGCGAGCCGTGCGAAGGCATCAGGATGCAGCGGATCGGTCAGCAGGACGCGAGGTGGGCTCATGGCGGAGGGCGTTGGCGGGTGCAGGGCCTGCCGCACGGCGAAGGTGCCTGCAGGGTGGGCGGCGGCGGTGTCCGTGCGGAGCCGCTCGCCAGACTCTTGCCAAAGTTGTGTGATGAATCTATCAGACAACTTTGCGCATGAACCCCGTGTTTACCTTGGGGCGGCGGCTTTGCTTCCCTTGGTTTGAACGGGCGATGTCGCACCCAGCTTGGCGCGGGCCACGCGGCGCGCGGCAGCCCGGCTGTCGCCGGTCCAGAAGTCCTGGCCCGCCTGCTCGATGCGCCCTGCGGTGTTGTGCATGTGCATGAAGGCGGCCGTGCGGGCGGCAGCGGCGTCGCGCGCCTTGATGGCGGCGCAGATGGCCTCGTGCTCGGCCTGCACCTGCGCAGCCAGGTCGGTGCGCCGCGCCTCGTTGGAGCGTGTCAGGCGGATCGCGTCGTGCAGTGCACGCGTGAGCATGCCCAGCAGTTCGGTGTAGTGCGCGTTGTGGGCGGCATGCGAGATGGCGATGTGAAAGGCCAGGTCTTCCTCCACGCCGTCGCGGCCTTCCTTCTCGGCGCGGGCGATGGCCCGCAGCGCCTGCTGGATCTGCGTCATCTCGGCGCCGGTGCGCCGCTCGGCGGCCAGCGCAGCCATTTCCGCCTCGATGCCGCGGCGCAGTTCCAGGATGCGCAGCACGCCGTGCGCGGGCGACTCGGCGTCGTTGGCGCTGCCCTGGCCCAGGCGGAAGGCGTCTGCGGCCTTGGGGTCGCGCACCACCGTGCCGCTGCCCTGGCGCGTTTCCACCAGCCCTTCGGACTTGAGGCGCGAGATGGCTTCGCGGATCACGGTGCGGCTCACACCGTACTGCTGGGTCATGGCCAGTTCGGTGGGCAGGCGGGTGTTGACGGGGTAGACGCGGGCGCGGATGTCCGCCGCGATCAGGCCGGTCACCCGGTCGGCCAGCGTGCCTTCGGCAGCGCGGGAGGTCGCATCGTCTTGGATCGAGAAGGCCATGGTGAGGGCAGGCAGGTCGGGGCCCGAAGAATAGCACCGGCGCTTCGTGCTTGACAGAAGTGATGTGACGTATTTGTAATACAACTTGAGCGCAACACGGCGATGGCCGGCGCATCGCAGAACCAAGAGAGACAGCCATGAACCTTCCCGACCGGCCGCGGGCCTTCCTCTGCCGACGCTTCACCCCCGCCGTCGAGGCCGCCCTGGCCGAGCGCTTCGAGCTGGTCGTCAACGAGGACGATTCGATTCTTTCTGCCGCACAGATCTCGGCGCGTGCGCAGGACTGCCACCTGCTCTTCGTGACGGCCACCGAGCCGGTGACGGCCGAGGTCATGGCCGCGTTGTCGCCCACGCTGGCGGTGGTGGCCACGCTGTCGGTGGGCCACGACCACATCGACCTGGCCGCTGCCCGCGAGCGCGGCGTGCAGGTGCTGCACACGCCCGACGTGCTCAGCGATGCCTGCGCCGAGATTGCACTGATGCTGCTGCTCAATGCCTGCCGCCGCGGCTTCGAGGCCGACCGGCTGGTGCGCAGCGGCGCATGGCAGGGCTGGGCGCCCACCCAGTTGCTGGGCATGGGTCTGGTCGGGCGGCGCCTGGGCATCTTTGGCATGGGCCGCATCGGCCGGGCCATTGCTGAGCGTGCGCGGGCCTTCGGGCTGGCCATCCACTATCACAACCGCTCGCGTCTCGTGGCCGAGCTGGAGGCGGGGGCCACCTACCACCAGACGCTGGAAGCCATGCTTCCGGACATCGACATCCTCATGATCGCGGCGCCGGGTTCGCCGGCGCTCAAGGGCGTCCTCGATGCGGAGCGCCTGGCACGTCTGCCGGCGGGCGCGGTGGTGGTCAACATCTCCCGCGGCGATCTGGTCGATGACGAGGCGCTGATCGATGCGCTGCGCCGTGGCCACATTCGCGGCGCGGGGCTCGACGTGTTCGCCAACGAGCCCCACGTGCATCCCGGCTACCGCGGGCTCGACAACGTCTTCCTCTCGCCGCACATCGGCAGCGCGACGCACGAGACGCGCGATGCCATGGGCTGGCTGCTCATCGACGGCATCGAGGCGCTGCGCGCCGGCCGTACGCCCGACAACCTTCTGCGCTGATCCCTTTCATTCCAAGCACGCCTCATGAAGCTCCAACACACCGAACTCTTCCGCCAGCAATGCCTCGTCGGCGGCCGCTGGGTCGACGCCACCGACGGCGCCACGCTGACGGTCACCAACCCCGCGGACGACAGCGTGCTCGGCACGGTCCCGCGGCTTGCCACCGCCGACGTTCGCGCGGCCATCGATGCGGCCAACCAGGCGCTGCCCGCGTGGCGCGAGACCAGCGCCAAGGAGCGCTCGCGCCTGATGCGGCGCTGGTTCGACCTGTGCATGGCGCACCAGGACGACCTGGCCATGATCCTCACGCTGGAGCAGGGCAAGCCGCTGGCCGAGGCCAAGGGCGAGATCGCCTACGGCGCCAGCTTCATCGAATGGTTTGCCGAAGAAGCCAAGCGCGTTTACGGCGACGTGATCCCGGCCGCCAGCATGGACCGGCGCATCGTGGTGCTCAAGCAGCCTGTGGGCGTAGTGGCGGCCATCACGCCGTGGAACTTTCCCAACGCGATGATCACGCGCAAGGCCGGCGCCGCGCTGGCGGCCGGCTGCACCATCGTCATCAAGCCCGCGTCGGCCACGCCCTATTCGGCGCTGGCCCTGGCGCAACTGGCCATGGAGGCGGGCATTCCGCCGGGCGTGCTCAACGTGGTGACCGGCTCGGCCTCGACCGTGGGCGGCGAGCTGACGGCCAACCCGGTGGTGCGCAAGCTCTCCTTCACCGGCTCCACCGAGGTCGGCAAGACCTTGATGGCGCAATGCGCGGGCACGGTCAAGAAGGTGTCGATGGAGCTGGGCGGCAACGCGCCCTTCATCGTCTTCGACGATGCGGACCTGGACGCCGCGGTCGCCGGCGTCATGGCCTCCAAGTTCCGCAACGCGGGGCAGACCTGCGTGTGTGCCAACCGCATCTTCGTGCAGTCGGGCATCTACGAGCGCTTCACCGCCCTGCTGCGAAAGGCGGTGGAAGCGCAGGTGGTCGGCAACGGCCTGACGCCCGGCGTTCAGCTGGGCCCGCTGATCGACGACGCGGCCGTGGCCAAGGTGCGCGAGCACATCGACGATGCCGTTGCTTTGGGCGCGAGCATCGTGACCGGCGGCACGGCGCACCCGCTGGGCGGGCGCTTCTTCATGCCCACCATCCTGGCCGAGGTGTCGCCGAAATCCCGGCTCATGCAGGAAGAAACCTTCGGCCCGGTGGCACCGCTGATCCGCTTCGAGACCGACGAAGAAGCCGTGGCCATGGCCAACGACACGCCCTTCGGCCTCGCGGCCTACTTCTACACGCAGGACTACGCCCGCGCCTGGCGCGTGGCCGAGGCGCTGGAGGTGGGCATCGTGGGCCTCAACGAAGGCCTGATCTCCACCGAGCTGGCGCCCTTCGGCGGCATCAAGGAATCGGGCGTGGGCCGCGAAGGCTCCAAGTACGGCGTGGACGACTACGTCGAGATCAAGTACCTGTGCGCCGGCGGCCTGGGCCGGCCGCTGCCGCGCTGAGCATGGCGCCACATCGCATCGACAACCAAGGAGACATCCAATGAGCGACAAGAAGATCGGCCTGATCGGCGTGGGCCTGATGGGCCACGGCATCGCCACCAACATCGTGCGTCATGGCCATTCGCTGGCCGTGCTGGCGCATGCGGGAAACCAACCGCTGGACGCCCTCGAGGCGGCAGGGGTGCGCATCGTGGGCAGCGCACGGCAGCTGGCGGCCGAGGTCGACGTGCTGCTGCTGTGCGTGACCGGTTCACCGCAGGTGGAGGCCGTGCTGCTCGGCGATGGCGGCGTGCTGCAGGGGCTGCGGCCCGGCGGCATCGTCATCGACTGCTCCACCGCCATCCCGTCGTCCACCGAGCGTCTGGCCGGCGTGGTGGCCGAAGCCGGCGGGCGCTTCATGGACGCCGCCATGACCCGCACGCCCAAGGAGGCTGCGGAAGGCCGGCTCAACCTGCTGGTGGGCGCGGAGACCGCACTGTTCGACGAATGCCGCCCGCTGCTGGCCTGCTTCGCCGAGAACATCACGCACTGCGGGCCGGTCGGGTCCGGCCACCGCATGAAGCTGCTGCACAACTATGTCTCGCTGGGCTCGGTGGCGCTGATCGCCGAGGCAGCGGCCTGCGCGCAACGCGCGGGTGTGGCGGCCGAGGTGTTCATCGACGTGCTGGCCAAAGGCGGCGGTGGCGGCACGGCGCTGGAGCGGCTGCGCCCCTTTCTGTTGTCGCAAGACCCGAGCGGGCTGCGCTTCAGCATGGCCAACGCCTTCAAGGACCTGGGCTACTACGCCACCATGGCCCGCGACAGCGGCGCTGCCGGAACGATTGCCGAAGGCGTGCGGCAGACGCTGGAGGCGGCCGTGGCGCATGCCGGCGGTGAGCGGCTGCTGCCCGAACTGGTGGCTGTGCTGGCCAAGCGCGAATCGACCTGACTTCAAAGGAGAACGAGAACCCATGTCCCCCTATCGGATCGCCACCATCGACGGCGACGGCATCGGCCCCGAGGTGTGCCAGTCGGCCGCCCGCATTCTTTCGGAAGCCTGCGGCAGTGCACTGCTGGACTTCGTGCGCTGCGACGGTGGCGCGGCCCATTACGCACGCACCGGCCAGGTGCTGCCCGACGACACCTTCGCGCTGTGCCGCGATTCCGCGGCCATCCTGCATGGCGCTGCAGGGCTGCCCGGTGTGACCTATCCCGACGGCACCGAGGTCGGCAACGACCTGCACCTGCAGCTGCGCTTCCGGCTCGACCTGTATGCCAACGTGCGGCCCGTTCGGCTCTGGCAGGGCGTGAAGTCGCCGCTGGCCGGCTGGCAGGCCGGGCAGATCGACTACGTGATCGTGCGCGAGAACACCGAGGGCCTGTACGCCAGCCGCGGCGGCGGCATCAACCTGCGCGGGGAGGTGGCCACCGACACCATCGTGGTCACCCGCAAGGGCGTGGAGCGCGTGGCCCGCTTCAGCTTCGGCCTGAGCCGCAAGCGCCAGGGCGCGCCGCGCGACGGCAAGCGGCGGGTGACGGTCTGCGACAAGGCCAACATCCTGCGCAGCTATGCCTTCTTCCGCGCGGTGTGCGAGGAGGTGGCTCGCGAGCATGAGGACGTCGAGATCGATTACGCCTATGCCGACGCGATGACGGTCCACCTGGTCAAGCGGCCCGACTTCTACGACGTGATCGTGGCCGAGAACATGTTCGGCGACATCATCTCGGATCTGGGGGCCGCCACCATCGGCGGCATGGGGCTGTCGCCCTCCGCCGAGCTGGGCGAGCACCATGGCCTGTTCCAGGGTGCCCACGGCTCGGCACCCGACATCGCGGGGCAGAACCTGGCCAGTCCGCTGGCCACCATCCTCTCGGGCACGCTGATGCTGCACTGGCTCTCGGAGCGCCATGGCGACGAGCGGCTGGCCGTCGCAGCTCGCCGCATCGAGACGGCCGTCGGCGAGGTGCTGGCCCATGGCGACGCGGTGCCGCGCGACCTGGGCGGCACCGCAAGCTGTACCGAGGTGACCGAGGCCGTGCTGCGCCGCATGGCGCGGGCGCTCGACTGAGCCATCGCCTTTCACTGTCAGAACAAGAACGGAGACCTTTCATGCGCAAGACACCCATCCTTCTCCTGGCCGCGACCCTGACCGGCCTGGCAAGCGCGCCGGCGCGCGCCGAAGGCGCCCCCATCACCATGATCGTGACCGTGCCGCCCGGCGGCTCGTCCGACGCGTTGGCGCGGCTGGCCGCGACCGCGCTGGGCAACCGGCTCAAGCAGTCCGTGGTCGTCGAGAACGTCACGGGCGCGGGCGGACTGGTCGGCATGCAGCGCTTCCTCAAGGCCAGGCCCGACGGCAGCACGCTGCTGTTCATCAACCAGTCGCTCACCATCCTGCCGCACCTGTACAAGCAGGCCGGCTACTCGGCCGTCGCCGACGTGGCGCCGGTCGGCATCGTGGCCAAGGTGCCGATGGTGCTGTCGGTCAGCAATGCCAGCGGCATCCAGGATCTGCCCAGCCTGATCGGCAAGATGAAGAGTGCGCCCGGCACGCTCAACTTCGGGTCGGGCGGGCCGGGCACCACGGCGCACTTCGCGGAGGCGTTGTTCCTGCAGCAGGCGGGCGTGCAGGGCCAACTGGTGCAGTACCGCGGCACCGGGCCTGCGCTGACCGACCTGATGGCCGGCACCATCCATGCCGTGATCGACCAGACCGTGACGATGCTGCCGCTGCACAAGGACGGTCGCGTGCGCGCCCTGGCGGTCTCGGCCGCGGCGCGGGTACCGCAGGCGCCCGACGTGCCCACCTTTGCCGAGGCGGGCCTGCCCGCCTTCGATCTGGCGATCTGGAACGGCGTGGTGGCGCCCAAGGGCACGCCGGCCCCGACGCTGCGGCGCATCGAGCAGGCACTGTCCGACGCGGTGGCCGAGCCCGAACTGCGTGCCCGCCTGGAAAGCCTGGGTGCGCAGGCCCCCACGGCCCAGGAGCGCGGGCCGCAGCACCTGCGCCAGTTGATCGAGCAGGATGCGGGCCGCGTGGAGGCCCTGGCGAAGACCGGCGTCTTCGTGGCCAACTGAGGGCTTCCACCCGGCGCTCGAAACGAAAAAGCCCCGCGGCGTCTGACCGCGGGGCCGTGGGTCCGCTGCCGCAAGGGCAGCGGATGCCTGTCGGGGAGGTCTATTCCTCGACGAAGGCCTCTTCGCGCTTGGCCTTCACCGCCGGCAGCAGCACGATCACCAGCAGCAGGGCCGCAGCGATCAGCAGCCCGGCCGAGATGGGCCGGCTCACCAGCACGCCCCAATCACCGCGCGACAGCAGCAGGGCGCGGCGCAGGTTCTCTTCCATCATCGGCCCCAGGATGAAGCCCAGCAGCAGTGGCGCCGGCTCGCACTTGAGCTTGAGGAAGGCATAGCCCACCACGCCGAACACCGCCACCATCCAGACGTCGAAGGTGTTGTTGTTCTCCGAGTACACGCCCACCGCGCAGAACAGCACGATGGCCGGGAAGAGCCACTTGTAGGGAATGGTCAGCAGCTTGATCCACACGCCGATCAGCGGCAGGTTCAGGATGATCAGCATCAGGTTGCCGATCCACATCGAGGCGATCAGGCCCCAGAACAGTTCCGGGTTGCTGGTCATCACCTGCGGGCCGGGCTGGATGTTGTGGATGGTCATGGCGCCCACCATCAGCGCCATCACCGGGTTGGGCGGAATGCCCAGCGTCAGCAGTGGGATGAAGGAGGTCTGCGCACCGGCGTTGTTGGCCGACTCAGGGCCCGCCACGCCGCGGATGTTGCCCTTGCCGAAGGCCACCTCGCCCGGGGCGCGGCGCATCTTCTTCTCCAGCGTGTACGACGCGAAGGAGGACAGCAGCGCGCCGCCGCCCGGCAGGATGCCCAGCGCCGAGCCCAGCGCGGTGCCGCGCAGCACGGCGGGCGTCATGCGCTTGAAGTCGGCCGCCGTGGGCCACAGGCCCTTGACCTTGGCCGTGAACACCTCGCGCTGCTCGGCCGGCTGCGACAGGTTGCCGATGATCTCGCCATAGCCGAACACGCCCATGGCGATGGCGATGAAGCCGATGCCGTCGGTCAATTCCGGAATGTCGAAGCTGTAGCGGGCCACGCCCGAGTTGACGTCGGTACCCACCAGGCCCAGGGCCAGGCCCAGCAGGATCATGGTGATGGCCTTGAGCAGGGAACCGGAGGCCAGCACCACGGCACCGATCAGGCCCAGGATCATCAGGCTGAAGTATTCGGCCGGGCCAAACTTGAAGGCCAGCTCGGTCAGCGGCGGCGCGAAGGCGGCCAGGATGATGGTGCCCACGCAGCCGGCAAAGAAAGAGCCCAGGCCGGCGGCGGCGAGCGCGGGCCCGGCCCGTCCCTGCCGGGCCATCTGGTAGCCGTCGATCACCGTGACCACGGACGATGATTCGCCCGGCAGGTTGACCAGGATGGCCGTGGTCGAGCCGCCGTACTGCGCCCCGTAGTAGATGCCCGCCAGCATGATCAGCGCCGACACCGGTGGCAGCGCATAGGTGGCCGGCAGCAGCATGGCGATGGTGGCGACGGGGCCGATGCCCGGCAGAACCCCGATCAGCGTGCCCAGCAGGCAGCCGACGAAGGCGTAGACGAGGTTCTGGAAGGTGAAGGCGACGCCGAAGCCGATCGCCAGGTTGTTGAAGAGGTCCATGAGGCCCGTGTTCTTGTATGTCTCTGGAGAAAGGGGATCAGGCGATGAACGTGGGCCAGACCGGGAACTGCAGCTTGAGCGCGACGACGAAGGCGAGGTAGCTGCCCACCGCCAGGATGGTGGCCAGCACCAGCGAGGACTTCACGCTGAAATGGTCCCCCGCCAGGTTGGCGATGAAGGTGAGCGCATAGATGGCCACGATCAGCCCCATGGGCGGCAGGCCGATGCTGGGCAGGCCGCCCAGCAGCACGCCGAAGGCCAGGTTGGCGCCGATGATGAAGACCAGCGGCCGCCAGGCGATGCGACCGATGGGCTCGCCATCGTCGGTGTCCACCGTCATCGCCTTGAGCGTGATCAGCGTGCCCATGATGGCGATGAGCACGCCGACGATGAGCGGAAAGTAGCCCGGGCCCATGCGGGCGCCGTCGCCCACCGTGTACGAGGTGGCGCCCCAGGCGAACGCCACGCCGAAGGCGCAGAACAGCGCGCCCGAAAAGAAATCTCTCTGACTCTTGATCTTCACCCTGCAGGTCTCCTTGATCGTTGATGAGCAATCCGCGCACGGCGGAGGGCCCGCCACAGCCGGGCGGGAAAGCGCGGGCGATCGTAGGAAAGGGGGCGTGCGCCGTGGGTTACCGACACATTGCCATTTGGCAATGTGGGCGCGGGGGAAGGGCCGCTGGCTGAGCCGTCTGGGCTTCAGACGTGCAGGATGCGGTCGCTGTAGAGCGCCACGAGCGGGTCGTGCGTCAGCAGGTGCATGGGTTCGACCAGGGCCTGAGCCACCAGCAGTCGGTCGAACGGGTCTTTGTGGTGAGAGGGCAGCGTCTCCACCTCGATGATGTGCTCGGGCTTGATCGGCAGGAGCTGATAGCCCGCGTCACGGAAGTAGGCCCATGCCTCCTCGCTGCTGACCGGCATGTCGCCTCGGCCGAGCGAATGCTTGATTGCGATCTCCCACAGCGATGCAACGCTCACCCAGACGGTGGCGCGGGGTGACACGATTCGCTCGCGCGCAGCGGGAGAAAGGCGCGGGCTGTCGGCGATGGCCCACAACGCAATGTGGGTGTCCAACAGCAGGTTCAAAGCTTGGTCTCGCCAGCGAACAAAGCGGCCACTTCGGCGTTGTGCGCATCGATCGAGTCCGGCACCTCGAACTTGCCCTTCGCGACACCGATGCGCTTTTGCACGATGGGCTGGTCCACGGGAACGAGCTTGGCGACCGGCCGCCCATGGCGAGCGATGACGATCTCGCTTTCCGCGCCGGCCTCGATGGCCTCGACCAGCCGCGACAGCGACGATTTGGCTTCGAACATGTTGACGGGCTGCATAGGGTGGGTTCCTGGTTAGCTAACCTTAGTCTAAATTGCCGTTTGGCGCTCTACAAGCGCCGATCATTCGTGGTGCAGCGGCTGGACCGGCAACACCAGCCGCATCCGCAACCCCGGCTGCGCGCCCTCGGCCACCAGACGCCCGCCGTGCAGCGCGGCGACGGCGCGCACGTTGGCCAGGCCCAGGCCGTGGCCGGGCAGCTCGGGTTGCAGGCGGGTGAAGCGCTCGCCGATGCGGGCCAGGTCGGCCTCGGGCACGCCGGGGCCGTCGTCCTGCACCTCGACCACGGCCTGGCCGGCGGCCATCGATGTGCCGAGGCGCACGGTGCAGCCGGGGCCGCCGTACTTCAGCGCGTTGTCGACCAGGTTGGCGATGGCACCGGCCAGCAGGTCGCGGTCGCCGTCCACCCACACCTCCTGCGCCGGTTGGCGCAGCAGCCGTGCGCCCTGGCTGTCGGCGACGGCCTCGTACAGCTCCGCGACGTCGTCGGCGATGGTGTGCAGGGCCACGGGCGCGAAGGCGCGGCGGCGGGCGCCGGCCTCGGCCTCGGCGATCTGCAGCAGCTTCTGGAAGACGGTGCCCAGCTCCTGCAATTCGTGCACGGCGCGGTCGATGGCCTCGCGCCGCGCGTCGTCGCCGGTGCCTGGCGCCTGCGCCGCCTGCAGACCCAGCAGGGCGCGCGTGAGCGGCGTGCGCAACTCGTGCGCGATGGTGTTGGAGACATGGCGCACGCCCTCCATCAGTGACTCGATGCGGTCGAGCATGGCGTTGATGTCCTGGCCCAGGCGCGCGAACTCGTCGTCGCCCGATGCCATGTCCACTCGCTCGGCCAGCCGGCCTTCCTCGGCGATGCGCCCGGCCGTGAGGCGTACCCGGCCCACGGCCTGCTCCAGTTCCTGGCGGAACACGAACACGCCGCCCACCAGCAGCAGCAGCGCGATCAGGCCCGCGGCGGCACTGGCGCTGACCACCAGCGATTCAAGCGCCTCCTGGTCGCCCAGGTCGTGGCCGACCACCAGCAGCGCATCGCCCGGCAGGCGACGGACCGCCAGATAGCCCGTGATGGCGCTGCCGCCGCGCAGGGCGCGCTGCTGGCCGTCGCGGTTGCTGGCGGCATCGGCGGGCGGCGCATCCAGGTTGCCGGCCAGGCGCGTGCCGTCGGGCTGCCACAGGCCGTAGAGCTCGGTGTCGGACTGCCGGCCATCGGCCAGCGCGCGGCCGATGGCGGCAACGACGGCGTCCAGGCCCTCCTGCTCGGCGCGTGCCAGCATCTGCGTGGTGGTGGTGCCCACCTGTCGCGCAATGCGCTGGTGCAGCACGCCCACCGTCTGCAGGTACACGATGGCCAGCGCCGCCATCATGGTGATGGCCACGAGCACGGCGTACTGGAAGGCGAGCCGGAAGCCCACCGAGGCCCACAGGCGGCGCCAGGCGCCCATCAGGCGGAAGACTCCCCGGGCTCTGGCGCAGCCAAGCGGTAGCCCACGCCGCGCTCGGTATGGATCAACGGCGGGCCGCCGGCGCCGTCGAGCTTGGTGCGCAGACGGCTGATCTGCACGTCGATCACATTGGTCTGCGGATCGAACTGGTAGTCCCACACGGCTTCGAGCAGCATGGTGCGGGTCATGACCTGGCCCGCGTTGAGCATCAGGCAGGCGAGCAGGCGGAACTCGCGCGGCTGCAGTGCCACCGGCTTGCCGCCGCGCTCGGCCTTGCGCGTGCCCAGGTCCAGCCGCAGGTCGGCCACCTGCAGCACGCGCTGCTCCGGGCCTGGCCGGGCGCGGCGCACCAGGGCCTCGGCGCGCGCCGCCAGTTCGGAGAAGGCGAAGGGCTTGGCCAGATAGTCGTCGCCGCCGGCCTTGAGGCCGCGCACCCGCTCGTCCAGCGCGCTCAGGGCACTGAGCACCAGCACCGGCGTGCGCAGGCCCAGGTTGCGCAGCGTGCCCAGGATGGCGAGCCCGTCGATGTTGTTGGGCAGCATGCGGTCGAGGATGACCAGGTCCCAGGCCTCGCCCGTGGCCCGCGCCAGCGCATCGGCACCGTCGCGGCTGATGGCGACCGTGTGCCCCATGCGGCGCAGGCCGTCGGCGATGTAGCGGGCGTTGGCCTCGTCGTCCTCGACGAGCAGGCAGCGCCAGGGCAGGGTCTCGCTCATCGGGGCAGCTCGGCGCCTTCGACCATCAACCGCAGCCGGCGCACGCCCTGCCATTCGTCGGCGTCGAGCCGGAAGGCCAGGCGCACGCGGGGCGGCAGCGGCTCGGTCTGGCCGAACCAGATGCCGTCCACGGGCTGGCCGGCCAGGCGCAGCTTGAGCGACAGGTGCTTCTCGCCCACCAGCCGCTGCGAGACGACCTCGACCTCGTCGCTGAAGGTGGGCGGCGCAAAGCCCTGGCCCCACACCTCGCGGTGCAGCGTGTCGACGAGCTCCACACGCAGGTACTCGCGGGCGATGGGGCCGTCGGTCTCCAGCCGGCGCGTGAGCGTGGCGGCATCCAGCCATTCGGCCGCGACCTGGGCCAGCGCCCGCTCGAACACCGGGAACTGCTCGCGCGCGATGGTGCAGCCGGCCGCCATGGCATGGCCGCCGAAGCGCAGCAGCACGCCGGGGTGGCGCTTGGCCACCAGGTCCAGCGCATCGCGCAGGTGAAAGCCGGGAATCGAGCGGCCCGAGCCCTTGAGTTCGTGCGACTTGCCCTCGGCGCCGCTGGCCGCGAAGACGAACACCGGCCGGTGGTGCCGGTCCTTCAGGCGCGAGGCCACGATGCCCACCACGCCTTCATGGAACTCGGGGTCGAACACGCTGATGGCGGCGGGCATGCCGGCCTGGGCCTTGTCCTGGCCCTCCACGGCCTGCTGCATGCCGAACAGCGACTCGGCCAGCCGGATGGCCTGCTCGCGCATGCCGCCCTCGATGTCGCGGCGCTCGCGGTTGATGCCGTCGAGCAGCTTCGCCAGTTCGTCGGCGCGGCCGGGGTCGTCGGTCAGCAGGCATTCGATGCCCAGCGTCATGTCGGCCAGCCGACCGGCGGCATTGATGCGTGGGCCCAGGGCAAAGCCGAAGTCGAAGGTCGTGGCCACCTCGGGCCGCCGGCCGGCGGCGCTGAAGAGGGCGGCCACACCCGGCGGCATGGCGCCGGCGCGGATGCGGCGCAGGCCCTGCGCCACCAGTCGGCGGTTGTTGGCGTCCAGCCGCACCACGTCGGCCACGGTGCCCAGGGCCACCAGCGGCAGCAGAGCATCCAGCTTCGGCTGTTGGACACCCGGAACGTTCCAGGCGCCGCGCGCACGCAACTCGGCGCGCAGCGCCAGCAGCACATAGAACATGACGCCCACGCCGGCGATGCTCTTGCTGGCGAAGTCGCAGCCCGGCTGGTTGGGATTGACCAGCACGTCGGCGGCCGGCAGCTCGGCGCCGGGCAGATGGTGGTCGGTCACCAGCACCGCGAGGCCCAGCGCGCGCGCGCGGGCCACGCCCTCCACGCTGGCGATGCCGTTGTCCACGGTCAGCAGCAGTTCGGCACCGGTGGCGGCCACGCGCTCGGCGATGGGCGGCGTCAGGCCGTAGCCGTCGGTCACGCGATCGGGCACCAGGTACTGCACCTGGCGCGCGCCCAGCAAGCGCAGGCCGCGGATCGCCACCGCACAGGCCGTTGCGCCGTCGCAGTCGTAGTCGGCCACCACGCAGATGCGGCGGTCGGCAGCGATGGCGTCGGCCAGCAGGCGTGCGGCGGCATCGGCGCCGCGCAGGCCGGCGGGCGGCAGCAGGCGGGCCAGGCCGTCGTCCAGCTCGTCGGCCGAGGCCACGCCGCGGGCGGCATACAGGCGCGCCAGCAGCGGATGCAGGCCGGCCTGTTCGAGCGCCCAGGCGGTGCGCGGCGGCACGTCGCGGGGAATGATCTTCACAGCGACTCCAGCACGGTGGCGACGTCGGGCGTGCGCTGCAGCCAACGCTGCAGCAGGCCGCGCTGGCCCTGGTAGCGGCGGGCCGTGCGGTCGCCGCACAGGGTCAGCGTCACGGGCTCGCCGGCCCGGCTGCGGGCCAGCCATTGCGCGATGGGGCCGGCGTCGAGCGCGGCCCAGGCGGCGGCCCAGGCCTCGCCATGGTCGTCCAGGGCGGCGGGGCGGAGGCGCTCGTCCACGGCGGGCTCGGCCGCCTGCGGGTGCACGACCGCCGCGCGGCCGGTGCCGCTGAACCACAGCGAATTGACCAGCAACTGGCGGCGTTCGCCACGCGCGTCGTTGACCGGGTGGTTGTAGAGCAGCATCTGCATCTCGTTCTGCAGCCGCCGCAGCGTGCGGGCGCCGTCGGCCATGGGCAGCCAGGCCTCCAGCGGCTGGCCGATGGCGCGGTCGAGCGAGGCCGTGGGCAGCTGGTCGAACACCGGTCCGCTGGCCAGCCAGGTGCCGGGCGCGTCGGTGGCGAAGAGATGGATGTCGTCCTCTTCGAAGAAAGGCCGCACGGCGGCCAGCAGGGCCTGCGATTCGGTCGGCTGCACGCCCAGGTGCGAGGGATCGATCAGCACCACCTCGCTCATGCCGGCCTGCCAGTGGCACAGCGTGACCCAGGCCCAGGCCTGGTCGGTGGCGCCGGGCAGGCCGGCGCGGCGGGCCGCCTGCGCGGCCCAGGGCAGGGTGCCGTCGGCGGCGGGCGGCAGGCCCAGCGCGGCGGCGCGGGCGCGCTCGTGCGGCGGGGTGAGGCTCTGCTCTTCCTGCACATCGGCCGCGGCCTCGGGCAGGCGGGCGAGCAGGGCGGCCAGGTTGGGCAGCTTCAGGCCGGGCAGGGCGGCCTGGCAGGCAGGCGTGCTGCGCCCGGCGAAGGGGACGATCAGGTGCAAGGGGGAGGAGGAAGCGGGATGCGCGTCGGCGGAAGGCGACATGCGCGGTATTGTCGCGTCCGACGCGGGGGCTCGCGGGCCAATGCCACAATGCCCGGCCCGGCTTCCCGGGGGCTTCCGGCGCCATGCGGCGCTGTCTTCGCATCCATGGCTCTTCCCTACGAACTGCAGCTGGGCTGGCGCTACACACGCGCTGGCCGGGCCACCCGCCGCAACGGCTTCATCTCCTTCATCTCGGGCGTTTCGATGGCGGGCATCGCGCTGGGCGTGGCCGCGCTCATCATCGTGCTGTCGGTGATGAACGGCTTTCAGAAGGAGGTGCGCGACCGCATGCTGGGCGTGGTTTCGCACATCGAGATCTTCTCGCGCGACGGCCAGGCGCTGCAGGATCTGCAGCCCATCATGGACGCGGCCCGCAAGAATCCGCAGGTCATCGGCGCTGCGCCCTTCATCGCCAGCCAGGCGCTGGTCGCCCGCGGCGAAGACATGAAGGGCGCGCTGGTGCGCGGCATCGAGCCCAGGCTCGAACCCGAGGTCACCGACTTTTCGAGCACCGCGCAGAAGGGCGCGCTCGACCGGTTGGTGCCGGGCCAGTTCGGCATCGTGCTGGGCGCCGAGCTGGCGCGCCAGCTCTATGTGCGCGACGGCGACCAGGTGACGCTGATCGCGCCGGGAGGTCAGGTCACGCCGGCCGGCGTGGTGCCGCGCCTCAAGCAGTTCACCGTGGTCGGCACCTTCGATTCGGGCCACTACGAGTACGACTCGGCCCTGGCCATGATCCACGAGCAGGACGCGGCCAAGGTCTTCCGCCTCGAAGGGCCCACCGGCATCCGCCTGAAGCTCAAGGACCTGAACCAGGCCCGCGAGGTGGCCGACGAGCTGGCCAAGACGCTGCCGGGGCAGTTCCTCATCCGTGACTGGACGCGCCAGAACAAGACCTGGTTCTCGGCCGTGCAGGTCGAGAAACGCATGATGTTCATCATCCTCACGCTGATCGTGGCCGTGGCCGCCTTCAACCTGGTGAGCACGCTGGTGATGACGGTGACCGACAAGCGCGCCGACATCGCCATCCTGCGCACGCTGGGCGCGAGCCCGAAGAGCATCATGGGCATCTTCGTGGTGCAGGGCGCCATGGTGGGCGTGATCGGCACCTTCGCCGGCCTGGGGCTGGGCCTGCTGGTGGCCTACAACATCGACATCATCGTGCCGGCCATCGAGCGGCTGCTGCACACGCACTTTTTGCCGCAGGACATCTACCTCATCAGCCGCATGCCCAGCGACCCGCAGCGCAGCGACATCATGCCCATCGCCATCATCTCCCTGGTGCTGGCCTTCGTGGCCACGCTCTACCCCAGCTGGCGCGCCAGCCGCGTGAACCCGGCGGAGGCCCTGCGCTATGAATAAGGCCCCCACGCTTCCTGCTTCGCATGGTGCGCTGCCCCCCGAGGGGGCGCTGCCCGCCTTGGGGCGGCCCGGCGACGGGCACCCCGCCGTCGTGCTCAAGGCCCGCGGCCTGACCAAGCGCTTCCACGAAGGCCGCATCGACCTCACCGTGCTGCATGGCGTGGACCTGGACGTGCGCGCCGGCGAGACCATGGCCATCGTCGGCGCCTCCGGCTCCGGCAAGAGCACGCTGCTGCACCTGCTGGGCGGGCTCGATTCGCCCAGCAGCGGCACGGTGGAGCTCAAGGGCCAGCCCATGGGCCGGCTGGACGCTGCGGCCCAGGGCCGGCTTCGCAACCAGTACCTGGGCTTCGTCTACCAGTTCCACCACCTGCTGCCCGAGTTCAGCGCGCTGGACAACGTGGCCATGCCGCTGAAGATCCGCCGCGAAGCGCCCGAGAAGGCCGCCGAGGCCGCCCGCGCCACGCTGGCCGCCGTGGGCCTGGGTCAGCGCCTGTCGCACCGGCCGGCGGAACTGTCCGGCGGCGAGCGCCAGCGCGTGGCCATCGCCCGTGCGCTGGTCACCCAGCCCGCCTGCGTGCTGGCCGACGAGCCCACCGGCAACCTGGACCGCAGCACGGCCGACACCGTGTTCGCGCTGATGCTGCAGCTGGCCCGCGAGCGCGGCACGGCGTTCGTGATGGTGACGCACGACGAGACGCTGGCCGCACGCTGCGATCGCGTGCTGCGGCTGGTGCAGGGGCGGTTGGCGGACTGACGGGCGCTCCGGTATGCGCGCGGCTCAGCGGACTTTTAATCCGTTGGTCGCCGGTTCGAATGCGGCTTCCAGGTGAATGCGAAACCGATGGGAAGGCCGCCGCTGTGTGCGCATTTGCGCAAACTTGCGCAATGTTGTGTAGAGTTGCGCGATGTCAAGCGACGCGGTCATCAAACAGCTCACGGCCGATGGTTGGTATCTGGTTAACACGGTCGGATCGCATCGCCAATACAAGCATCCGACGAAGCCGGGCAAGGTCACGGTCCCGCACCCTAAGAAGGACCTGCCGATCGGTACCGTCAAAAGCATATTGAAACAGGCTGGACTTTGAGTCCTGGGACTATCGAAGGAACGACGATGCTTTATCCCGTCTACGTCCACAAGGACAAGGACAGTGCCTTTGGCCTGACCTTCCCCGATCTTCCAGGCTGCTTCGCCGCCGCAGACGAGTCCGCCGACATTCCCAGTGCAGCGCAGGAGGCCGTGGAGGCCCACTACGGCAGCGACGCTGACCCCATTCCCGCGCCCACGGGCGTCGATCAGTGGGCAGGCAGCAAGGCCTTCAAGGGCGGCTTCTGGATGCTGGTGGACATCGACCTCACCAAGGTGCGCGACAAGGCCGTGCGTGTGAACGTGAGCATGTCCGAAGCGCTGCTGCAGCGCATCGACCAGTACGCGAGCCAGCGCCGCATCTCGCGCTCGGCGTTCCTGGCTGCGGCCGCAGAGCATGAGATGGCCGAGCGCGAGAACTGACGGTGGAGTCGGACGCTGTGAGGCACTCAGTCCCTGGCCTTGCTCCGTTCCAGCAGTAAACCCCGCAGCGTCTCCATCAACGGCGACCACGCCGACCCCGGCCGCGACAGCAGCACCACCGCCCGCGGGATGCGCAGGGCCGCCACCGGCAACTGCGTGAAGCGCTCGGCCGGCGCCAGCTGCATCAGCGAGCGCGGCAGCAGCGTCACCAGGTCGGTGGCGGCCAGCACCGTCAGGTTCATCTCCGACGAGAAGGGCACCTCGACCACGATCTGCGGCGCGGGCAGCCCCTGCCGCGCGTAGACGGCCTCCACGGTGCGGTAGGCGAAGGAATGCTCGGGCCCGAGCATCCAGCCGTAGGCCGCGACGTCCTTCAGCATCGGCCGCGCGAGCCGCGTGAGCGGATGACCCACGCGCACCAGCGGCAGCAGCGGATCGCTGTCGACCTTGGTGCGCTCGGCCGGCAGCGGCAGGCCCTCGTACGCCGGCACCAGGGCCAGGTCCAGCGTGCCGTCCTGCACCTGGGCGGCGAGGGCGTCGGAGCGGTCCACCCGCATCTTCACGCGCAGGCCGGGCCGCATGGCCAGCATGGGTCCGAGCACCGCGGCCATGCGGTTGCCGCCGGTGGTGTCGGTCACGCCCAGGCGCAGCAGGCCGGCCTGACGGGCGCGCATCTCGTCGGCCAGCAGCACCGTGTCGGCATATTCGGCCTGCAGGCGGCGCATCTGCTCGGCCACCCGCAGGCCGGCCGAGGTCAGCCGCACGCCGCGCACGCTGCGCTCGAAGAGCTGCAGCCCGAACTCGCGCTCCACCCGCTGCATCGCCTTGGTCAGCGCCGACTGGGTCACGCCCTGTTCGTCCGCGGCGGCCGAGAGCTGGCCGTCACGGGCCACGGCGAGGAAGTAGCGGATGTCCTGGATCGAGAGATTCATTCCTGGCATTCATGGCAAGGCGGTGGAACGGGAATGCTAGAAGACGCCGCGCTGTCATAGATTGCAGGCCATCCAATCCCTTTTGCTTTCGATGGCCTCCCACGCTTCTCCCCACATCGTCCTCATCGTGGCCGACAACCTTGGCTGGGGCGAACTCGGCTGCTACGGCGGCGGCGCCCTGCGTGGCGCACCCACGCCGCGCATCGACGCGCTGGCCCGCCAGGGCCTGCTGCTGCAGAACTTCAACGTCGAGAGCGACTGCGTGCCCACGCGCTCGGCCCTCATGTCGGGCCGGCATCCGATCCGCACCGGCTGCCTGCAGTCCGTGCCGCCGGGCCTGCCGCAGGGCCTCACGCGCTGGGAGGTGACGTTGCCGCAACTGCTGTCGAAGGTCGGCTATGCCACGGCCCATTTCGGCAAGTGGCACCTGGGCGATGTGGCAGGGCGCTTTCCGTCGGACCGCGGCTTCGACGAGTGGTACGGTATTCCGCGCACCACGGACGAGAGCCAATTCACGTCCTCCGTGGGCTTCGACCCCAGCGTGGTCGACCTGCCCTACATCATGGAAGGCCGTGCGGGCGAACCCTCGCGCGAGGTGAAGCTCTACGACCTGGAGGCGCGCCGCGGCATCGACGCCGACCTGGTGGACCGCTCATGCGCCTTCATGCAGCGCCATGTGGCGGCGAACCGGCCCTTCTTTTTGTACCTGCCGCTGGTGCACCTGCACTTTCCGACGCTGCCGCATCCGGACTTTGCCGGCAGCACCGGCAACGGCGACTTCGCCGACTCCATGGCCGAGATGGACCACCGCGTGGGCCAGATCGTCGACGAGGTGGAGCGCCTGGGCATTGCCGACAACACGCTGTTCATCTTCTGCAGCGACAACGGCCCGGAGTTCCGTGCGCCCTACCGCGGCACGGCCGGCCCCTGGCGCGGGACGTATCACACGGCCATGGAAGGCAGCCTGCGCGTGCCCTTCATCGCGCGCTGGCCGGGTCGCATCGAGCCGGGCCGCGTGAGCAACGAGATCGTGCACGTGACCGACCTCTTCACCACGCTGGCCGCCGTGGCCGGTGCCGAGCTGCCGCAGGACCGGCCCATCGACGGCGTGGACCAGCGGGCCTTCTTCTTCGGCGAGCAGCCGAAGTCGGCGCGCGAGGGCTTTCTCTTCTACATCAAGCAGGAGTTGCGCGCGGCCAAGTGGCGCGACTGGAAGCTGCACTTCTACTGGGAGCCCGAGGTCAACCAGGGCCAGGGCAAGCTGGAGTCGCCGTACCTGTTCAACGTGACGCGCGACCCGAAGGAAGAGACCGATGTGCTGGTCTTCAACACCTGGGTCATGGGACCGGTGCTGCGCATGATCCGCGACTTTAACGCCAGTGCGGCCGCGCATCCGCACACGCCGCCCGGCCAGCTCGACCGCTGAGCGCCGCCCCTCGAACAACTCCCGGAATCAAGCCCCATGAACGCCACCACCACCCGCCGCCATCTGCTGCGCCTTTCGGCGCTCGCACTCTCCGCCATGGCCCTCGGCGCCCATGCCGAAGCGCCCTGGCCCGAAGCGAAGCCCATCACCTGGATCGTGGGCTTCGTGCCCGGCGGCTCGGTGGACGTGCTCACGCGCGCCTTCGCCAAGGCCGTGTCCGACCAGATCGGCCAGTCCATCGTGGTCGACAACGTGCCGGGTGCCTCGGGCGCGCTGGCGCTCAAGCAGGCGGCGCGCGCCAAGGGCGACGGCTACACGCTGGTGACCGTGCCGGGGCCCGTGCTCTTCGGCCAGAAGCAGCCCGAGGTGGGCCGCGAGCTGCAGGCGGTGGGCCTGCTGTCGCAGGGCCCCATCGTGCTGGTGGGCGGTGCGGGGCTGGCGCCGACGGACCTGACGTCGCTGATCGCCGCGATGAAGAAGAACCCGCAGCAGTGGGACTACGCCAGCTCGGGCATCGGCACCGGCCAGCACCTGGCCGGCGAGCTGTTCAACCAGATGGCCGGCACGCAGATGCTGCATGTGCCGTACAAGGGCGGCGGCCAGGCGGTGGTGGACATCGTCGGCGGCCAGGTCAAGCTGGGCATGCTGGGCGTCACACCCGTGCTGGCCCAGATCAAGGCCGGCCAACTGCGTGCCTATGCGGTGACCACGCCCTACCGCATCCCCAGCCTGCCCAGCGTGCCGACCATGAGCGAGGCCGGGCTCAAGGGCTATGAGGCCACGCAGTACTTCGCCGTCGCTGCAGCCAAGGGTGTGCCCGAGCCGGTGGTGGCGCGGCTCAATGCCGCCATCGCCAAGGCGACCGAGAACCCCCAGGTGAAGGCGGCCCTGGAAGCCGGCGGCCAGTTGCCGGGCCACATGTCGCCCGCCGAGGCGGAGAAGTTCGTGCAGGACAGCCTGCGCAAGTTCGGTGACGTGGCCACCAAGGCCCACATCGTGTTGAACTGAGTGGGTCGGGCCGCTTGGGGTCGCGCCTCAGCCGCCGACCCAGGCCTGGACCTCGATCTCGACCCGGGCGCCCTGGTAGAGGACGGCCTGCACGCACGAGCGCGCAGGCAGCCCTTGTGTGAAGTGCCGGGCGTATTCCTGGTTGAACGCGGCGAAGTCGCCGAGGTCGGCCAGCCAGATGGTGGCGCGCACCACATCGGCCATGCGGGCACCGCAGTCGGCCAGGTTCTGGGCCACGCGCTCGAGCACGGCGCGCGTCTGCGCCTGGATGTCGCCTTCGATGATGCGGCCCTGGGCATCCATGGGCAGCACGCCCGAGACGAACAGGAAGCCGCCGGCGCGCACCGCCTTCGAGAAGGGCACCGGCAGCGGGGTGGGAAAGCGTTCGATGGGCATCGTGGTTGCGCAGTGCCTCAGTGGGACGGGGCCGCCTGGCGGCGGATGACCTGACCCTGGCGCGCGCCCGTGTGCCGGCCGCCCTGCCAGGTGATGGCGCCATTGACGATGACCGCCTCGATGCCTTCCGCGGGCCGCGTGGGCTCGGCATAGTCAGCCGCGTCGCGCACGGTGCCGGCATCGAAGACCACGATATCGGCGGCCTGGCCGGCTTCCAGCGTGCCCCGGCCGTGAAGCCCGAAGTTGCGGGCCGTGAGCCCGGTCATCTTCCAGACGGCGGTCTCCAGCGGAAACAGGCCGACGTCGCGGCTGTAATGGCCCAGCACGCGTGGGAAGGTGCCCCAGAGCCGAGGATGCGGCTTGCTGCCGACGGGGATGCCGTCCGAGCCGATCATGGTGTCGTCGAAGGCCAGGATGCGCTGCACATCGCCCTCGTCCATCAGGAAGTAGATGGCGCTGCCCGGCTGCAGCCGGCGCGCGGCCTCCACGCGGTCCACGCCCCAGTCGCGGGCGATGTCGTCCAGGTCGCGGCCGGCGCATTCCGGATGCGGCAGGCTCTCGGCGATCAGCACGCGGCCTTCGAGCATGCCTCGGTCCGCACGGATCATGGTCGAGCCCGCCGTGTAGGGATAGCAGTCGAGGCAGACGCGCTGGCGCTGCATGGCCTCGCGGATGAAGGGCAGCGTGACCTGCGACTTGCCGAAGTTGGGCGTGTTCTGCACCTTGTGGTGGGAGACGACCACCGGCACGTCGAGTTCGCGGCCGATGCGGAAGGTCTCTTCCAGCGAGCTCATCACCTGGTCGGACTCGTCGCGCATGTGGGTGACGTACAGGCCCCCGGCGGCGGTGAGCGGCCGGCAGACTTCGATGATCTCCTCCGTGGTGGCCTTCACCGCGGGCGGATAGAAGGTGCCGGTGGAGACGCCGATGGCGCCTGCGTCCATCGCCTCCTGCACCAGCGCGCGCATGCGTGCGATCTCCTCGCCATTGGCCTCGCGGTCCAGTGCCGGCATGGTGACGGCGCGCAGGGTGGAGTGGCCGACCATCGCGGCCACGTTGACCGACGAGGGGCGGGCACGCAGCGCATCCAGGTAGTCGGCGAAGCGGGTGAAGCGCTCCCCGGCGGGCACGTCGATCAGGTTGAGCGGCATGGGCAGGTCCATGTCCCGCCGCAGCGGCGCGGCGCTGATGCCGCAGTTGCCGGCGATCACGGTGGTGACGCCTTGCGACACCTTAAACGGGATCTGCGGCTGCGACAGCACCGCCTGGTCGTCGTGCGTGTGCGAGTCGATGAAGCCGGGCGCCACGATGCGCCCCGTCGCATCGATCTCCTGGGCGGCCCGATGGCCGGCCAGATCGCCGATGGCGCTCAGGCGGCCGTCGCGCACCGCCACGTCCGCGCGAAAGCGGGGCGTCCGGCGGCCGTCGATGACGGTGGCGCCGCGGATGATCAGGTCGTGGTCACGGTTGCTGTCGGTCATGGTGTGGTGCGTTGGATGGAGAAGGCTCAGCGGAAGTGGCAGGCCACCTGATGGCCGTCGCCACGGGGCGTGAGGGCGGGGGCCTGCTCGGCACACAGCGGCTGGGCCAGCGGACAGCGCGTGTGGAAGCGGCAGCCCGAGGGCGGATTGGCCGGGCTCGGTGGATCGCCCTGCAGCAGGATGCGCCGTGCCGGCGTGCGCGGGTTGGGCACGGGCACGGCCGACAGCAGGATCTCGGTGTAGGGATGTCGCGGCTGGGCGAAGACGGCGTCGCGCGGGCCGATCTCGACGATGCGGCCGAGGTACATCACTGCCACGCGGTGGCTGATGTGGCGCACCACGGCCAGGTCGTGCGCGACGAACAGGTAGGCGATGCCGAACTCCGCCTGCAGGTCCATCAGCAGGTTGACCACCTGCGCCTGCACCGACACGTCCAATGCCGAGACGGGCTCGTCGCAGACGATGAGCTTGGGGTTGAGGGCCAGCGCGCGGGCGATGCCCAGCCGCTGGCGCTGCCCGCCGGAGAACTCGTGCGGGTACTTGGCCGTGGCTTCCGGCCGCAGCCCCACCTTCTCGAACAGCCAGCGCACCCGCTCCCGCCGCGCGTCGGCGGAGGACATGCCGAAGTTGCGCAGCGGCTCCGCCACGATCTCGCCGGCGCGCAGGCGCGGGCTCAGCGAGGCATAGGGGTCCTGGAAGATGATCTGCACGTCCCGCCGCCGCAGGCGCATCTGCTCGGGCGACAGGGCGAGCAGATCCTCGCCGTCCAGTCGCACCGACCCCGAGGTCGGCTCGATCAGGCGCATCACCGACTTGGCGGTGGTGGTCTTGCCGCAGCCCGATTCACCCACCAGCGACAGCGTCTCGCCGCGTGCGATGTCGAACGAGACCTCGTCCACCGCCTGCACGGGCGGTCTGGGGCGCGCCAGCCAGCGCCGCGGCGACACATAGTGCTTGCGCAGGGCATGCACCGACAGAAGAGGCGCTGCGCCGGCGTTCGGAATCGCGCTCGTGGCGGTGGCAGTCATGCGGCGGGCTCCAGGGCATGGGTCGGCAGGCGTGCCTCCTGCACGGCAAAGCAGGCGACGGCGTGATCGCCGCCTTCGCGCATCAGGGGCGGCACCTCGTTGCGGCAGCGGTCGGCGGCCCACGGACAGCGCTCCGCGAAGGCGCAGCCGCGCCTGGGCGCCTGCGGCGAAGGAACCAGCCCGGGGATCTCGGTCAGACGTGCGCTGTGCGTGTTCATCGCGGGCATCGATGCCATGAGCGCACGCGTGTAGGGATGCAGCGGCCGGTCGAAGAGATCGACCACGTCGGCCTCTTCGACGGTGCGGCCGGCATACATCACGACCACGCGGTGGCAGCTCTCGGCCACGACGCCCAGGTCGTGCGTGATCATCACCACGCCCATGCCGAGCTCCTGTTGCAAGCGGCGGATGAGGTCGAGGATCTGGGCCTGGATCGTCACGTCCAGCGCCGTGGTGGGCTCGTCGGCGATCAGCACCTCGGGATTGCAGGCCAGCGCCAGCGCGATCATCACCCGCTGGCGCATGCCGCCCGACAGCTGGTGCGGGTACTCGTGCACGCGGCGTTCGGGCTCGGGAATCTGGACCAGCCGCAGCATCTCCACGGCGCGCGCCAGAGCCTGCGCGCGGCCTGCGCCCTGGTGCAGCTGCACCGTCTCGGCGATCTGCCGGCCCACGCTGAGCACCGGGTTCAGCGAGGTCATCGGCTCCTGGAAGATCATCGAGATGCGGTTGCCGCGGATGGCGCGCATCTGCTTCTCGCTCAGGGTCAGCAGGTCGGTGCCGCGCAGACGCACCTGGCCGCGGATGCGGGCCGGTGGCGTGGC
This sequence comes from Pseudacidovorax sp. 1753, assembly GCF_040544975.1. Taxonomy (NCBI): domain Bacteria; kingdom Pseudomonadati; phylum Pseudomonadota; class Betaproteobacteria; order Burkholderiales; family Comamonadaceae; genus Pseudacidovorax; species Pseudacidovorax sp. 1753. Next base: position 158,105 of record NZ_JBEPKY010000001.1, on the reverse strand, counting down.
CAGCAGCCGCATGATCGACAGGGCCGTCACGCTCTTGCCGCAGCCCGACTCGCCCACCACGCCCAGGGTCTGGCCGGCGCGCACGGTGTAGCTCACGCCGTCGACGGACCGTGCGGGGCCGGTGAGCGTGTCGAAATGGGTGTGCAGGTCCTGCACTTCCAGCAGGGTCTCGCCCACCGGCAGGCGGGGCTGGGGGGAAGCGGCTGTCATAGCTGGCGGGCCAGGCGGGGGTCCAGCGCGTCGCGCAGGCCGTCGCCCAGCAGGTTGATGGCCAGGACCGTGGCCGCCAGCAGCAGCCCGGGATACAGGATGATGTGGAAGGCGACGGCCACGAAGTTGCGGCCCTCGGCCATCATGTTGCCCCAGCTCGGCGTGGTGGAGGGCACGCCCACGCCCAGGAAGGACAGTGAGGCCTCGATGAGCACGGCCGAGGCTGCGACGAAGGTGGCCTGGACGACCACGGGCGCGATCATGTTGGGCAGCACATGCCGCACCAGGATGGTGGGTAGCCGTGTGCCCACGGCATGGGCGGCCTCGACGAACAGCTGCTCGCGCAGCGTGAGTGCCAGCGATCGCACCAGCCGGACCACGCGCGGAATCTCTGGAACGGTGATGGCGACGATCACCGTCGTCAGGCTGGCGCGCGTGATGGCCATCAGCGCGATGGCCAGCAGGATGCCCGGGATCGCCATCAGCCCGTCCATGACGCGCATCACCGGACCTTCGGCCCAGCGCACGAAGCCGGCCACCAGGCCCAGGAACACGCCGGCCACCGTCGCCAGCACGGCCACCGACAGCCCGACGAGCAGGGAGACGCGCGCGCCCCACACCGCCCGGCTGTAGACATCGCGGCCCAGGGCATCGGTGCCGAACCAGTGCTCGGCCGACGGCGCCTGCAGCCGCGCCAGCGGGTCGATGTCCTGCGGGTCGTAGGTGGCGAGCCAGGGCGCCGCGAACGCGAGCACCACCATGGCCACCAGCAACAGCGCCCCCAGGATCAGCGTCGGGTGCTTGCGCGCCCAGCGAAAGCGCGGCACCTTGAAGGGAACGTCGGCACCTGCGTTCGGTGGCGACACGCCCGCGGCGGAAGCCGTGGAGCTCATTTCATTTCTCCTGAGTGCTTCGCATGAAGCCGGCACGCGAACATCCCTCGAATGGCCGCGGAGCAGGCCAAGCCAGGGCGCCCGAGGAACTGGCTTTGCCAGGCCTCTGGGCGCGCCCCCCTCCAAGCCGAAGGCGCAAGAGAGGGGGGAGCCGCGAAGCGGCATGGGGGGTGTCTCATCTCAATACCTTATGCGAGGCTCGAAGAGCCGATAGCTCAGATCGATCAGCAGGTTGATCAGCACATACACCCCGGCCGACAGCAGCAACACGCTCTGGATGACCGGGTAGTCGTGCCGCTGCACCGAATCGACCACGAGCCGGCCCACGCCGGGCAGTGCGAACACGGTCTCGGTGACCACCACGCCGCCGATGAGCAGCGCGATGCCCATGCCGACCGTGGTCGCGATGGGCACGGCCGCATTGCGCAGCGCATGCCCCAGCACCGGCAGCACGCCCAGGCCCTTGGCGCGGGCGGTGCGGATGTAGTCCTCCTGCAGCACTTCGAGCACGGTGGCCCGGGTCATGCGCGTGATGAGGGCGATGTACACCAGCGCCAGGTTCAGGCACGGCAATGCGAGCGAGCGCAGCCAGGGACGAACGCCCTCGGAGAGGGGCACATAGCCCTGCACCGGAAACCAGTCCAGCCGCACCGCCAGGCCATAGATGAGCAGGTAGCCGACGAGGAAGGCCGGAACGGAGAAGGACAGCACCGCGAACACCATCACCAGCCGGTCGATGAAGGCACCCGCCTTCCAGGCGGCCAGCGTGCCCAGCGGCACCGCCAGCAGCAGCGTGAGCGTGATCGTGAGCAGCGCGATCGACAGCGTCGGCTCCAGCCGCTGGGCCAGCAGCTGCGTGACCGGCACCTGCGTGAAGATGGAGGTGCCCAGGTCGCCCGTGGCCAATCGGCCCAGCCACAGCGCGAACTGCCGCCACAGCGGCTGGTCCAGTCCGAGCGCGCCGCGCAGGCGGGCGATGTCGTCCGCCGTGGCCAGGTCGCCGGCGATCAGCGCCGCCGGATCGCCCGGCGACAGGTGGATCAGCAGGAAGACGACCACCGCCACCACCGCCATCACGGGCACGGTGGCCGCCAGGCGCCGCAGGATGTAGCCCATGCCGTATCAGTCCCCGTGCGTCACTTGTCGAGCTGCCAGACCAGCGGCAGACCGCCGCTGAGCTTCTCGACACCCTTGAGCTCCTTGCGGGCCGCGATGGCGGGCGAGTACTGGCCCACGTTCACGTAGGGCAGGGCCTCCCAGGCGCGGGCGTGGAAGGCGTCGAGCGCCTCCTTGCGCCGGGCCGGGTCGGTGGCCTTCAACCAGGCCATGCGCAGTTCGTCCAGCTTCTGATCGCAGGGCCAGCCGGGCAGGCTGTTGCCGCAGGCGGCACTGAGGTAGGCGTTGGTGATCGGCGAATCGGCGTCGAAGCCGCCGGCCACGGTCACGTACATGCTCCAGCCGCCGGCGTCCGGTGCCTCGCGCTTGGCACGCCGGGCGCCGATGGTGGCCCAGTCGGAGGTCTGCACGTCGACGTTCATGCCCAGGCTGCGCAGCGTCTGGGCGGCCATCAGGCCTTCGGCATTGAGGTAGGTGACGTCGCTGGGCAGCAGCAGCACCACCTTCTCGCCCTTGTAGCCTGCGTCGGCGAGCATCTTCTTGGCCTGGGCCAGGTCGGGCGTGCGGAAGGGCTCGGCACCGGCGAAGCTCTCGTTGGGCCCGCCGCAGAGGAAGAAGCTCACGCAGCTGGTCAGGCGCATGTCGCGCGGGTAGCCCATCGCCGCCATGAAGCGTTCCTGGTTCACCGCCTTGGCCACCGCCTGGCGCACCTTGGGATTGTTGAAGGGCGGATGCAGCTGGTTCATGACCATCCAGCCCTGCCAGGAGCCCGAGGCCTGCACCTTGACGTTGGCGTCCGCACGCAGCGGCAGGATGTAGTCGGGCGGCACCTGCTCGATGAGGTCGACCTCGCCCTTCTGCAGCGCCGAGATGGCGCTGTTGGCATCGGGCAGGTACAGCCACTCGACGCGGTCGAAGGCCGACTTCTTGCTGCCCGCGAGGTTGCTGGCGGCCTCGGTGCGTGGCACGTAGTGCGGGTTGCGCACGAACACCGCCTTGTTGCCCGGCACCCATTCATCGCGCTTGAACACATACGGGCCCGAGCCCAGCACCTCGGAGATCGGCGAGGTGGTGGGCAGCTTGGCCAGCCGCTCCGGCATGACGACCGGCGGGAAGCCCGAAGGCTTGGAGAGCCCTTCCAGCACCAGGCCGAAGGGTTCCTTGAGCGTGAGCGTGAAGGTCGTGGCGTCCACCGCCTTCCACTCGGGCGAGGAGATCGCCGTCATCGCGCGGCCGATGCTGTCGCGCCCGGTCCAGCGTTGCATGGAGGCCACCGCGTCGGCGGCGGTCACGGGGCTGCCGTCCGAGAACTTGAGGCCGGGCCGCAGGGTGAAGGTCCAGAGCCGGCCATCCTTCGAGGTGCTGTACTTGTCCACCATCTGCGGCTTCGGCACGCCCTTGTCGTCCAGGCCGAAGAGCATGTCGTAGACCATGTAGCCGAAGTTGCGGGTGATGTAGGCCGTGGTGAAGGTCGGGTCCAGGATCTTCACGTCGGCATGGGCCACGACCTTCAGCGTCTTGGTCTGGGCCAGTGCGGGCAGGCTGCACAGGCTGGCGGCGGCACCCAGGCTCAGGGCGGCGAGAGAGGCAAGCAGTCGTCGTTTCATCGTGGGGACTCCGGAAGGCGGGGAGGACGGGGGAATGCGGACAGGAAGGAGGGACGGGCGCGTCAGTCGAGTGGCCACTTGGGCCGGCGCACCTTGCGGTAGGGCAGGGTGCGCAGATCGAGCGTCACGGCGCCGGGCGCGGCCGCGTAGATCACATGCCGGCCCACCTTCGAGAAGGAGGCCTGGAAGTGCTGCGACGACTTGACCACCACGATCTTCTTGGCGGCCAGGTCGCAGCCGAGCTGGGTGAAGGCATCGGTGCCCATGGCCTGGTTGCGCAGCGTGATCAGCAGGATCTCGATGCCCGCGGTCTCGACCAGCGCGCTGTCTCCGACCGGAAAGGGCGCGCCGCCCAGGCCGGTCATCACCATCTCGGGCATCACGGCCTTGACCGTGCAGTCGAGGTCCAGCGGGTCGCCGGACAGCGGGCCGATCTTGCCGCCGATGCGAAGGGCCAGCCGCGCGCCGGCGCCGGCCTCGAAGGCGATGCGCGCGGCGATGGGGTCCCACATCGGGCCGATGGCCGCATTGCCGATGCCGCGTTCGAGCATCCGCCGCAGGATGAAGGTGGAGTCGCCGGCCGCGCCGCCGCCCGGGTTGTCGGCACCGTCGGCAATGATCACCGGCCCGCCTTCGAAGGCCAGGGCTTCGTCCAGCGCGGCGTCGATGGCCGGATAGGACACGGCGAGTGCCTCGCGCAGGCCGATCAGCTCGTCCGCCAGCTGGCGTGCCAATGCCTGGGCCTTGGCGGCGTCGCCGTCGGCATAGACCAGCAGCTTGGTGCCCATGTCCGGCACGTCCCCCCAGGCAAAGCCGTGCGACACCGAGATGGACAGGATGCCTTCCCTGCCCTCCAGCGCCTGGATGCGGTCCACGAAGCCGCGCGCCGGCTGGCGCGAGGTGTGCATGGTGACGATCATGTCGCAGTCCACCACCGCGGCCACGGGCCGGACGCGGCCCTGCACCTGGGCGGCGCACAGGTCCACCAGCTCGAAGGCGCGATCGAGCACGTCGGTGTGGGGATATTCCTTGTAGGCGATCAGCAGGTCGGCGTTGTCGACCATGGCTGCGGTGAGATGGTTGTGCGGGTCCAGCTCCGCGCCGACCACCACGTCGGGGCCGACGATGGCCCGAACGCGCGCCAGCAGGTCGCCCTCGCAGTCGTCATAACCGTCGGCCACCATGGCGCCGTGCAGGCCCAGCACGACCATGTCCACCGGGAGCGCCGCCCGGAGATCGGCCAGCAGCTCATCGCGCAGGCCTTCGTAGGCCTGGCGCGTGGTGGTGCCGCTGGGCTGGGCTGCGGCCACCATGCCTTCCTTCAGGATCCAGCCGGCCTCCTTGCCGCGCAGCCGCGCGGCCCACAGCGGGCCGGCGAAGAACACCATGGTGTCCGGGTGCTCGCCGGCCTTGAAGTAGCCGCGGTCACGGAACGACGCCATGCCCGTGGGCATGGGGGCGAAGGTGTTGGTCTCGGTCGCCAGGCAGGCGCTGAAGACGCGCAGAGGGGTCATGGCAGTGGGCTTTCAGGCAGTGGACGCGAGGCGCAGGCGCCGGGGAGAGAGCATGTCGGCCGTCAGGCCGAAGGCCGCCAGGTGGGCCGGAATGGGCAGGCCGCGCAGGAGGGCGGCACAGGCCTCGCCCATGGCGGCCGAGGTCTGGATGCCGTAGCCGCCCTGGGCTGCAAGCCAGAAGAAGTCCGGCGCCTCGGCGTCGAAGCCACCCACGAGGTCGCCATCGGCCACGAAGGAGCGCAGCCCCGCCCAGGTGCGGCTGGGCCGCCGGATGCGCAGCGTGGTCATGCGTTCGATGGCGTCGATGGCCAGGGCCACGTCCAGCTCTTCGGGCTGCACGTCGTGCGGAAGCACCGGATCGGCATTGGCGGGCGAGCCCAGCAGCACGCCCGCATCGGGCTTGATGTACCAGGTCTCCGATGCGGCGATGGTCATGGGCCAGTCGTGCACGGTCACGCCCTCGGGCGGTGCGAAGGTGAAGGCGGTCCTGCGCCGCGGCTGCAGGCCCAGGCCCGGCAGCCCGGCAAGCGCCGCCACCTCGTCGGCCCAGGCACCGGCCGCATTGACCAGCACGGGCGCGCTGCACCGGTGGCTGCCCGCCTGGACATGCCAGCCGTCGCCCGTGCGCTCGATGTGCCGCACCGGGGCATCGCAGAGCAGCTGCGCGCCCTGGCGCCGCGCGCCGCGCAGATAGCCCTGGTGGATGGCATGCACGTCCATGTCGGCGGCGTCGGGTTCGAGGACGGCGCCGATGACTTGCTCCGGCCGCAGCACGGGCAACAGCGCACAGGCCTCGCTGGCATCGAGCCTGCGTGCATGCGGGTTGGTGGCGCGCAGCACGTCCCACCATTCCTCCAGCGCGGCTTCGTCGCCATGGGTGCCCAGCACCATGGCGCCGCGCGGCGTGAGCAAGGGGTGCTCGGCGAAACCGGCAGGCGGCGCATCGAAGAAGGGACGGCTGGCGCGCGTGAGCGTGCGCACCTGGTGCGTCCCGTAGCTTTCCATGAAAAGCGCTGCGGACCGGCCCGTCGAGTGGTAGCCGGGTTGGGACTCGGCCTCGAGCAAGAGCACCCGGCCATGCGGCGCGAGCCAGTAGGCCACCGACGCGCCTGCAATGCCGGCCCCGACCACGATGAAGTCGGCCGTCGAGCAGGCGGCGGTGGAGGGTGAGGTGTCGGACGGCATCGCTGAAGTCTAGGAACAAATTTGCGTATACGCAAAAAGATTCTGGCGCCGTTCCCAAGAAATTGGTGCAGACCCTGATCTCTGATTTGCGCTTACGCAAATTGCGGGCCAAGGGTGAGCCGGCTTGCTGTCACAATCCGCGGCAACCCGCCTTGCCCATGAAAGAGCCGCGCCCTCGCACCCCGGCACCACGTCCTGCCGCCAACACCCTCGATCGCGAAACCTTCGGCCGCCGCCTGCGCGCCGCGCGCAAGCAGCTCGGCTGGACGCTGGCCCAGCTGGCCGAGCGCTCGGGGGTATCGATCCCCACCATCTCGCGTGCAGAGCGGGGGCAGCTCGCGCTGGGCTACGAGAATTTCGCCGCGCTGAGCGAAGCGCTGCAGATGGACATGGGCGAGATGTTCTCCAGCGCCCACACCAAGGCGGCGCAGTTCAGCGGACCTCTGGTCACGCGGGCCGGGGAGGGGGTGGCCTATCGGGGCGAGAGCTTCGTCTACGAATTCCTCAACTCCAGCGCCGTCGGCAAGAAGATGATCCCCGTGCTCGGCACCGTGTGCGCGCGCCGCTTCAACGGACCGGAGGACTTCGCGCGGCATCCGGGAGAGGAGTTCGTCTATGTGCTCAGCGGCTCGGTAGACGTGTACTTCGAGACCGGACAGACGGTGAGCCTGGTCAAGGGCGACTCGCTCTACTTCGACAGCCGCATCGGGCATGCCTATGTCAGCACCAGCCGCCAGCTGGCGCGCACGGTGGGTGCGATGACGGCGGAGAGCGATTCGATGCAGCGCGCACGCAGCCTGACCGTGCTGCCGGACGACGGCGGCGGCGCTACAGCAGCCCGGGAATGAAGCGCCGGGTGCGCTTCATGTACGCGCGGTAGGGCTCGCCGAAATAGGCCAGACATTCCTGCTCGTCGCGCAGCGCAGTGACGATCAGCAACGCGGTGGCCGCCAGGCCCAGGCCCACGGTCAGCGGCGTGAGGTGCTTCAGCGTCGCGCCCCAGGCCAGCATGATCAGCGCGGTGTACATGGGGTGCCGGATGTGGCGGAACAGGCCGGTGGTCACCAGGCGCGAGGTCTTCTCGAAGCCCAGCAGGTGCTCGTCTCGCCGTGCCTCGGTGGGCGCACCCTCGCGGCGCAGCTGCCGCCAGGCGGCCAGCGGCAGGACGATGGAGCCGAACAGCAGCACCCACGACAGCAGCTGCCGCGGCGAGAACGGGTCCACGGCCCACACCGCGCGGTTGAGCAGCGCCACGACCAGCGTGCATTCCCAGGCGAAAAACCGGTAGAAGCCGTGCGAGTGCGGATGCCGCAGCGCGCCGCGCGACACCCAGGCGATGGCGGCGCTGCCGAGGACGAAGACGGTGAGGTCGCGCATCGACTCGAATCTACACGCCGGCCGCGCGCGTTGGGCGGCCGGTGCTCGGCCGTTCAGGGTGCCGAGGAGCCCCGCACCACGAGCGTGCCCGGCAGCAGCAGTTCGCGCGCCGGGCCTTCCAGGCCCTGCATGCGCTCGATCAGGCAGGCGGCCGCGGCGCGGCCGAGTTCGTCGGTGGGCTGCGCCAGCGTGCTGAGGCCCGGGCCCACCAGCGAGGCCCACTCCGGCTCGTCGAAGCCGACGAAGCCCAATTCGGCGCCGAACTCCCATCCCAGTTGCCGAACGGCCTGCGCCACGCGCAACGTGACCACCGAATTGCCCGCCACCACGGCGGCGCGGCGCGGCGTGCGGGCCCGCTTGCGCAGGGCACGCAGCGCATCGCGCAGGGCTTCGTCGCCACCCTCGGCCATCTCGAACACCTCCCCATGCACCCGCGGCGAGGCCTGCGCATGCGCCTCGAGGCAGTCTCGGAAGGCGGCCGTGCGCTCGCGCCGGGTGCTCACGCCCTGCTGCGGCTCGGTCACGTAGAGCAGCTCGCGCCAGCCGCCATCGATGAGGTGGCTGCAGGCTTCGGCCATGGCGCCGCGGTTGTCGATGGAGACGAAGTCCGCCTCCAGGCCGTCGTGCCGCCGGTCCACCAGCACGGCCGGCTTGCCGTGGGCCGCGATGGCCTCGACCACGCCCGCGCCGCGCCCGAGGGTGTTGAGGATGAAGCCATCCACCTGGTAGCCGGCCAGGGCGTCGATGGCTTCGCGCTCGCGGCCCGCCTCGTTGCCGATGTTGAACAGCATCACCAGGTAGCCCGCGTCCTTGCAGGCCTTCTCGGCGCCGCGCAGCACGGCCACCGAGAAGGGGTTGGTGATGTCGGCCACGATCAGCCCGATGAGCCGCGAGCGGCCGTGGCTGAGCGCCTGCGCCATCGGGCTGGGCACATAGCCCAGTTCGGCGATGGCGGCCTCGACGCGGGCCGCGATGTCGGGGCTGAGCAGGCGTTCGCGGTGGTTGAAGAAGCGCGACACCGTGGCCTTGGACACGCCCGCCACGCGCGCGACGTCCGAGATGGTGGGGCGGACCGGCCGCACGGCCGGCGGCGGTGTGTTCATGAAGCCGCAGTGTCGTACACCGCGGCGGGGCGGCGACCCGCCAGCGCATCGAGCAGGTTGCTCACCGCGAGTTCGGCCATGCCATGGCGCGTCTCGTGGGTGGCCGAGCCGATGTGCGGCAGCGGCGTCACCTTGGGGTGGGTGCGCAGCGGCGAATCGAGCGGCAGCGGCTCGCGCGCGAACACGTCCAGGCCGGCGGCGCGCAGGTGGCCGCTGTCCAGCGCCGCCAGCAGGGCCGGCTCGTCCACGGTGGCGCCGCGGCCGCCATTGATGAAGATGGCGCCGGGCTTCATCTGTGCGAGCAGGGCGGCATCGACCATGCCGCGGGTCTGGGGCGTGAGCGGCAGCATGGCGACCACGAAGTCGGCGCGGTCCAGCAGCTGGGGCAGCGGCGTGTGATGCGCGCGGCCCTGCAGCTCGGGCGCCTGCGTGGCCAGGTCGACCGGGCGGCGGGCGTGATAGAGCACCGGCATGCCGAAGCCCAGCGCGGCACGGCGTGCGATGGCCTGCCCGATGCGGCCGAAGCCCAGCAGCCCCAGCGTCTTGCCATGCACGTCGAAGCCGAAGAGGTCTTCGCCGATGTTCCTGTCCCAACGGCCTTCGCGCACCAGGGTGGCCAGCTCGACCACGCGGCGGCTGGTGGCCATCAGCAGGGCGAAGACGGTGTCGGCCACGGTCTCGTCCAGCACGCCGGGCGTGTGGGCCAGCACGATGCCGCGGGCATGAAGCGCGGCCAGGTCGTAGTTGTCCACGCCCACCGAGACGCTGGAAACCACCTCCAGCTTCGGCGCCGCGGCGATCACGCCGGCGTCGATGGGAAAGCTGGAGCCGATCAGGCCCTGTGCCTGGGGCAGGGCGGCGTCGAAGGCGGCACGGTCCTTCTTGGGGTCGGCGAAGCTGACCTCGTGCGCGGCCTGCAGCCGCGCCATCTGTTCGGGCGGGAGCGCCCGGAACACCAGGACCTTCTTGCGTGCGTCGCTCACAGGCCAGCCTCCTGCAGCTGGGCCCGCGTGGGCAGGCCCTCGGTGTCGCCCAGCGCCTGCACGGCGCGGGCACCGATCCAGGCGCCGCGGCGCACGGCTTCCGGCACGCTGCGGCCTTCGAGCAGCGCGCTGATCACGCCGGCCGCAAAGCCGTCGCCGGCGCCGACGGTGTCGATCACCTGGTCGACCGGAAAGCCCGGCACATACGCGCTGCCCGCCGTGGCACTGTCGTAGTAGGCACCGTCGGGGCCGAGCTTGACAACGACCAGCGAGGCGCCTGCCTCACGGTAGAAGCGCGCAATGGCTTCGGGGGTGGTCTCGCCGGTCAGCAGCCGGCCTTCCTCCAGGCCGGGCAGCACCCAGTCAGCCTTGGCGGCCAGCGCATTGATGCACGTGCGCATGCGCTCGGTGCTGCCCCACAGCGTGGGCCGCAGATTGGGGTCGAAGGAGATGCTGCGGCCGGCGGCGCGCATCAGGTCCAGCGTGCGGTGGGCGGTCGGCAGTGTGGTCTCGGAGACGGCGGCGAACACGCCGGTGGCATGCAGGTGCCGCGCGGCGCAGAGCCAGGCCTCGTCGATGTCCTCGGGCCGCATCTGGCTGGCGGCCGAGCCCTTGCGGTGGTATTCGATGGGCGGATCGCTGCCGTCGGTGACGCGGCCCTTGAACTGGAAGCCGGTGCGCTGCGTGGCGTCGCACACCACATGCGAGCAGTCGATGCCTTCGGCCTGCATGGTGGCCAGCAGCGCGCGGCCCATGGAGTCGGTGCCCAGTCGGCTGGCCCAGCCCACCTTCAGGCCCAGGCGCGCCAGGCCGATGGCCACGTTGGTCTCGGCGCCGGCGCTGCGCTTGTGGAAGAGCGTGGCCTGCTCGATGGGGCCGGGCTCGTCGGCCACCAGCAGCAGCATGGCCTCGCCGAAGGTGGCGGCGTCGAAGGTGGGGGCGGTGGTCATGCGGGACGGTTCAGCGAAGGCTCGGGCTGGGGTGTTCAAGCGGCGGTGCGCAGCTGGCGCAGGGCAGCGATCTCGGCGCGGGTGACGGCCGTCAGGTCGTCGCCGATCAGCGGGTATTCGATGGCATGCGGCACATCGGCCGGCAGGGCGCGCAGCACGGCGCGCCAGGGTGCGGCCGATTCGGCCAGCGGCACCGCGACCCACTTGTCGGGCCGGCGCTGCACGCCCTTGGCATGCACGTAGCACACGCGGTGGGCCAGGGCGCGGGCGGCCTCGAGCGGGCATTCGCCCAGCCAGTGCCAGTTGCCCATGTCAAAGGTCATGCCCAGGTCCAGGCCGGCGGCCTGCTGGGCGTCGAAGAAGGCGAGCAGCGCGTCGAGTGTGCCGGCGGTGGGCGTCTGGTCGTTCTCGATCACCAGCTCCACCGGCGTGCGGGCCAGGGCCTCGCGCAGTGCGTCGAGGGAGTCGCGGCTGCGCGTGGCGTGGAAGCCGCCGATGGCCATCTTGAGGCGTGGCGCGTCCAGGGCCACCGCGCGGGCCAGGCCGGTCTGGAGCGCGGTCGTGTCGAGCTGCCCGTCGGCGGTCCAGAGGCCTTCGGGGCTGGAGTAGACCGCGGCATGGCCCTTGAGTGCCGCCAGTTCGGACGCGGGATTGCGCAGCAGCTCGCCGCGCACTTCGACGCTGTCCACGCCGGCTTCGTAGGCCAGGCCCGTGGCCCAGGCCTGGCCATGGCGGCCCACCTCGGCCGCGCCGAAGGAGGAAAGAGAGATCAGGACGGAGAGCATCGTGTCAGTGACCGGACGTCAGGATCTGGCCCAGGAACTGCCGCGTCTTCTCGTGCTGCGGGTTGCCGAAGAAGGCCTCCGGCGTACCTTGTTCGAGGATCTCGCCGCTGGCCATGAAGATCACGCGGTCGGCCACGCTGCGGGCAAAGCCCATCTCGTGGGTGACGCACAGCATGGTCATGCCGTCGTCGGCCAGGCCGATCATGGTGTCCAGCACTTCCTTGACCATCTCGGGGTCGAGCGCCGAGGTGGGCTCGTCGAACAGCATGATCTTGGGCGCCATGCACAGCGCCCGGGCGATGGCCACGCGCTGCTGCTGGCCGCCGGACAGCTGACTCGGGTACTTGTTGGCCTGCTCGGGAATGCGCACCCGCGTCAGGTACTTCATGGCCACCGCCTCGGCCTCTTCGCGCGACATGCCGCGCGAGCGCATCGGTGCCAGTGTGCAGTTCTGCAGGATCGTGAGGTGCGGGAACAGGTTGAACTGCTGGAACACCATGCCCACTTCCGCGCGCACGGCATCCACGTTCTTGCCGCCGGCCGTCAGCTCGATGCCGTCGACCGTGATGCGGCCCTTTTGCACCGTCTCCAGCCGGTTGATGCAGCGGATCAGCGTGGACTTGCCCGAGCCCGAGGGCCCGCAGATGACGATGCGCTCGCCGGTGCGCACCGACAGGTCCACATCGGTGAGCACCTGGAACTCGCCATACCACTTGCTCACCCCTTCCATGCGGATGATGGGGTCGCCCAGTTCATGGGGCGCGGCCACGCTGCTGTTCATCGTTCGGCTGCCTTGTGCGGTCGGATAGGGAAAGAAGCCAATCAGGAGTTGGGCATGGCCGGGAAGTCCGTGCCCAGCCACTTCTGGTAGAGCTTGTTCAGCTCGCCGTTCTTCCTGTTGCGCTCGACGAATTCGTCCAGCGTCTTCTTCAGCTCGGGCTGGCCCGGGCGCATGGCGATGCCCATGACCTGCTGGCGCAGGTTGAACTTGTTCTCGAAGTTGCTGCCGGCGCGCTTGGCGATCTGCGCGGCGACGGTGGTGGAGCAGCCGATGGCATCGACCTGGCCCGACATCAGCGCCTGCATGGCCGAGGCGTCGTCGTCGAAGCGGCGGATCTCGGTGCCCTCGGGCGCCACGGCGGTCAGCGACACGTCCTGCGTGCTGGCGCGGGCCACGCCCACGCGCTTGCCCTTGAGGTCGGCGGGCGACTTCATCTCGACCTTGCTGCTGCCGTACAGCACGATGGTGGCGGCGGCGTAGGGCACCGAGAAGTCCACCTGCTTGGCGCGCTCGGGCGTGACGGCCAGCGAGGCGATCAGCAGGTCGACCTTGTTGGTCAGCAGGAAGGGAATGCGGTTGGGGCCGGTGACGGGCACGATGTTGGCCTTCACGCCCAGGTCCTTGGCCAGCAGCTTGGCCACGTCGGCGTCGTAGCCGTCGGGCTGGTTCTTGGCGTCGGTGGTGCCGTAGGGCGGAAAGTCCACCAGCATGCCGATGGTGATCTCGCCCTTCTTCTTGATGTCGGCCACGGACTGGGCCGAGGCCAGGGGTGCAAAGGCGGTGGCGCAGGCGGCCAGGCCCAGTGCCAGGGCGGTGCGGCGGTGCAGGCTGAGGTTCATGGAGGTCTCCTTGGGTTGAGCGTGACGGGGGTGAAGAGAGGGGGGCGCAGTCAGCGGGCGAGCGCCCGCGCGCGGCGGCGCTCCATGTGCGCGGCCAGCAGCGACAGCGGCCAGCAGATGACGAAGTACAGCGCGGCCACGGTGCTGAACACCTCCAGCGGCTGGAAGGTGGCGTTGTTGATGATCTGGCCGGCGCGGGTGATCTCGGTGAAGCCGATGATGGCCGCGAGCGACGTGCCCTTGATGATCTGCACCACGTAGCCCACCGTGGGAGGCAGCGCGATCTTGAAGGCCTGGGGCAGCACCACGTCGCGCAGGCGGGCGGTGTACGACAGGTTCAGCGCCATGGCCGCTTCCCACTGGCCGCGCGGAATGGCCTGGATGCAGCCGCGCCAGATCTCGCCCAGGAAGGCGGCGCTGTTGAGGATGAGCGCCGCGCCCGCGGCGACCCACGGGTTGATGTCCAGCCCCAGCACCGGCGCGCCGAAGAAGATCAAAAACAGCTGCAGCAGCAGCGGCGTGCCCTGGAACACCTGGATGAACACGCCCGAGGCGAAGAGCGCCGCGCGGTTCTCGCTGGTGCGGGCCAGCGCAATGAGCAGGCCCAGGATGGCGCCGCCCACGAAGGCGATGGCCGACAGGGCCAGCGTCCATTGGGCCGCTTCGAGGATGAACAGGAATTCGGGAAAGCCGAAGGTACGCATGGTGGTCGTGTCCTTGTGCTGCCTTCAGCGGCGGTCGGGGTAGTGCAGCACGCGCTGGTAGATCAGCTTGAACAGCAGCGAGAAGAGCAGGGCGAGGCCGAGGTAGATGGCGGCCACGACGATGTAGATCTCGAAGCTGCGGAAGGTCTGCGACTGCAGCGTGGCGGCCACCGAGGTGAGGTCGTCGGCCGAGATCACCGACACCACGGCCGAGCTCAGCATCAGCAGGATGAACTGGCTGGTCAGCGCCGGGTAGATGGCCTTGAGCGCGGGCTTGATGATGATGAAGCGGAAGATCTCCCAGCCCTTGAGGTTGAGCGCGCGGCCCGCCTCGATCTGCCCCTTGGGAATGGACTCGATGCCGGCGCGGATGATCTCGGTGGCATAGGCCCCGAGGTTGACCACCATGGCCGTGAGCGCCGCCATGTAGGGCGACCAGCGCACGCCGACGACCGGCAGCGCGAAGAAAAAGAAGAACAGCTGCACCAGGAAGGGCGTGTTCCGGATCACCTCGATGTAGGCGTTGATCAGGAAGCGCAGCGGCGCCGGGCCGCTGGTCTTGCCCCAGGCGCACACCACGGCCACCGCAAGGCCCAGCAGGGTGGCGGTGAGGGAGAGCTGCACCGTGATCCATGTGCCCTTGAGCAGCAGGGGCCAGGCGGCGAGCACGGCATCGAACTGGAACTGGTAATTCACGGGCGTGGGGCGCGTGGGCGCGCCGGTGTGTCTCCGATGACGGAAATTATGAAACCGGTTTCAGAGATTGTGTTCAGGGTTTGCCCTGAGGCAGCCCGAATCCAAGTGACCATGCGCCGGTCGCCGTCTGCAGTTGAGCCGACTTCTCCGGTCCCGGCACGGCGGCTAGGATGGCCGCGTGATCTACCGACTCATCTATGCCAGCCGCGCCCGGGCCTTCCGCTCGGAGGACGTGGCGGGCATCCTGCGGCAGTCGCGCGACAACAATGCCGCGGCCTCGATCACCGGTGCGCTGTGCCTGCTGGATGGCGTGTACATGCAGTACCTGGAAGGCCCGCAGGCCGCGGTGGAGCGCCTCTACAGCATCATCCTGGCCGACGACCGGCACCAGCAGGTCAAGTTGCTCGATCGCGGCCCGGCCCCGGCGCGGGTGTTCGCCGACTGGTCGATGGCCCTGCTGGATTGGGACGAGCGCATCCGCGCGGTGTTCCTGCTGCACGGCATGCCCCATCCGCTGGACCTCTACGCCACGCCTTCCGATCACGCGGCGGCTCTGTTTGGCGCAATCGCGCGCACGCCGGGCTGGGTGGCGCTGTAGGCAAACTTCCTTGCCGCGTCATCGCTAGATCATCGGCACGCCGCCAGTGACGGCAATCGTGGCGCCCGAGATGTAGCTGGCCTCGTCCGAGGCCAGCATCACATAGGCCGCCTGCAGTTCCTTGGGCTGCGCGGGGCGCTTCATCGGCGTCTGTTGCCCGAATTTGGCCACCTGCTCGGGCGGCATCGTCGAGGGGATCAGCGGCGTCCACACCGGGCCCGGCGCCACGCAGTTCACGCGGATGCCCTTCTCGGCCAGCAACTGGGCCAGCCCGCCGGTGAGGTTCTGGATCGCGCCCTTGGTGGCGGCATACGCCACCAGCGTGGCGTTGGGCTTGTCGGCGTTGATCGACGCTGTGTTGATGATCGACGCGCCCGGCTTCATATGCGGCACCGCGGCCTTGGCCAGAAAGAACATGGCGAAGACGTTGGTGCGGAAGGTGCGGTCGATCTCCTCTTCGGTCAACTCGTCGAGCGACTTGTGGCTCATCTGGAAGGCGGCGTTGTTGACCAGCACGTCGAGGTGGCCGAACTGCTGCACGGCCGCATCCACCAGCGAGCGGCAATGCGCCTCGCTGCGGATGTCGCCGGCGATGGCCAGGCATTGGCGGCCTTCTTTCTGCACCCACTCGCGGGTGACGCGGGCATCGCTTTCCTCTTCCTCCAGGAAGGAGATCAGCACGTCCGCGCCCTCGCGCGCAAAGGCCAGGGCGACGGCGCGGCCGATGCCGCTGTCGCCGCCGGTGATCAGCGCCACCTTGCCCTGCAGCTTGGCGCTGCCGCGGTAGCTGTCGGCGCCGAAGTCGGGCTCCGGGGTCATGCGCGACTCGAGGCCGGGCGGCTGCTGGGGCGGCGTGGAGGCCTGGGGCGTGGGTTCAGTCATTGGAAGGCTCCTGGCGGGGCGGTGGGGAAGGGGAAGAAGAAGGCGACGCGCCCTCGAAGAGCACGCGCCAGGTGTCCGGCGCCTCGACCTTCCACGTCTCGCGCAGCTGCTGCAGCAGCACCTTGTGCCGTTCCTCGCCCTGCGAGGCCGAGCAGTCCGCGGGCACGATCGGGTCCAGCTCGCGCATGCGCGCGTCCGACACGGACATGAGCACGCACTGGTCGCTGGAGACACCGGCGAGCACCAGCCGTTGAACCTTCAGGTGCTGCAGCAGGAACGGCATGGGCGTGCCATGGAAGATCGAATGCTTGGGCTTGAGCACGAAGTAGTCGTGCTCGTGCGGGCGCATCAGTCGCGTGATCTCCGCGCCCGACCCGTCCTGGGCCAGGGCCGCATCGACCAGCGAGCGGAAGTCCGACCGCCAGCGCCCGCGGTTGTCGTTGGCATAGATGACGGGCACACCGCGGTCGCGGCAGGCCTGGGCCAGCGCCGCGATCTCGGTGGCCACGCGCTGGGCATGCGGCAACAGGTGCTCGGCGTCCGGAAAGTCCCAGCCACTGATCATGTCGATGATGACCAGCGCCAGGCCACCCGGCGCCGGCGCATCCGCGTCGCGGCCCTTGCTCACTTCTTCTTGGCCGCCGGTGGCGGGGTGACGCCGGCGCCCAGCTCGGCACCGGTGGTGGGATCGATGTCGGTGCGCGACTGCGTGCGCGTGGCCATGGCACGCACCAGCTCCGCATCGCCCTCGGGCAGTTCGACCGAGGCCCAGCCGGTGCGGCCGTCCACGGGGCCCGAGTCCTGCGTCATCGGCACGAAGTCCCAGTCCGGCCCTTCGTTCCACGGACCCCTGACATCGGCCTCGCCCTTGGACATGCGGAAGTACACGCTGGTGAAGCGCGGGTCGCCCGGCAGCTTGCCCGGCGGGAAGTTGGGCTCGATGCTGTAGAGCGCCTTCTCGAAGGACTTCTGGTGCGCCACCTCGCGCGTCATCAGGAAGGTGAGGGCGTCCTTCACGCCGGGGTCGTCGGTGAGGTTGATGAGCCGCTCGTAGACGATCTTGGCGCGGGCCTCGGCCGCGATGTTGGAGCGCAGGTCGGCCGTGGGCTCGCCGATGGTGTCGATGTAGGCAGAGGTCCAAGGCACACCTGCCGAGTTCACCAGCGGGGCTCCACCGCCGTAGAGCACCTGCGTGAGGTGGCTGTCGTTGCCTGCGCCGGTGATGGAGCGATAGAGATCGCCCTGCTCGTCGATGCCCTCGGCCAGTCGGCCCTTGGCGCCCTTGTTGAGCATGCACACGATGTTGCCGATCACCTCCAGGTGGCTCAGCTCTTCGGTGGCGATGTCGAACAGCATGTCCTTGCGTCCGGGATCGTCTTCGGCCACGGCCTGGGTGAAGTAGCGGCAGGCCGCAGCCAGCTCGCCCTGTGGGCCGCCGAACTGCTCCAGCATGAGGTTGGCGAGGCCGGGGTTGGGCATGCTGACGTGCACGGTGTATTGCAGACGTTTGTTGTGCGAGAACATGAAGAGGACTCCTGTGGGGGGATGGGTTTGACAAGGGGCCCGCTGATGCAGGGGCTCCAGCGCACAGCGTTCGCGTGCTGCCTCCAGGACCGTGTAGGTGGAGGCTCAGCTCGGGGTGGGAGCGCACAGCCGGGCCTGGAAGGCGTACGCGTCGGGGCGGGCTTGCGGGGCATCTCGCGAGTTCGGCGCGGGGGCAGCCCGAACTCTTCCTACATCGCCAGGGCCCCTGGCTCCCAGAGTGGTGGCATCAACATCCCGCAAGGACGCGCTCTTATGAACCCCGAATCTGGCAAGGCTCCTGGCGTGGACTTGTCAAGCGAATCAGCGGCCGGCGAGGAGGACCCGGGTGCCTCCCTCGACGGCTTCGCTGCGGACGGCAGTGCGACGCACGCACCTTCTTCGCCTGCACCCATGAACCTGTCCATGACCTATGCCGCCGAGCACCTGATGGACTGGTTGCGAGACGCCCATGCCATGGAGGAGCAGGCAGAGCTGCTGCTCCAGACGGCGTGCGACCGCCTGGGCAGTCACCCCGTGCTCAAGGCCAGGTTGCAGGCCCATCATCAGCAGACCCGGGAGCAGGCGCGAATGCTGAGCGAGTGCATCCACCGTCGCGGCGGCAGCACTTCCGGGGGCAAGGAGGTGGCAGGCAGGATGAGTGCAATGGTGCAGAGCCTGAGTGCCCGGCCGGCCAGCGACGAGGTGATCAACGTGGCGATGACCTGCTATGCCTTCGAGCACTACGAGGTGGCCACGTACCGTGTGATGGTGGCCGTGGCCGAGATGGCGCAGGACCCCCAGACCCGTCACGTGTGCGAGGAAATTCTGCGCCAGGAGGAAGCGACTTTGGGATGGTTGGCCGAGCACCTGGGCGTACTCACGCAGGAGTTCCTTGCGCTGTCGAAGAATGCCGGCGGCGACGACAAGCGGTGAATCCGGCAGTCGTGGCGTGGGCCAGGTCCACGGCCGAAGCGCGCGTTCACGGGAGCGCACCGTGTGAGGAGCACCTCAGCGCGCGGGTGGCGCCTCGCGGCCCTTGCGTGTCTTGCCAGGCCACGGCGGTGGTTCGGTGTTGGGATTGGGCCGCATGGATTCGCGCACGCCCCAGGGCGCTGAGCCGTCTTGTTCCGCGGCCTCGGCGTCCTGACGCTTGTCCATCATGCGCTCATGCGGTCCCGGCTTGACGGTGTCCCCATCCGGATAGCCTTTGGCGGGGCCCAGATTGCCCGCGGCGCCGTCGGTGGTCGGTCGGGTGCCCTCGCCGCTGTCGGTGATGCGTGTGGTACTCATGGTCGCAGGCTCCTGGTGTGAATGCGCGCAGGACTCAGCGAAGGCGAAGCGCTGCGCACGTGCAGCGCCTGACCGTCCGGAGATCCGGCGCCGCGACGTTCGGAGATCCGGCGCCGCGAGGAAGCTTCAGGTTGGCCCGCAGCCTCCTCCGGGCGTGTAGGCGCGGGAGGAGCCTGCCGTGCGCCTGGACACCACAACCCTGGAGCGCACACCGCTTTGCGGCGATTCCTACGCCTTGGTCGACCGGGTGGCACAACCTGCATGGCTCTCCGCTTCGCTCGTCATCCCGTCTTCACGCCGGGCAGACGCTGGAGCGGGCCTGCACCGTTCAAGGACAACGCCATGAATCCCAACGAAGACCGCCGCCGTGCTCCGCCCCAGGGTGTGGGTGAGGATCCCGTCCGCACGCTGGACGGCCATAAGCGCCCCGACGAACAGACGCCGCCAGAGCAGATCCCCATGCCGGTTGCGCCGGTCGTTGGCGACGCACGGCACCCGCCCACCACGCAGCTGGACCAGGACACATCGCCCGCTGGCGACCGCGGCGACGGGGCACATCGCCATGCCGAGGACCTGCGTCAGGTCAGCGGGGTACCGGACGCCTGAGCGTCACACCTCTTCCGTTCGGGCTGAACTTGTCGAAGCCGTGGCGGTGAGCACCCCAAAAGGCCTTCCCGTCACGCGGGCTTCATCGCGTCTGGGCCGGCTTCGGCGCCTGATTCGTCTCGGTGGTGCGATTGCGCGATTCGGCCGCACGCTGGCCGCCGAGTCCACCCGGCTGTCCCACCCCGATCTCACGGCCATGGCCGCTGCTCGCCTCGGGTTGATCCGGGTTGGTCCGCCGGCCTTCAGTCCCGCTCGTCGGCGCTGCGCTTTGCGGGGGGCGACTGGCCGGCGGAGGCACGGCGCGGCCCGTCGAACCCGGCGTGGCGCTGCCCTGGGGATTGCCGCGCGGGTTGCCGGAGCTCTGCGCCGCCGCTGGCAGGCCGGCCGCCAGCGCCCCCATCGCAACTGCCGCTGCGGCCCAGCGTTCAATGCACGCCATGACCACCGCCCTGGCGCTGCTGTTTCTGGTTGCCGCTGCCTGCATGGTCCTCGCGGTCATGGCGGCTCTCGGGCGTACGCCGGCCTTCGTTGCGCGGCGTGGGGCGCTGCTTGCCAGTGGCGTTGTGCTCGGTGTGGCCGGGACGTCCGTTCTGTGAATTCGACATGGAAATGCTCCTTGGGTCGTGGGCCCGCCGTCCGGGGCTCGGGCGCCGCCGACCTCGGCGGCTGGGGGCGGGTCCGTTCAGCTTATGGAGCTGCCAGCGGCCCCATGTCGGACAAGGACGGGCCCATCGTCAGCGGGCCGGGGCGAGCTTCGCCTTGCGGCTGCAAGGCTTGCGGCAACACTTGCTGCAAGCGATGAGGCCCGGTCGGCTGCGGGCCCAGCCAGCCGGTCTGCATGTCGCCAACACGCAGCTTCTTCTTTCATCCTCAAGCGGATGGCGCGGCATGGGAGTTGCCAGTACACCGTCATGCAGAGCACCCATCATGCGGCCTCCGCGCCCACTTCCGCCTTTTCGCTGTCTTCCCGCCTCCCGCGCGCCTTGCAGCCGATTCGTGTCGGCGTGGTCGACGACCACCCGGTCGTGCGCACCGGCCTCAAGGCGCTGTTCGGCGCCGAGGACGACCTGCAGATGGTGTGGGAATGTGACCGGGCACGCGGGCTGGCCCGCGAGCTGATCGCGCAGCAGCTCGATGTGCTGGTGCTCGACCTGGTGATCCCGGGTTCGAACGTGCTCGACGAGGTCGTCCGCTTGCGCATGCAGGCGCCCGATGTGGGCCTGGTGGTGTATACCGGGTTTGCGGCGGAGCAGTACGCCTGCACGCTGGTGCGCGAGGGCGTGCGGGCCCTGGTCGACAAGGAAAGCGATCCGCACGAACTGCTGCGGGCCGTGCGTGCCGTCGCGCGCGGCGAGCGCCACATGTCGCCCACCATGGCCAACCTGCTGCTGGAGCACTGTGTGCCCGCCGATGGCCGCCACGAAGAGCCGCTCACCCGCCGCGAGTTGCAGGTGCTGCTCAAGCTGGCTCAGGGCTGCGACCTGCAGCAGGCTGCTTCGTCGCTGTGCCTGTCGGTCAAGACGGTGGGCGGCTACCGGACCCGCATCCTGGAGAAGCTGGGCCTGCGCTCCAACGGCGAGATGACGCTCTATGCCATCCGCCACCAGCTGATGGAGTGAGAACGGCGCCGCTCGGCCGTACTTCGCCGGGCCATGCGCGCCGCTGGCGAGTCAGATGGGCGGATCGTTGCGTCCCGAGGCCAGGGCGGCCAGCCGGGCCCGGAAGGCCGCGAACAGCTCGTTGAGCTTGCGCACCTGCCGCGCGATCACGCCGCGGGCCTCTTCCTGCAGCGCCGGGTCGTCGGTGGCCCCGAGCAGTTCGGTGGCGGCGGCCATGGCGCTCAGCGGTGAACGCGCGTCGTGGTCGAACTCGCGCAGCAGCGCCTGCTGCGGCGACTCCGGCGGCGCAGGTGGGGTGGACGGCGGGGAGCGAGTGGTCATGTCAGTCTTCCATGGCGCTGTGCGCCACCCGCCTCGCATGAAACTGGCGCGGCGACACAAATTGGATGGCCGCGGAGCGGGCCAAGCCAGGGCATCCGAGGAACTGGCTTCGCCAGGCCCCTGGGTGCGCCCCCCTCCAAGCCGAAGGCGCCAGTGAGGGGCTGAGGGCCGCGGCTCCGAGCCTGCCTGCGCCGGCTTGGACGTGCCCGAAGAGCAGCCGCCTCCGGCGGCCGCCCGGAGCATTGGAGCGGCATGGCGGGTGTCCTCACCTGAGCAGCCGACGCTTGGTCGCGTAGTAGGTCAACTCGCTGTTCGAATGGAGGTCCATCTTGGCCATGATGCGGGCCTTGTGGGTGCTGATCGTCTTGGCCGACACGCACAGGGCGTCGGCGATGTGGGCCGGGCTGTCGCCCTGCGCGAGCTTCAGGAAGATCTGGAACTCGCGCGGCGTGAGCGCGTGGTGGGGCGCCGCCTCGCTGGTCTGGATGCTGGAGCGCTGGGCCAGCACGCCCGCCATGTCCGAGGTGATGTAGCGCCGGCCGGCGTGTAGCGCGCGGATGGCGGCCAGTACCTCGGAGGGGTCGCAGTCCTTGCCCAGGTAGGCCCGGGCGCCGTCGCGCAGCAGCGCGGGGCCGTAGTGCTCGGCCGGGTAGCCGGTGTAGACCATCACGGCCACCCCCGAGGCGCGTTCGCGCAGGGTGGTCATGAGGTCCAGCGCACTGTAGCCCGGCATCATCAGGTCCATGATCAGCACGTGGGGGCGCACGTCCAGCGCCAGCGCGCGCGTCTCGCGGCCATCGCTCGCCTCGCCCACCACGCTCATGTCGTCGCAGGACGAGAGCAGGGCCCGCAACCCCGAGCGCACCACCGGATGGTCGTCGGCGATGCCGACCCGGATCACGTGGGTGCTCCCGCGCGGCGCGGCCACCGCGCAGGTGCGCAGGGGGTGCCGGGCGAAAAGGCAGAGGGTGGAAGGGGTGTGCCGAAATCGGTGGTTCTGGAAAGTCTCACCCCCAAGACAGCGCAACGGATGTGCCACGCTCGAACGGCGCTTATTTAATAAATAAGTGTTAATTTCTGCGGGATTCTTGGGGTGAATCGGCAGTCCTTGCCGCAATTTCTGCATCCGTCCGACAGCGGGGGGACGCGGGCTGCGATAGCGTCCGGGCCTGCGCGCAGGATTCCGCGCCGCATCGCCCGCGCCCGACCGCGGGCCGCCGCTAGAAAAGCACATCCGAGGAGTGGAATGGGACGAGCACTGATCGTCGAGGACGATGAGGACGTGGCACGCATGCTGGCGGCCCTGGTGGCGCGCGAGGGTCATCGCGTCTCCACCTGCGGCACCCTCGCCGATGCGCGGCGTGCGCTGGTGGTCTCGCCGCCCGACCTCATGCTGCTGGACGTGCACCTGCCCGACGGCAGCGGCTTCGAGTTGCTCGAAGCGGCCCAGGCCAGCACGCACGACATCGAGGTGGTGCTGATCACCGGGCAGGCCAGCCTGGAGACCTCGATCCGGGCGCTGCGCCTGGGTGCGGCCGACTACCTGGTCAAGCCTGTTCAGGCGCAGCAGTTGCGGCACCTGCTGTCGCGCCTGATGCGGCCCTCGCGGCTGCGGGCCGAGGTGGCAGAACTGACCGAGACCTGGCGAGAGACCGGCCGCTTCGGCGCCCTGATCGGACGTTCCGAGCCCATGCAGAGCGTCTACCTGCAGATCGCGCGTGTCGCGGGCTCGGCGGCGACGGTGTTCATCCAGGGCGAAAGCGGCACCGGCAAGGAACTGGTGGCCCGCGCGGTGCATGACCTGAGCCGCCGCCGCGAGCAGCCCTTTCTGGCCGTCAATTGCGGCGCGCTGTCGCCCCACCTGATCGAGAGCGAGATCTTCGGCCACGAGCGCGGCGCCTTCACCGGGGCCGAGCGCCAGCACCGCGGCTTCTTCGAGCGGGCGCACGGCGGCACGCTCTTCCTCGACGAAGTGACCGAGATGCCGGCCGAGCTGCAGGTCAAGCTGCTGCGCGTGCTGGAGTCGGGCACCTTCATGCGCGTGGGCTCCACCGAGCTGCAGCAGACCGACGTGCGCATCATCGCGGCCACCAACCGCGACCCGCATGCGGCCGTGCGCGCCGGCGTGCTGCGCGAGGACCTGCTCTACCGCCTCAATGTCTTTCCCATCATCCTGCCGCCACTGCGTGCCCGCGGCGACGATGTGGAACTGCTGGCCCTGCACTTTGCGCAGCAACTGCGCGTGCAGGAGGGCCTGGGCCGTCGCTTCACCCCCGAGGCCCTGCGCAAGCTGCGCGCCTACCACTGGCCCGGCAACGTGCGCCAGCTGCGAAATGCCGTGCAGCGCGCCTGGGTGATGAGCGTGGACGGCTGGCTGTCCGACGAATGGATGCCACCCGGCGCGGCCGATTCGTCGGCCGAGCTGGCGGCGGCCTCGGCGCCCATGCCGCTGGAGCCGCTGCAGGCCCAGGCGCAGGTGCAGGTGGCAGCTGCACCGGGCTGGATATCCGTGCCCGTGGGCACATCGCTGGCCGAGATCGAGCGCCAGGCCATCGTGGCCACCTACCTGCATTGCGACCGCCACAAGGAGCGCGCGGCGGCGGTCCTCGGGATCAGCCTGAAGACGCTCTACAACCGCCTCAAGGCTTACAGCCTCTGAGCCGGCATGGCGGCAGGCTTGGCGGGCCCGCCCCACCATCCACCGAGAGGAACCGCATGGACGAACCTGCCCGCTCCCACGCCCCTCCGCCCGGCCCTCCTGGCCCGCCCGCTGCCACCGGTTCAGCCGATGCGGCCGCGGCCGGCCAGCGCGTGCGCGAGCTGGAGCGCGAGATCGAGGCCCTGCAGCAGAGCCATGGCGAACTGCTCAACCTGCTCGACGCCACCGCCATCGCGACCGTCTTCCTCGACCGCGAGCTGCGCGTGGTGCGCTACACCCCGGCGGCCTGCGCCCTGTTCCGCTTCATTCCCGGCGACCTGGGCCGGCCGCTGTCCGACCTGGCCACGCCGCTGCGCTATGCCGGCCTGATGGCCGACGCCGGCCGCGTGCTGCGGCACCTGACGCCCGTGGAGCGCGAGGTGGAGGCCGGCGCCGGCATCTGGTACCTGGCCCGTGTGCTGCCGCACCGCACCGGCGAGGGCCAGGTGGCCGGCGTGGTGCTGACCTTCGTGGACATCAGCGAGCTGCGGCTGGCGCAGCGGGCCCTGCGCGAGTCCGAGGCGCGTTTCGGCGCCATCGTCAACCAGGCCTCGGTGGGCGTGCTGCAGGCCGACGAGGCGGGCCGCATCTTCTTCGTCAACCGCCACTACGCGCGCATGCTGGGCTACGACGAGGGCGAACTCGTCGGCACCCTGCTGATGGAGCTGATCCACCCCGAGGACCGTGCCGCCAGCATGGAGCGCACCGAGCGGCTGCTGCGCGACCACCAGCCCTTCCAGATCGAGAAGCGCTGCCTGCGCAAGGACGGCTCGGTGCTGTGGATGCACAACAGCGTGGGCCTGCTCGACGCCCAGGGCGACGCCACGCCCTCGCTGGTGGTCGTCAGCACCGACATCGGCGAGCGCCGCCGTGCCGAGGACGCCTTGCGCGCCAGCGAGGAACGGCTGCGCCTGATCGTGGAGAACGCGGTCGAATACGCCATCTTCTCCACCGACCTGCAGGGCCGCATCACCGGCTGGAACACCGGCGCCGAACGTCTGCTGGGCTATTCGGAGCCCGAGGTCGCGGGTCGCTTCGCCGACCTGGTCTTCACCGAGGAGGACCGCGCCTCGGGCGCGCCGCGGCTGGAGCTGCAGGCCGCGGTGCGCGAGGGCCATGCCATGGACGACCGCTGGCATGTGCGCAAGGACGGCTCGCGCTTCTGGGCCAGCGGCGCGCTCATGCCCATGCGCGGGCCCGATGGCCTGGTGGGTTTCGTCAAGATCCTGCGCGACCAGAGCCAGCAGCGCGCCGCGCAGCAGGCCCTGGAGGCGGCCAACCGCAGCAAGGACCGCTTCCTGGCGGTGCTGTCGCACGAGCTGCGCAATCCGCTCGCCTCCATCCATGCGGCGGGCACGGCACTGGCCGAGCCGGACCTGCCCGCGCCGGAGCGCGGCCGTGCCACCGACATCGTGCGGCGCCAGGCACAGACCATGAAGGTGCTGCTCGACGACCTGCTGGATGTCTCCAGCCTGCGCCTGGGCCGTATGAACCTGCGCAAGCGCTGGGTGCCGGTGCGCGTGCTGGTGGAGGCCGCGGTGGAGTCGACGCGCCACGGGCTGGACGATGCGGCCCATGCGCTGGCGGTGTCGGTTCCCGAGCCGGAGCTGCAGCTCTTCGTCGACCCCGTGCGCATGAGCCAGGTGCTGTCGAACCTGCTGACCAATGCCGTCAAGTACACGCCCGACGGCGGACGCATCGCGCTCGACGTCGCGCGGCACGGTGGGGAGCTCGTCTTCTGCGTCAGCGACAACGGCATCGGCATGGAGGCCGGCGTGGTCGAGTCGATGTTCGAGATGTTCGCGCAGCGGCCCTCGGAGCTGCGGCCCGGCGCCGGCGGGCTGGGCATCGGCCTTGCGCTGGTGCGCAGCATCGTGGAGCTGCACGGCGGCCGCGTCAACGGCGACAGCACGGGCCCGGGCCAGGGCTCGCGCTTCACCGTGGCCGTGCCCATCGACGGGCTGCCCGGCGAGGTGCGGCCCGATCCGCAACCGCCCGCGAGTCTCGCGGACGCCGCCGCCGCGGCGCGCCTGCCGCGGGTCCTGCTGGTGGACGACAACGCCGACGCGGTCTGGCCCATCGCGCGGCTGCTGGGGCTGCGGGGCTTCGACGCGCACGTCGCGCTGTCGGGCAGCGAGGCGCTGACCCAGGTGGTCCATGCGCCGCCGGACGTGCTGGTGCTGGACATCGGCATGCCCTCGCCCGACGGCTACGAGGTGGCGCGGGCGGTCAAGGCCATGCCCGACGCGCAGGACGTGCGGCTGATCGCCGCTACGGGATGGGGGCAGCCCGACGATGTGGAGCGCACGCGCCGCGCGGGCTTCGATGCCCACCTGGTCAAGCCGCTGGACCTGGACGAACTCGTGGCGGCGCTGCGGCGGCTGTGCCCCGGCACCTGAGCCGCGCGGCACCTGCGGCGCGCGGCCGACAAGGGCGGCTGTTGCGCGCCGACGCGGTGCGCGTGCCTGCGCACGCAGGATGGGTGTCCTGGCCGCCTTTGCTGCGGACCGCAAGGAAACACTCGGATGGATTGGATCGGTCTGCTTCAATGGCCCGCGTTCGCGGCCTCGGTGATCTCGGCCTGGCTCGTGGCTTCGAACGACAAGCGTCGGCGCAACACCGGCTTCTGGATCTTCCTGGCCAGCAACGTGATGTGGGCAGCCTGGGGCCTGCACACGCAGGCCTGGGCCCTCATCGCGCTCCAGCTGTGCCTGGCCGTGATGAACGTGCGCGGCCTGCGCAAGACCGAGACGGTCGGCAAGGACGATTGAGCGGCCGGGCGGCGAGGGCGGTGGTGGCCCGGCCCGTCCGGCCCGTTCAGCGCGAAGGCGCGGCGGAGGCCTCGATGAACTGCAGTTCGACAGCCGGCTCGCCGGGCCGCACGCCCAGCGACTGGTTGGCGGCCTCCTGCGCGCAGAGCAGGACGTCGATGGCCAGGTCCTCGGCCTCGCTGAGTGGGCAGTCGCCGGTGGCGCCCGACTGCTCCCAGTCGGCCAGCTTTTCCATGGCCTGCCAGGCGAACTGCGGCGCCACCCGTGTCACACGAAAGATGTCATGTGCGGCCTCCAGCGCCGTGCTGTGCTGTGCCAGCGTGCCGTCGGGCACGAGGACCTGCATCATCACGGCGGGGCGGGTGGTGGCGGCGGTGCTTCGGGCGTCCATCCCCGTATTGAAGCACGAGCGGCTGAACGTCAGGCGACTTCCTGCAGCGCCTCGCCCACGGCGTTGATCAGGCGGTCGATCTCTGCGCGCTCGGTGATGAAGGGCGGGGCCAGCTGGATGGTGTCGGCGCCGTAGCGCACGTAGAAGCCCTTCTTCCAGCAGGCCATGGCGATTTCGTAGGGCCGCTTGGCCGGCTCGCCGGGCACCGGCGCGATGGTGATGCCCGCGGCCAGGCCGAAGTTGCGGATGTCGGCCACATGCTTCGCACCCTTGAGGCTGTGCACGGCGGTCTCGAAGTAGGGGGCCAGCGCCTTCACGCGGCCGGGGCCGTCCTCGGCGATCAGCAGGTCCAGCGCAGCGATGCCGGCGGCGCAGGCCACCGGGTGGGCCGAGTAGGTGTAGCCGTGGGGGAACTCCACCAGGTAGTCGGGGCCGCCCGCCGCCATGAAGGTGTCGTAGATCTCCTTGGTGGCCACCACGCCGCCCAGCGGCTGCACGCCGTTGGTCACCTGCTTGGCGAAGTTCAGGATGTCGGGCGTCACGCCGAAGGCCTCGGCACCCGTCATGGCGCCGGCGCGGCCGAAGCCGGTGATGACCTCGTCGAAGATCAGCAGGATGTTGTTCTGCGTGCAGATCTCGCGCAGGCGCTGCAGGTAGCCCACCGGCGGAATCACCACGCCGGCCGAGCCGGAGAAGGGCTCAACGATCACGGCAGCGATGTTCGACGCGTCGTGCAGGGCGATCACGTCCAGCAGGCGGTTGGCCAGCTCCACGCCGCCCATCTCGGGCATGCCCTTGGCGAAGGTGCCCATGGCCGGCTGGGTATGGGGCAGGTGGTCGGCCTCGACGCCCTGGCCGAAGGTCTTGCGGTTGCCGCCGATGCCGCCGACGGAAATGCCGCCGAAGTTGACGCCGTGGTAGCCCTTCTCGCGGCCGATCAGGCGGGTCTTGGTGCCCTGGCCCTTGGCGCGCCAGTAGGCCCGGGCGAGCTTGAGCGAGGTGTCGGCCGACTCGGAGCCGGAGTCGGTGAAGAAGACATAGTCCAGGCCCTTGGGCATCAGGTCCTTGACCTTGTTGGCCAGCTCGAAGGACAGCGGATGCCCGAACTGGAAGGCCGGCGAGTAGTCCAGCGTGGCCACCTGGCGGGCCACGGCCTCGCTGATCTCGTTGCGGCAGTGGCCCAGGCCCGTGCACCACAGGCCCGACAGGCCGTCGAAGATCTTGCGACCGTCGGCGTCGATGAAGTAGGCGCCCTTGCCGCTCACGATGATGCGCGGATCGGCCTTGAACTGGCGGTTGCCGGTGAAGGGCATCCAGTGGGCTTCGAGCCAGGCGGCGTCGGTGCGTACGGCGGGGGCCGGGGCGGGAGAGGCGAGGGTGGAGCTCATGGCAGCGGTGGGAAAAGGGCTGAGGATGGGCGTGATTGTGGGCCTGCCGATACTGGCGAAAATGGACATTCATCACTGTTCACTTGACGATCCATGCAAGCAAGAAAGTCGCGTGCCGCCGCTTCCACTGCATCGCCGCCGCCCGTGAGCAAGGTCAAGCCGAGGCCGGCAGCCGTGCCGGCTGCTGCCGCCGCCGACGAGGCCCGGCCGCGCGGCCGGGCCGTGCTCGGCCAGGTCAGCGACATGGACCTGCGGCTGCTACGCGTGTTCAAGGCGGTGGTCGACTGCGGCGGCATGACCGCAGCCGAGCTGGAGCTGAACATCGGCACTTCCACCGTCAGCCGCCACGTCAAGGACCTGGAGACGCGCCTGGGCCTGACGCTGTGCCGGCGCGGGCGCACCGGCTTCGCGCTGACGCCCGAAGGGCAGAAGGTCTACGAGCAGACGCTGGGCCTGCTGGCGGCGGTGGACACCTTCCGCGGCGGCATCGACGAGATCCACGGCCGCATGGGCGGCGAGCTGGAGGTGGCGCTGTTCGACAAGACGGCCAGCAACCCGCAGGCCCGCATCGGCGAGGCGATGGCACTCTTTGCGGAACGCGCGCCCAGCGTGTCGCTGAACGTGCACGTGGCTTCGCTCAACGCCATCGAGCGCGGCGTGATCGACGGCCGCTTCCATGTGGGGGTGGTGCCGGCGCACCGGGCCTCGCAGAGCCTGGCCTATGCCGACCTGTTCGGCGAGACGATGCAGCTCTACGCCGGCCGCGGCCATCCGCTGTTCGAGGCCGACACCGCCGCGCTGGACTGGGCCGACCTGCGCCGCCATGCCTTCGCCGGCCTGGGCTACCACTCGCCCAACATGGAGCTGAGCCACCGCGCGCGCCTGACGCGCCGGGCCACGGGCTACGACCAGGAGGCGATCGCGCTGCTGCTGCTGTCGGGCCGATACCTGGGCTTTCTGCCGGACCATTACGCGGCCGGCTTCGAGCGCGAGGGCCGGCTGCGGGCACTGGCGCCGCAGCGGCTCGTCTACGACTGCCGCTTCGTCGGCGTGTGGCGCCGCTCGCCGCAGCCGGCGCGGGCCACCGCGCTCTTCGCGCAATGCCTGCAGGAGGCGCACGCGGCGGCGGGCTCGCCCCAATGAAAAAGCCGGCCACGCGGGCCGGCTTGCTCAGCCGTGCGGGACGGGCCCGCGCCGTCCCTTATTCGGGCTTGACGCCCGCGCTGCGCAGGCTGTCGCCCCAGCGCTGGGTCTCGCGCTGCACGAAGCTGCGCACTTCGGCCGGCGTCATGTTGCCGGCCGTCACGCCCTGTTCTGCAAAGCGGGTCTTGACCTCGGGGTTGGCCAGCACGGTGCGCAGTTCCTTCTGCATGCGTTCCTGCACGGCGGCTGGCGTGTTGTGCGGGGCCATGAGCGCGAACCACGTCGTCATCTCGTAGCCCGGCACGCCGGCTTCGGCCAGGGGCGGCAGGTTGGGGAAGATGGGCGAGCGGGCGGCCGAGGTCACGGCCAGGGCACGCACCTTGTCGGCCTTGATGTGGGGCGAGGCCGAGGGGCTGGTCTCCAGCGCCATCTGGATGTTGCCGGCCAGCAGGTCGGCCATCATGGGCGCGCCGCCCTTGTAGGGCACATGCGTGATGTCGGTCTTGGTGATGGCACGGAACAGTTCGCCGGCCAGGTGCTCGGTGCTGCCGGGGCCGGCCGAGCCGTAGTTGAGCTTGCCCGGGTTCGCCTTGGCATAGGCGATCAGTTCCGGCACGGTCTTGGCCGGCACCGACGGGTTGACGATCAGCACGTTCGGCGTGGTGCCGATCAGGCCGATGGGGTCGAAGTCGCGGCCGAAGTCGTAGGGCAGGCTCTTGTACAGCGCCGGTGCCACAGCGTGGGCGATGGCGGCCATCAGGAAGGTGTTGCCGTCCGGCGTGGCGCGGGCGGCGATGCCGGCGCCCAGGGTGCCGCCGGCACCGCCGCGGTTGTCCACCACCACCGGCACGCCCAGTTGCGTCGACAGTTTCTGGCCCACGATGCGTGCCAGGATGTCGTTGGTACCGCCGGCCGCGAAGGGCACGATGAGGGTGATCGGCTTGGAGGGCCAGTCGGCCGCCGCGGCAATGCCGGCAGCGCCGGTCAGGGTGGAAAAGGCCAGGGCGCTCAGCACGGCGCGGCGGGAGATCGATCGCATGGTCGGCGGGTCCGGAAAGGAGAGAGAGGGAAAGAGAAGGGGAAAAGCGCCGGCGCAGACACGCACGGCGCGGGCCGGGCCACCGCGTGCGGCGGCCGAGCCTGGGGATGCTCAGCGCGCGCCGCCCTTGGTCATCGGCACCAGGCCGGTGGAGCGGATGACCTCGGCGTTCTCGGGCGTGGCGAGGAAGCGCAGGAAGCGCGTGGCCTCCTCGCGGCGCGGGCTGCTGGCGACGATGGCGGCGGAGAACTCGGTCACGTACTGCACGTCGGCGGGCAGGTCACCCACGATGTCGATGCCATGCACCGGCAGCAGTTCGCTGCGCTGCTGGCAGCCGAAATCGGCCTCCTTGGACGCGATGATCTCGCCCACCGGCGTGGCGGGGATCTTGCGGCCCTTGCCGCGCATCTGCTCGGCGATGCCCAGCTTGGGCAGCATCTCGCGCTCGATGTATTCGCCGCTGGCGCTGTCGGACCAGGCCACCGAACGGGCATTCAGCAGCGTCTGGCGCAGCTTGTCGACGGTGCCGATGTCGGGGCGCGGTGCGCCCTGGGGCACGGCGCAGGCGATGGTGGAATCGGCCAGCACGACCTTGGAGCCCGGCACCAGCTGGCCGGTGGCCATCAGCTTGTCGAGCGCATCGCCCACCATGATGACGACGTCGATGGGTTCCTTGCGGTCCAGGCGCTGGGGAATGGCGTTCTTGGTGGCGCCCATCGACGGGCCCCACTGCGAGTCGACCGCGTGGTCGGGCTGCTTCTGCCACTCGGCCACCAGCTTCTTGTAGGCCGCCGCGAAGCCACCGGAGGAGACGACGGTCAGGGGTTCGGCCAGGGCCGTGCCGGTGAAGGCGAGGAAGAGGGCGGCGCAGGCGAAGCTTCGCTTCAGGCTTGTCTCGGTCATGTTCTTGGAGGATGGGTTGAAACCGGCCGGCATCGTCGGCGTCCCGCGTTGTTACGACAAGTGCAACGTTCAATACACTTGTTGCGTGCCACGCATCAATTTCGATCTCCAGCAGCTGCAGGCCTTCGTGGCGGTGGCGGACCGCAGCGGCTTCCGCGCGGCGGCCGAGGACCTTCACCTCTCGCCCGCCGCGCTCAGCCGCCGCGTGGACCGGCTGGAGCAGCTGCTCGGCGCACGCCTCTTCGAGCGCACCACGCGCGACGTGCGTTTGACTCGGGTGGGCGAATCCTTCCTGTCGCGGGCACGCCTGGCACTCGACGACCTGGAGGCGGCGGTGCTCGGCGTGCACGAGATCGCCGCGCGCCATGCCGGCCGGATCTCCATCGCCTGCGTGCCCACCGTGGCGACGGCGCGCATGCCGCAGCTGATCGAGGGCTTCAGCCGCCGGCTGCCGCAGGTGAGGGTGCGGCTGATGGACGGCGGCATGGATGAAGTGGCGGCCGCCGTGCGCACCGGCGAGGCCGATTTCGGCCTGGGCTTCAGCGGCGTGACCGACCCCGCACTGAACTTCGAGCCCCTGCTGGAAGAGCGCTACGTGCTGGCCGTGCGCCGCGACCATCCGCTCGCGCGCAAGCGTTCGCCCAACCTGGCGATGTTCTCGGGCGAGCGCTGGGTGGCGGTGGCGCGCACCAGCGGTAACCGGCGCCTGCTCGATGCCGGCCTGGGTGCCGACCAGCGTCCTCCGCCGGCCTGGCTGGAAGTTGGCCATGTGAGCGCGCTGCTTGCAATGGTGGAGGCCGGCCTTGGCGTGGGCCTGGTGCCCGAGCTGGCCCTGCCCGTGCGCGATCCCAGGCTCAAGGGACTGCACCTGGCGGACGTGCCCTTGACCCGGCGCATGGGGGTGCTGACGCTGGCGGGTGCCACGCCGTCGCCGCTGGCGCAGCGCTTCCTGTCGCACCTGCGTACGGCTTGGTGCGAAGCGCCGGCGCGCGCCGCGAAGGCTGGCGACTCGGCCTCCGGTTGATCCAACTCAAACAGGCGGCGAAAGCAGCGGGCGCCTCATCGACATGCGGTGGACTCAGGTCAAGAATCCGCCGTTCCTCGTCTTCCGCGCCCCGGCGCCGGCCCCGTGCCCATCGAGCTCTACCGCGACGCGCAGCATGCCTGCCTGATGTTCACCGACCTGGTCCGCGACGGCGGCGAGGCGGTGCAGTGCAACCAGTTCCTGCTGATCGACCAGGGCGTGGGCGCGATCATCGACCCGGGCGGCAACATCGCCTTCAATGAGCTCTTCCTGGGCATGACGCGGCACTTCCAGCCGAGCCGACTGAGCTACCTGATCGCCTCGCATGCCGATCCCGACATCATTGCCTCGCTCGACCGCTGGCTGACGACCACCTCGGCGCAGTTGGTCATCTCGCGAATCTGGGCACGCTTCGCGCCGCATTTCGCCAAGAGTGGGAAGACGGCGGACAGGGTCCTGCCCGTGCCCGACGAGGGCGGCCGGCTGAAGCTCGGCGGCAGCGAACTGTGGCTGCTGCCCGCGCACTTTCTCCATTCCGAGGGCAACTTCCAGTTCTACGACCCGGTCAGCCGCATCCTGTTCTCCGGTGATCTGGGCGCCTCGATGGTGGGCGGTGCCGAAGCGCAGGCGCCGGTCACCGACTTTGCCCGTATCCGCCCGCACATGGAGGCCTTCCACCGCCGCTACATGGTGTCCAACAAGGTGATGCGGCTGTGGGTGCGCATGGCGCGCCAACTGGACATCGCGCTGCTGGTGCCGCAGCACGGGGCGCCGCTTGCCGGGCCGGCCGTTGGCGCCTTCCTGGACTGGGCCGAATCCCTGCAGTGTGGGATCGACCTGCTGGGGCAGGACGCCTACCTCGTGCCGGTGGGCGTGCTGGGGTAGGCGTCCTGCATCGCGTCAGGCGGCGGCCTGATCGCCTGCCTCGGGGCGGATCTTTCCGGCCTCCACGTACTGGTCGTACTGCAGGCGCGGCATGGCGGTGGTGCCGACGGTGCCGGGCTCGGCTTCCCACGACAGGGTGACGCTGTCGTCGGCTTCCAGGATCTCGACCCGGCCTTCCGGGATCTCGATGGGCGCGCCGTCGCCGGGCGTGAAGGTGACATGGCCATGGATGGTGGCAAATCGGGGCATTCGTTTCTCCTCGGACGATGGTTCGGGCGGGCCTTCCACTGCGACCCGCCTCGGTGCGGATTGCATCAGGGCCGGGGCGGGCGGCCGTGTCGGACGGCGGCGCATGCTGCAGCGCGGCAGAGGCGAATTCGTTGATGTGTTTCAGGCCGCCGACGCGTGCAGCGGCCGCCGGATCAGGCCTCGATGAACAGCGCCGGATCGACCATCGTCCGGTTGAGCATCACGCCCCAGTGCAGGTGCGGCCCCGTCACGCGGCCGGTGGCGCCGACGGCGCAGAAGGCGTCGCCCGTGGCCAGGCGGTCGCCCACCTTCGCGTCGATGCGGCTGAGGTGGCAGTACATGCTCAGCAGTCCGCCGCCATGGTCCA
Source organism: Pseudacidovorax sp. 1753 (assembly GCF_040544975.1). NCBI lineage: Bacteria > Pseudomonadati > Pseudomonadota > Betaproteobacteria > Burkholderiales > Comamonadaceae > Pseudacidovorax > Pseudacidovorax sp. 1753. Next base: position 123,664 of record NZ_JBEPKY010000001.1, on the reverse strand, counting down.
GCCAGACGGTGCCGCCGTTGAAGAAGTAGTCGCCCGTGTCGATCACCCGGCCGGGCAGCGGTGCGCGCACCGGCGTGCCGGTGCCGGCGGCGATGTCCATGCCGCTGTGCGGATTGCGGGCCTGGCCGTTGAAGACGCGGCGCAGGCCGAAGGAGCTGGAACGGCGGCCGGGCACCGGCACCGCCATGGCCAGCTCGGCGGGCATCGGTTCGCTGAAGGTGGCCATGACGCCGGCCTGGTGGTCGCGCTCGCGCTCGTAGCGGGCCTGGTCCGCGGCGGAGAGGTCGACGGTCTTCGGCGCCACGGTGAGGCGCTGCTCGGCATAGCGCTTGGGCGCGATGGCATAGGGGATGCGGCGGCTGCCGCCCGCCTCGCCGACCCGCACATGGGCCTCGCCGGGCTGCGCAGCCAGCGGAATGCCGACGATGGCCGCCCAGGCGATGGGGTCGCCTACCACCAGCACGGGCAGGCCGGCTTCCGTCGTCACGCGGGGGCGCTGGTTGGCAGGGCCTAGAGGCAGGCGCGCCACCCCGCCCGGCACCTGCGATGCATGCGGCCACACTCCCGGCTCAGGACCGGCCGATACAGGCCGCGCGGCGTGCGTCGCAAAGGGAGTGAACAGAGGCAGGGCACACAGGCCCAGCAGCGTGCGGCGGCGGTTCGGGAATCGAAAGTCTTGGGTCATGGGCGGGATGGACAGGCGAGCGGCCTGGCGGCCTGGCAGGCATGGAGCCTACCTGTCTGCGATACCCTTGCGGGCGCCTGCGTTCCTTCCTGTGTCCATGTCCACGCCACTTCGCCGGGTTCTGCTGACGGGCTTCGAGTCCTTCGGGGGCGATGCCCTCAATCCTTCGTGGGAAGTGGCCCGCGCGCTCGACCGCGAGGTGCTGGCATCCGGCGTGGTGGTCGAATCCGTCTGCCTGCCCTGCGTCTTCGACGACGGAGTGGCCCGCCTGGACGAGCACCTGGCCGCAGGCGCCCCGCCGCTGTTGGTCGTCGCGCTGGGCCTGGCCGGCGGGCGGGCGGGCATCACGCTGGAGCGCGTCGCCATCAACATCGACGACGCCCGCATTGCCGACAACGCGGGACGCCAGCCGGTGGACCGGCCCGTGGTGCCTGGCGCCCCGGCCGCCTACTTCTCGACCCTGCCGATCAAGGCCATGGTGCGGGCGCTGCAGGCCACGGGCCTTCCTGCCGCGGTGTCGAACACCGCGGGCACCTTCGTCTGCAACCACCTGTTCTTTGCTTTGATGCACCGGCTCGCCACGCGCCTGCCGTTGGCGGGCGTGCGTGGTGGTTTCGCGCACCTGCCCTGGTTGCCTGCGCAACTGGCCGAGCACGCCGGCGAGCCGGCCCTGGCGCTGGGTGAGCAGGTCGAGGGCGTGCGCCTGATGCTGCGCACCGCACTGCACGTCGACACGGACATCGTGGAGGGCGGCGGCACTCTGCATTGAGCCGGCCGGACCGTTGCGCGGCGTTGGATGGACCGCTGTGCCTGCGGTGGTGCGTCGCCGCTCCCGGTCCCTGGCCGCGCTCAGCGCGCCCCGTCGTGGTCCGCCGCGGCCCGCGCCAGGGCCATGGCCCAGAAGCGCGACAGCGCCCGCGTCGGCTGCTTGTGCCGGTGCAGCACCAGGTGACATTGCCGCCGCAGCGGCGGCAGCGCGGTCTGCAGCGCCACGAGCCGGCCGGCGGCCAGCGCCTCCTGCACCACCCAGCGCGAGAGGCAGGCCACGCCCAGCCCTTCCACCGCCGCCTGCTGGATCGCCTCGGAGCTGCCCAGCTCCAGGCTGCGGGCATGGCCGCCCAGGTGCGGCAGTAGCAGCTGGTCGGTCACCTCGCGGGTGCCGGAGCCGGGCTCGCGCAGCAGCCACAGCGACTCGCGCAGGCGGCGCATGGGCACGCGCGCTGCATTGTTCGCGGTGCCGAAGGTGCCGGGCGCGGCGACCAGCACCATCTCGTCCTGAAGCCAGGGCGTGCTGGCCAGGGCGGGCAGGCGGTTGGGACCTTCGATCAGGCCCACGTCCAGCTCGAAGGCGGCCACCGCCTCGCAGATGGCCTCGGTGTTGCCGATGCGCACGCGCGCCTGCCAGCCGGCCGGCGCGGCCTGCAGCTGCGCCCCCAGAAAGTCGCGCAGCAGCGCCGGCAGAACATGGTTGCCCAGCGTGGTGCTGGCGCCGATGCGCAGCGCCAGCGCGTCGGCGTCGCCGCCGTCGTGGGCCAGGCGCTCGATGTCGGCCGCGGCGTCCAGCAGCGCCAGGGCGCGCGGCAGCACGCGGCGGCCATCGTCGTTGAGCACCAGGCGCTTGCCGTTGCGGTCGAACAGGCGCAGCCCCAGCAGGCGTTCCAGCTCGTTCAGGGCCGAGCTGGTGGCCGACTGCGACAGCGCGATGGCCTGGGCCGCCGCTGCGGTGCTGCCCGCCTGGGCAACGGCGGCAAAGACGCGCATCTGACGCAGGGTGAGGTGGGGCATGTCCATGGGCGGGGATCTCCATCGAGCGATCCAGTCGCTCGATCCTAGCCAGATTACCCGTTGGACGGGTCGAAGGCCGGTGCCTAGAGTCGATGCCATTCCCACTGACACAGCGGCTTGCCATGAACACCGAGGTCCATCCCCATCCTGCATACGCCTTGCCGGCCGCAGCGCCGGTGTCCTGGGGCGCGCGCCATCTGCCCGGTCTGGCCCTGGCCGGACTGCTGGCCGCCGGGGGCATGGTGCTGGGGCAGATCCCGGCGCTGGCGCACAGCGGTCTGAGCGCGCTCACGCTGGCCATCGTGCTGGGCATGGTCGCCGGCAACGGGGTGCCGGCGCACTGGCATGCCCGGCCCGGGCCGGGCATCGGCATGGCCAAGCAGCAATTGCTGCGGCTGGGCGTGGTGCTCTACGGCCTGCGCCTGACGGTGCAGGACATCGGCCACGTCGGCCTGGCGGGCGTGCTGGTCGACGCGCTGATGCTGGCTTCCACCTTCGGCATCGCCTGCTGGGTGGGCCTGCGCTGGCTGCGCATGGAGCGCGAGACGGTGATGCTGATCGGCGCCGGCAGCGCGATCTGCGGCGCTGCCGCCGTGATGGCGACGGAGCCGGTGGTGCGCGGCCGCCCGGCGCAGGTGACGGTGGCCGTGGCCACGGTGGTGGTCTTCGGCACGCTGGCCATCTTCACGTACCCGGCGCTGTATGTGCTCAACCAGCACTGGGCACTGGTGCCCGGGGGCCAGCACGGCTTCGGGCTCTATGCCGGCGCCACCATCCACGAGGTGGCGCAGGTGGTGGCCGCCGCGCGCGGCATCGGCCCCGAGGCGGCCGACACGGCGGTCATCGCGAAGATGGTGCGCGTGATGATGCTGGCGCCCTTCCTGCTGATGCTGGCCGCCTGGCTGGGCCGTCGGGGGGGAGCCAGCCACTCTGCAGAGGGCCATGGGGACGGCCCCGTGCCCGCCGCACGCCTGGCCGTGCCCTGGTTCGCCTTCGGCTTCGTGGCGGTGGTGCTCTTCAACTCGCTGCACTGGCTGCCTGCCGGGGCCGTGCAGGCGGCCAACGCGCTGGACAACCTGCTGCTTGCGATGGCGATGGGCGCCCTGGGCTTCACCACGCGCCTCGGCGCCATCCGCCAGGCTGGCCCCCGGCCGCTGCTGCTCGCCGCCGTGCTGGCCCTCTGGCTGGTGGTGGGCGGGGCGGTCATCAGCCGGCTGGTGCTGGGCAGCTGATCCGGTTCGCGGCAGGCGCACCGGCTGCGCCGCGTAGCGCAGGCGACGACGGCTCGTCCGCCGGGCGGGCACACTGGGCGCGGGCTTCGGCATGAAAGCCCGCCGCTCGCCGGGCACGGCCTTCCGGCGGCGGAACGCCAACAACCAGGAGACACGTATGACCCTCCCTTCCTCCCTTCGAATGTCTGCCCTTTGCCTCGCGGCGCTGGGTGGCGCCGCCCAGGCGCAGAACGCCGGCAGCTTCCGCGATTCCGCCCAGTCGGCTTCGAGCTACGCCGAGGCCAGCCTCGCCGCCACCGGCGACTGTGCGCGGCTCGGCCAGCAGGTGACCTCGGTCGAGGGCACGCGGCTGACCGTGCTCAGCGCCACCGTCACGCCGGCCGCGCAGGGCGTGCCCGACTTCTGCCGCATCGTCGCCATGCTCGACCCTGAGGTGCTGGTCGAGGTGGCGCTGCCCCTGCGCTGGAACGGGCGGCTCTACATGCGCGGCAACGGCGGCTATGCCGGCGAGCGCATCGATGCACCCAGCCGCGTGGCCCTGCGCGACGAGGCGCTCAAGCGCGGCTTCGTCGCCGCGCAGACCAACACCGGCCACGATGCCATCGCGCAGCCGCTGGGCAGCTTCGCGCAGAACGACCTGGCCAAGCTGGTCGACTACAGCTTTCGCGCCGTGCACCTGACGGCGCAGGCGTCCAAGGACTTGGCCGCCGCCTTCTACGGACGCAAGCCCGCCAAGTCGTATTTCGACGGCTGCTCCACCGGCGGGCGGCAGGGCCTGATGTCGGCGCAGCGCTATCCGGCCGACTTCGACGGCATCGCCGCGGGTGCGCCGGTGCTCAACTTCACTGGCACGATGTACGACTACGTGTCGTACGCGCCGCTGATCGCCAAGGCCGGCTTCACCGGCGCGCAGCTGTCGCAGATCGGCCGGGCCATCATGGCCAAGTGCGATGCGGTGGACGGCCTGAAGGATGGCGTGATCACCGACCCGCGCCGCTGCGTCATCGACCCAAGGGCGGACTTCCCGGGCCTGAGCGAGGCGCAGGTCGCCGCGCTGGAGGCGGTGCACCGGGACATGCAGCACAAGGGCCAGAACGTGTTCCCGGCTTGGCCCTGGGGCTCGGAGGCGCCCGACGCCAGAGGCACCAGCGGCTGGGCGGAATGGTTCGTCTCCATGCCGCAGGCCCCGGCCGCGACCTCGGGCGCGCAGGCCCTGCCGCCTGGCGAGACCCGCCAGAGCGCCTATGCCCAGACCTTCCTGCGCTACTTTGCCGACCAGCCCGCGAGCCGGCCCGATGCCGACTGGCGCAGCTTCGACCTGGACCAGGGCTTCCGGTCCACCGGGTTCATCAGCACGCTGGTCGATGCGCGCAACCCTGACCTGAGCGCCTTTGCGGCCCGCGGCGGCAAGATGATCACTTACCACGGCTGGGCCGATCCGGCCCTCAATCCGATGATGAGCGTGGGCTACCACGAGGAGGCTGCGCGCGCCACCCCCAAGCTGGACGACAGCTACCGCGTGTTCATGGTGCCCGGCATGCAGCACTGCGGCGGCGGTGACGCCCCGAACGTGCTCGATGCCGTCACTGCCGTGATCGACTGGACCGAGACGGGCCGCGCGCCGGCCGCGCTGCTGGCCACCCAGCGCCGAACCGACGGCAGCGAGCGCAGCCGGCCGGTGTGCGCCTTTCCGCAAGTCGCGCAGTACCTGGGCGGCGATGTGGACAAGGCGGCCAGCTTCGCCTGCCGGTGAGCGCTGGCCAGGGCGCCGCCGATCAGCAGCAGCGCCCCTTGCCCCCGCCGTAGCGCGCCTCCAGCCGTTCGCGGAAGAACTCCTCGTAGCTCATCGGCGCGCGGTCCGGATGGGTCTGCGCCATGTGCGACAGGTAGGTGTCGTAGTCGGGCAGGCCCACCATCAGCCGCAGCGACTGGCGCACCGAGCGGGCGATATAGCGCCCGGTCTCGGGCAGGGTGGCGAGGCTCACCATGGCGCGCACGTGCCGGTCAATGGGCGCCGGCCGCACGCGCGCCCGCGGCCATCGGCTCGTAGGGCGTCTCGTGCACCGTGGGCCGGTTGGCGGCCCGGGCCGACAGGCAGGCGCGCACGGTGTAGACCAGCACGCTCAGCACCACGAACATGAAGAGCGCGCACAGCCCGGCATCGAGCCGGTCGTTGAACACGATGCGCGCCATGGCCTCGGGCGTCTTGGCCGGCGCCACCAGCACGCCGTTGGCGATGCCCTCGGTGTACTTCGCGGCATGGGCCAGGAAGCCCACCTTCGGGTCGGCCGAGAAGATCTTCTGCCAGCCCGCCGTCAACGTGCAGGCCAGCAGCCACACGGCCGGCGCCGCCGCCACCCACGCGTAACGCTCGCGCTTCATGCGGAACAGTACGACCACGCCCAGCATCAGCGCCACGGCGGCCAGCATCTGGTTGGAGATGCCGAACAGCGGCCACAGGGTGTTGATGCCACCCAGTGGATCGACCACGCCCTGGTACAGGAAGTAGCCCCAGGCCGCCACCGTCAGCGCCGTCGCCAGCAGGTTGGCCGGCAGCGAGTCGGTGCGCTTGAGCGCGGGCACGAAGCTGCCCAGCAGGTCCTGCAGCATGAAGCGGCCGGCGCGCGTGCCGGCGTCCACCGCCGTCAGGATGAACAGCGCCTCGAAGAGGATCGCGAAGTGGTACCAGAAGGCCATCATGGCCTGGCCGCCGATCACCTGGTGCAGGATGTGCGCCATGCCCACGGCCAGCGTGGGCGCGCCGCCGGCACGGCCCAGGATGGTGTGCTCGCCCACGTCCCGGGCGGTCTGCGCCAGCATGTCGGGCGTGACCACGAAGCCCCAGCCGGAGATGGTGGCCGCCGCTTGCTGGGCGGTGCTGCCCACCAGTGCGGCGGGGCTGTTCATGGCGAAGTAGATGCCCGGCTCGATGCACGAGGCCGCCACCAGCGCCATCACCGCGACGAAGGACTCGGCCAGCATGCCGCCATAGCCGATGAAGCGCGCATGGCGCTCGTTGTCCAGCATCTTGGGCGTGGTGCCCGACGAGATCAGCGCATGGAAGCCCGACACCGCACCGCAGGCGATGGTGATGAACAGGAAGGGGAACATGGAGCCCGACCACACCGGGCCGTTGCCATTGGCGAACTGCGTGAGTGCCGGCATCTGCAGCTGCGGCATCACGATCACGATGCCGATGGCCAAGGCCACGATGGTGCCGATCTTGAGGAAGGTCGACAGGTAGTCGCGCGGCGCCAGCAGCAGCCACACCGGCAGGCTGGCGGCCACGAAGCCGTAGCCGATCAGCATCCACGTCAGCGCCTTGCCGTCGAAGGTGAACATCGCGGCCCAGGCCGCGTTCTCGCTCACCGCCTGGCCGCCGAAGATGGCGGCCATCAGCAGCACGAAGCCGATGACCGACACCTCGCCGATGCGGCCCGGGCGGATGTAGCGCAGGTACAGGCCCATGAACACCGCCACCGGCACCGTGGCCGCGACCGTGAAGGTGCCCCAGGGCGATTCGGCCAGCGCCTTCACCACGATCAGGGCCAGCACCGCCAGGATGATGATCATGATCATGAAGGTGCCGAAGAGGGCGATCATGCCGGGCACCGCGCCCATCTCCTGCTTGACCAGGTCGCCCAGCGAGCGGCCGTCGCGGCGGGTTGAGATGAACAGCACGATGAAGTCCTGCACCGCGCCGGCGAACACCACGCCCGCCAGCACCCACAGCAGCCCGGGCAGGTAGCCCATCTGCGCCGCCAGCACCGGGCCCACCAGCGGGCCGGCGCCCGCGATGGCCGCGAAGTGGTGGCCGAACAGCACGTTCTTGTCGGTGGGCACGTAGTCGAGCCCGTCGTTGTGCCGGTGCGCAGGCGTCTTGCGCGAGCCGTCCAGCCCCAGCACCTTGTCGGCGATGAAGAGGCTGTAGTAGCGGTAGGCGATCAGGTAAGTGCAGACGGCGGCGGTCACGACCCACAGGGCGTTGACGCTTTCGCCGCGCGTGAGGGCGACGGTGGCCAGCGCGAAGGCGCCGACGACCGCCACCACGAGCCACACGAGGTGGCGGCGGAGGCTTTGCATGTGCGTTGTCTCTCGAGGGTGAAAACCCATCGAGTGTCGGAAGCGGCGCCGGGCGGCGCATCCGTTGCAGTGCGTGGGAAGTCCGCGAGGGATTGCCTAAGGGACAACCCTGGTGCGCTGTGCGAGGCCTTCAGCGGCCGTCCGGGCCGAACTGCCGCGTGTGCTCCACCGCATAGCGGATCAACTCCGCCTGCCCCTCGATCCCCAGCCGGCGCTTGATGCTCTGTCGGTGCGCGTCCACCGTGCGCACCGACAGGCCCAGCTCGCGGGCGATCTGCTTGCTGGATTCGCCGCGGCCGATGGCCGAGAGGATCTCGCTCTCGCGCGGGGTGAGCAGCGGCCGTGGCGCCTGGTTGCGGAACAGCTTTTTCGACACCGCCGGGCTCAGGAAGGTGCCGCCGGCCGCCACGGCCTCGATGGCGGCGACGATTTCCGAGGCCGGCGCATCCTTGAGCACGTAGCCCTGCGCGCCGGCCTGCAGCGCGCGCTGCACGTACTCGGGGTTGTCGTACATGCTGAGCATGACGACGTGCGGCGGCGTGGGCCGGGCGAGCAGCAGGGCGGCCAGCTCGATGCCGTTCAGGTCCTTCATGCCGACGTCGACCAGCATCAGGTCCGGCCGCGCGGCATCGACCTGGGCCAGGGCCTCGGTCGCGCTGCCGGCTTCGCCGACGATGCGCAGGCCGGGCAGCGCCTCCAGCCGGGCGCGCAGGCCATCGCGCACCAGCGGATGGTCGTCGACCAGGAACAGGCGCACGGGCGTCTCGGGGTTCATGCGGAGATTTCCTTGAAGGTGCGCGGCAGCTCGGCCGTGACGGTGGTGTGCCCGGGGGCGGACTGCAGGCGCAGCCGTCCGCCGACGGCTTCCATGCGCTCGCGCATGTGGCGCAGGCCCAGGCCGCGGTGCGGGTCGGCCTGCGCGGCCTCGACGTCGAAGCCCAGGCCGTCGTCCTCGACCGTCAGGCACACGCGGTCGGGGCTGAAGTGCAGGCGCAGGTCGGCGTGGGCCGCGCCAGCGTGCTTCTGGACGTTGGTCAGCGCCTCCTGCGCGATGCGAAAGAGGGCGGTCTTGGCCTCCGCCGACAGTTCCCCGGCTTCGCCCGTGACCTGCAGCGCGACCGTGGGGCCTACGCCACCGGCCTCGTCCACCAGGCGCTCCAGCGCGGCGGGCAGGCCCAGGGTGTCGAGCAGCGCGGGCCGCAGGCGGTGCGAGATGTGGCGCACTTCCAGCAGCGCCTCGCCCAGGCGCTGCAGCGCTCGCGTTAGCAGCGGCGGGACGGGTCGGCCCTCGCGCTGCAGACCATCCACCGCCGATTCGACCAGCAGCTTGGCCGACACCAGCGTTTGGCTGGTGCCGTCGTGCAGCTCGCGGGCGAGGTGGGCGCGTTCTTCCTCCTGCGACTGCACCACGCGCCGCGCCAGCTGGCGCAGCTTGGCCTCGGCCACGCGGTGCTCGCTGAGGTTAAGCAGCAGCCCCCCGGCACTCACGGCCGCGAGCGAGAGCATGGCGATGGCGGCGATCCACAGCAGGGTGCCGCTGACGTTGCCGCTGGTCTGCTGGTCCAGCGCGTCGAGCGTGGCCTGGATGTCGTCCAGGTACAGGCCCGTGCCCACCATCCATTGCCATCGGTCCAGCGCCTGCACATAGCCCAGCTTGGGCGCCAGACCGCCTGCCGAGGGCTTGCGCCATTCGTATTCGACGTAGCCACCGCCGGCCCGCGCGCGGCCGATCAGGTCGCGGATGGTGTAGCGGCCATGCGAATCGCGCAGGTCCCACAGCGACTGGCCCACCAGCTCGGGCTGGCGCGAATGCATCAGCACGTGGCCCTGCAGGTCGTAGACGAAGAAGTAGCCGTCGTTGCCATAGTCCAGCGTGCCCAGCAGGCGCAGCGCCTCATGCTGTGTGGCTGCGTCGTCGCCGCGCTCGTAGAGCGGGCGGATCACGCTCAGGCCCAGGTCCACGTAGCTGCGCAGCTCGCCGCGGCGCTGGGCCATGTGGCTCTGCTCTATCAGCAGGCGCTCGCGGCGGTGCAGGTCGCGCGACTGGTGCTGCAGGCCGAAGGCGACCAGGCCCAGGGCCGCGAGCAGCGGCAGCACGGCCAGGGCGATGATCTTGGTGCGCAGGGTCATGGGCGGCGGCGGCCGGGCGGCGGGGTGCGGCGCGCCGGGGCTGGATCGGAAGCGTCGGGCCGGTGGCCCGCGCTGCGCGGGCTGTACGGCCGCCGCGGGCCCGCGGGCCGGGACCCAGGGGCACCACCACTGCCCCCGGGGCGTGGCGGTCGGGGCACCGGCGCATCGAGCACCGGCGGCACCTCCAGCGCCTCCCAGGTGCCGGCCGCCAGTCCGTCGAGCACGAAGGGGCCGATGGCGACGCGGATCAGCCGCAGCGTCGGCAGGCCCACCGCCGCCGTCATGCGCCGCACCTGCCGGTTGCGGCCCTCGCGGATGGCCAGCTCGATCCAGTCGGTGGGGATGTTCTTGCGCTCGCGGATGGGGGGCTCGCGGGGCGGCAGCTGCGGCGGTGGATCGAGCCGGCGCGCGCGTGCCGGCAGCGTTGGCCCGTCGTTGAGGACCACACCGTTTCGCAGCTGCGCCAGCGCCTCGTCGGTGCAGATTCCCTCCACCTGCACCCAGTAGGTCTTCTCCATCTTGTGCCGCGGGTCGGCGATGCGCGCCTGCAGCGGGCCGTCGCTCGTCAACAGGAGCAGCCCCTCGCTGTCGGCGTCGAGCCGGCCGGCCGCATGCACGCCGGGCAGGTCGATGAACTCCTTGAGCCCGCGCCAGCGTCCCTCTGGCGTGAACTGGCTGAGCACGCCGTAGGGTTTGTGGAAGCGGATGAGGCGGGGGGACGGCGCAGTCATGGACGGCGGCGAGCATAGCCCCGCCTTCAAGTCCGGTCGTCGCCATGGCGCAATCGTCCGCAGCCATCCTCGCGGCGAAGCGCCTTGAGGCGCCGGGGCGTCAGCTCAAGTCCCGCAGGCGTGTATCCATCAGCGCCGAGAAGCGCGAGAACCACACCGCATTGGCCGGCGATGGATGCGGCAGCGGCGCGAGCGTGATGGGGTGCGTGACGCCGCCGTGCGCGTAGCCGACCTCCAGCGTGCAGGCATAGCGTTCGTCGCCCAGCGCCCAGAAGTCGTCGAGGGCCGCATTCACCTCCGCCGGCTGCCCGATGCCGAACCAGAAGAAGGCCTCGCGGCCCAGCGCGATCACGGTGCGCCGGCCATCGCGGCCTTGCCACAGGTCGATGAGCAGCTCCGCCATCAGCGGCTGGAAGCGCCGCTTGACCGCCATCGACCAGGCCTTGTTGCCCACGGGCTTGTAGGGCGCCGTGTTGAGCCAGAACACGCCTGAGCCGGCGCGGATGGACGCATCGAAGTCCGGCGCCGGCGCGTTGGCTCCGTGCCGCTGCCGATGGAGCGCCGCGCGCACCAGTTGCCCGCCCTTGCCGAGGAAGGGCTGCCCGTGCTGCGCCTCGGTGCGCCCCGGGTCGCGGCCGAAGATGCACAGCGCCGCATCCCGCGGCCCCAGGCCGATGACCGGATCGCGCCAGTCCCGGCCGGCCGATTCGTAGGCCTCGCGGTCGATACCCGGTAAGTCTTCAGCCAACTGCCGGAAGCTGGCGTGCTGGGCCGGCGATAGCGTCGCGTCCGTCATCGTCACGGATCAAGAATCAGCGGGCGAGGGATGCGGCATCGCGCATGGTGCCGCGTCGTCGGCCAGGAATGACGACACGTCGCGCGTGGCACTCGTGTCCCGCGCTGCCGGCAAACCGTCTTCACCAGCAAACGGTGAGCGCTGCATGAATTCAAGCAGCGACTCCCGCGTCGGCGGCGCACGGTCCAAGCCTTGCGCAGAGGCTGCATGTGCCACCGACTTGCCAGGGACCGGCTCTTCGCTCATTTCCCCCAGCTGTCTTTCAACCCGCTCGTGCGGTTGAACACCAGCCGCCCCTCGGCCGAGGCCTTGGCGTCGACCACGAAATAGCCCAGGCGCTCGAACTGGTAGTTCGTCTCCGGCGCGGCGCCGGCCAGACCGGCTTCGACGTAACCCTGCACGGTGCTCAGGCTGGCGTCGTTCAGTTCGTCGGCGATGTTGTCGGCGCTGCCGGGCTGCTCGGTCTTGAAGAGGCGCTCGTAGAGGCGGATCTGGGCCGGCACGGCGTCATGGGCACCCACCCAGCCGATCACGCCCTTGACCTTCACGCTGTCGGCACCGGGCGTGCCGCTCTTGGTGTCGGGCAGGACCTCGGCCAGCACCTGGGTCACGCGGCCGTCGGCGTCTTGCTCGAAGCCAGTGCACTGCACCACGTAGCCGTACTTCAGGCGCACCTTGTTGCCTTCGACCGGCTGGCCGGCGGCGTTGGTGTGCGGCGGGAAGAGGCGGCGGTAGCCCTTCTCGGGCACGGCCATGAAGTCCTCGCGCTCGATCCACAGCTCGCGGCCGAAGCGGAAATGCCGGTGGCCCGCAGCCTCGTCATGCGGATTGACCGGGGCGGTGCAGGGCTCCAGATGGCCGGCGCCCATGGCGCTGTCCCAGTTGGTGATCACGAGCTTGAGGGGATCGAGCACGGCCATGGCGCGCGGCGCCACAGGGTCGAGCGCATCGCGCAGCGCGGCTTCGAGCGCGGCGTACTCGGTCCAGGCGCCACCGGACTTGGTGGTGCCGCTGCGCTCGCAGAAGAGCTTGAGCGCCTCGGGCGTGTAGCCGCGGCGGCGCAGGCCGGCCAGCGTGGGCATGCGCGGGTCGTCCCATCCGTCCACATGGCCTTCCTCGACCAGCTGGCGCAGCTTGCGCTTGCTGGTGATGACGTGGGTGACGTTGAGCCGCGCGAATTCGTACTGCCGCGGCGGCGGGGCGGTGAGCAGGCCGCCTTCGATCAGGCGGGCCATCAGCCAGTCGTAGAAGGGGCGCTGGTCCTCGAACTCCAGCGTGCAGATGCTGTGGGTGATCTGCTCCAGCGCGTCCTCGATGGGGTGCGCGAAGGTGTACATCGGGTAGATGCACCACTGGTCGCCCGTGTTGTGGTGCGTGGCGCGGCGGATGCGGTAGAGCGTGGGGTCGCGCAGGTTGATGTTGGGGCTCGCCATGTCGATCTTGGCGCGCAGCACGGCGGCGCCGTCGGGCAGCTCGCCGTTCTTCATCTGGCGCAGGCGGGCGAGGTTCTCTTCCGGGGTGCGGCTGCGGAAGGGGCTGTCGGTGCCGGGCGTTCCGAAGTCGCCGCGGTTGGCGCGCATCTGCTCGGGCGTCTGCTCGTCCACGTAGGCGTGGCCGGCCGTCACCAGGTGCTCGGCCGCGCCGTACATGAAGTCGAAGTAGTTGCTGGCGTAGTAGATGTGGTCCTGCGCGGTGCCGGGCTGCGCGGGCATGTCGGCCAGGGCGGTGGAGTAGCCCATCCACCGGATCGCCTCGCGGATGGAGTCGACGTACTCCTGCTCTTCCTTCTCGGGGTTGGTGTCGTCGAAGCGCAGGTGGCACACGCCGCCGTATTCCTTGGCCAGCTCGAAGTTCAGCCAGATGCTCTTGGCATGGCCGATGTGCAGGTAGCCGTTGGGTTCGGGGGGGAAGCGGGTGCGGATCTTCGCCGGATCGGGCATGCCGGCCTGGTGGTAGGGCCCGTCGCCCGGGCCACCGCCCCAGCGGCGCGAGTCATAGGTGCCCTGTTCCAGGTCGGCTTCGATGACGTGGCGCAGGAAGTTGCTCGGGGCGGCCGGGGCCGCGGACGCGGCAGCCTGCTTGCCGCCGTTGTTCTTGTTGTCGCCGTGCGGGGCAGTGGGAGAAGTCATCGGGGAATTTTATGGGTGGCCCGGCGTCGATGGTTTCGCCGCGCTGCAGCGCAAGTGGCCTCCACGATGCCGGAGGGGTTACGTCTGGCAACCAACGTCACGTTCACGGGTGAACCTTTCCGGGGCATCGGCCGTTCTATGGGTCAGGTGGACGGCAGTTTTGCGAATGCCCTCCTTCCCCAGTTTTTCCAGGAGATCGAGATGAATGTCTCTCGCACGGGCTTCTTCAAGTGGGCGGCGGCTGCCGCCGTTGCAGCGGGTGCCCTGTTTGCCGCATCGTCGGCCAGCGCGCAGGTGAGCTGGTCGCTGGGCGTGTCGGTGCCGGGCGTGGCCGTGGGAGTGGCGGCGCCGCCGCCCGCGTACTACGGCCCGCCGCCGGCCTATTACGTGGCCCCGCCCGCACCGGTGTATTACCGGCCGCCGCCGCCGGTGTACTACCGTCCGCCCCCGCCGGCGGTGGTGTACGAGCCGGCGCCGGTCTACTACGGCCCGGGGCCTTACTACTACCGCCACCATCACCACTGGCGCTGAGGGCAGTGGATCGGCTTCACGGCCGGTCCATGCCGCGAATCGAGCCGCCTTTCCGCCTGCCGGAAGGCGGCTTTTTCGTGGGCGCTGCGTACTTTTCGGGCCTGTTCGCTACATCGCCCGGAACAGCGGCGCATAGAGCCGGCTCACCGGCAGCGGCTCATTCGGCCGGCCGCGCAGCGTCAGCTGCATGCGCCCCGCCTCGTCGCGATGGACGGCGTCGACGGCGTCGGCCCGCACCACCACCGCGCGGTGGATCTGCCAGAACCGCTGCGGATCGAGCTGCGGCAGCAATTGCTTGAGCGGCGTGCGGATCAGGTGCTCGGCATCGGCCGTCAACACGCGCACGTATTTGTCGGCCGCCTCGAAATACAGGACCTCGTCCACCGGCACCATGCGCACGGTCGACCCGCCGGCATTGCTGGCCGCGATGAATTTGAGCGGCGCCGATTCGCCGCGTGGCGGGGAGGCGGCGCCCAGCAGGTCGCGCCACTGCGCCAGTGCCTGCTGCGGCAGGGCCGCGGGCGCGGCCAGGCGCTCCTGCAGCCGGGCGACGGTGCGGGCGAGCCGCTGCGGCTGCACCGGCTTCATCAGGTAGTCCAGCGCCTGCGCCTCGAAGGCGCGCGCGGCGTATTCGTCGTAGGCGGTGACGAAGACCAGTTGCGGCATCGGCGCCTCGTCCGAAGGCCAGCGTTCGGCGACCTCCTCGGCGGCGGCCAGTCCGTCCTGACCGGGCATGCGGATGTCCATGAACAGCACGTCGGGGCGCAGCCGCAGCGCCTCGCGGGCGGCGCTCAGGCCATCGCCGACAACGGCCGTCACCTGCAGGGCGGGCCAGGCGCGGGCCAGTTCGACCTGCAGGGACTGGGCGAGCAGCGGTTCGTCTTCGGCGATCAGGGCTGTGGGCATCGGCAGGGCGTGGTCAGGCGGAAGCAGGCAGGGGCAGGGTGACGGTGGCACGGGTGCCGCCGCCGCGCGGTGAGCTCAGCGTGAGCGTGCCGCGCTCGCCATGCAGGGTGCGCAGGCGCTCGCGCACCTGGGTGAGGCCAAAGCCGCCCTTGGAGGTCGCGCCAGTGTCGGAGGGCGGCGAGCCTGCGCCCTCGGCGAGCCCGCCGTCTGGTGTCGCGGCCAGGCCGGCACCCGTGTCGATGACGTCGATGACGAGGTCGTCCGCCTCGCGGCGGGCCAGCACACGGATCTCGCCGCCTTCGACCTGCGGCTCCAGCCCGTGCCGGATGGCGTTCTCGACCAGCGGCTGCAGCAGTAGCGGGGGCACTGGCACCTCGCGCAGCTCGGGCGGCAGGTCGAGGGTGCAGCGCAGGCGCGGCCCCATCCGCACGGCCATCAGCGCCAGGTAGTCGGCCAGGCGGTCGAACTCCTGCGACAGCGAATGCAGCGTGCTGCGCGAGCCGCCCAGCGTGGCGCGCAAATAATCGTTCAGGCGGTCCAGCATGGCGACGGCGCGCTCGGGGTCGGTGGCGATCAGCACGCGCAGGTTGGCCAGGGTGTTGAAGAGCATGTGCGGCTCCAGCTGGGTCTCCAACAGCTTGAGCCGCGCCTCGCTGGCATCGCGGGCCGCCGCGGCAATCTCGGCGGCCATGGCGGCCGACTTGCCTTTGGCGTGGAAGTAGAAGGAGCCGATGGCGCCGGCCGCCACCGTGATGTACAGGCCGATGATGTTCTTGTTGGCAGGCCCGGCGTCGCTGTCGCCGGGGCCGATCAGCCAGTAGGCCACCTCGTCGCCCACGTAGAAGCCCACCAGGATGCCGCTCACGGTGAGGACCATGCCGCGCCAGCCCTTGGGCCAGCCACGGCCGCCCTCGGGGTTGCCATGGCAGTGGCGCGGATCGACCAGATAACGGCCGGCTTCCATCGTGGCCCAGCAGATCGTGCCGATGCACACCGAATAGACGAGCTGGATCAGATAGCTGCGCGTGGGCCACATCAGCGTGGTGAACACCGTCACCACGCAGCACAGGGCCAGCACATGCAGGTAATGGCGCAGGAGGCTGCGCAGCAGGACGGTCATCGGCGAGGCGCCGTGGCCCGGCGGCCGGCCTCCAGGTGCTGCATCCGCGGGCTCGGTCATGGCGCCGGCAGTGGTGGCACGATCGCGACGTCAGTCGCGGGGCCGCTCGGCGGGGGGGCCGCGGGCATGGTCGGTGTGGCCAGCCTTGCATTGCGACGCAGCTCTTCCGTCGTCTCGCCGCCCCCGGGCCGCCATCCCGGCGGGCGCCACAGGTAGCCCAGCGCCTCGCCCACCGACTTCGCCCCGCGCAGGTCACGCCACAGTGCGCGCCAGCCGTCGAGTTCGATGGCCAGCAGGTTGTACGAGGTCTGCGGCTTCACCAGGCCGTAGCGAGGCTTCACGTCCTGGCGTTCGGCGATGTAGGTGCCGAACAGGCGGTCGAACACGATCAGCACGCCGCCATAGTTGCCGTCCAGGTATTCGAGGTTCGACGCATGGTGCACGCGGTGCGCCGAGGGTGTGTTCAGCACCCATTCCAGCGGGCCCAGGCGCGGGATCCAGGTGGCATGGATCCAGAACTGATAGAGCAGGTTGAGCGTGAACATCAGCAGGATCAGCCGCGGCGGCGCGCCCAGCAGCGGGGCGAGCAGGAAGAAGGCCAGGACGCCGGTGAGCTTGCCCGTCCAGCCGAAGCGGTAGGCCGCCGATAGGTTCAGGTCGTTGGGCGAATGGTGGATGGAATGCGTGCACCAGAACCAGCGCACCCGGTGCGCCGCGCGGTGGTACCAGTAGTAGCAGAACTCCTGCAGCAGGAAGGCGGCGACCCAGCCCGTCCAGTGATCCAGCGGCAGGGTGAACAGCCGGTGCGCATAGAGCCAGTCCATCCAGCCCACCCAGAAGGCCAGCGGCAGCAGCCAGCGTAGCGGGTATTCGCGCACCAGGAAGTCGACCACCGACAGCCCGGCGGACTTCCAGTCGTAGGCCGGCCCCAGCCCGCGGGTGTGGCGCCACGACAGTACCGCGGCCTCCAGCAGCGAGGCGACCAGCACCGTCACGACGGCGAACTTCAGGATGAGCAGAAGAACGGGCATGGTGGCGCGCTCCGGACGAGATGTTGGGGAAAGGCCGCCGGCGCTGCGCTCAATCCATCAGGGCGTAGGGGCCGCCACGCTGCAGCGCGCGCTGATAGGCCGGCCGTGCGTGGATGCGTTCGAGCCACGCCATCAGCTTCGGCCGGCTGCCGTCCAAGCCGGCCCGGGCGCGGGCAGCTTCGACCGGGAAGCTCATCTGGATGTCGGCCACGCTGAAGTACGGGCCGGCGAACCAGTCGCGCTGGGCCAGTTCCGACTCCATGAAGTCCAGATGCTGGCGCAGTTGCGGCTGCACGAAGCTGGCCATGGCCTTGTCGGCGATGCCGCGGGCGATGGGCTTGACGAAGAAGGGCATCTTCGCGCCCTTGATGCGGTTGAACACCAGCGTGAGCAGCAGCGGCGGCATGGCCGAACCCTCGCCGTAGTGCAGCCAGTAGCGGCAGCGCAGGGCCTCGGGGCTGCCGGCCTCGGGCAGCAGGGCGCCCGCGGGGTAGCGCTCGGCCAGCGTCTCCAGGATGGCGCCGGATTCGGCGAGCACGCTGCCGTCGTCGAGCGTGACGACCGGCGCCTTGCCCAGGGGATGCACCCGCTTGAGCTCGGGCGGCGCCAGCATGGTGGCCGGGTCGCGCTTGTACTGCACGATCTCGTAGGGAAGCTGGAGCTCTTCCAGCAGCCACAGCACACGTTGGGAGCGGGAATTTTCGAGGTGGTGAACGGTGATCATGGGGCGCGATGTTGCCTCAGAAAGCATGCGGGGATGGGGCGTCAGCGGCCGGTGCGGGCCAGCCGCTCTCGCTCGCGTTGCACCATGTGTGCCATCACCGGGTTGCCGGGCGCGAAGACCCACACGCCCAGGCCGTGGAAGAACAGGCCCAGGCCCCAGCCCAGCAGCGGAAAGACCGCCCAGTGCCGGCCCTGCGCCAGCGACAGCACGATCAGTCCGAGGTTGACGAGCGCATAGACGGCGGCGTGGGCGAACCAGCCGAGCTTGGCCCGGGCACGGCGATGCGCCAGGGCATCCAGGGAGGCGGAAGACGGTTCGGGGCGCATGATGGATCCGCTTCAATCGTGTGGACGGCGATCAGGCCAGCGATGCCGTGCGGTCGGCGCTGATCGCCAGGCGCCACAGGCGCAGCGCGCCGCCCGCGAAGATGCCGCTGAACAGGCCGTACAGGGCGCTGATGCCCAGGGCGAAGCCGCTGTCCTGCGCCAGGCCGGGATGGAAGACCAGCGTCACGCCGACGACGTACTTGGTCAGGAAGATGCCCATCATCCGCACCAGCGGCCAGGGGCTGCCGGGCAGCAGGAACTCGCGCAGTTCGGGGTCGTACTGGGTGCGCGGCGACAGCGGCCGCGCCTGCATCCAGAAGCCGCTGGCGGCGGCAGCGACCACCCAGGCCACCAGGGCCAGCAGGCCAGCCTGCGAATGGCCGAAGGCCGAGGCCACGCCATAGAGCGCGAAGCCGACCAGCGCCAGCGGCAGCACGGTGACGCCGGCCAGGCTGACCTCGCGCGTCACCAACTGGCGCGCGCCGCGCCAGGCCAGCAGCGCGAAGACGGCGAACACCCAGGTGGGGGTGTGGGCGACGATCTGGAAGAGCATGGAATCGGTGAGCATGGAAACTCCTTGAGTGAGGTCAGGTGGATGAGGGCCGCCGGCAGGCAGGCTGCGATGGGATGGGACTGTGCCGGCGGCCCGGGCCCGCCGCCACCAGCCTGCGATGAACGGCGCCAGCGCGGCGCGAACGGCCGGATGGCGGCGCCAACGGCAGCCGGCTGCGCCGCACACCGACCCTCCTGAAGTCGCCCGACGGGGCGCCGACCGACAGCCGCGAGGCTTTACCACCGCTTTACGGTCGCTCCCACATCGCAGCTACGATTTCCCGCTCTACTCGCGGCACGCCCAGCCGCTCGCTTGCCACGCATCCATGGACCCTCGCCACACTCCCCCTTCCGAGACTTCGAACGCCGCAGAGCCGGTGGTGCCGCCCGCGCGGCCTCCGGGGCGGCGCAGCCGCTGGCTGGGGGGCGCGGCGGTGCTCGTGCTGGTGGCCGGCCTGGTGGGACTGGGCTGGTACCTGGTCCACCGTCCGGCGGCCGAAGGCAGCGCCGGCGTCGGCGGGCCACCGGGCCGCGGCGGGCCTGGAGGCCCCGGGGGGCCCGGCGGTCCGGGAGGGCCAGGTGGCGCGGGCGGCGGCTTCGGCAGCGTCACCGTGGGCAATGCCGTGGTGCGCAGCATGCAGTTGCCGATCACGCTCGACGCACTCGGCACGGTCACGCCGCTGGCGACCGTCACGCTCAAGCCGCAGGTCGGCGGCGTGCTGACCGAGGTGCTGTTCACCGAGGGCCAGACGGTGCGCAAGGGCCAGCTGCTGGCCCGCATCGACCCACGCCCCTACCAGCAGGCGCTGGACCAGGCGCGCGGGACGCGGCTGCGCGACGAGGCACAGCTCGCCGCTGCCCGCGTCACGCTGGAGCGCTACCGCACGCTGCTCTCGCAGGACTCCATCGCCCGCCAGGACGTGGACACGCAGGCCGCGCTGGTGCGCCAGCTCGAAGGCACGGTGGTCAGCGACAAGGCCGCCGAGGCCAGTGCGCAGCTCAACCTCGACTTCACCCGCATCACCGCCCCGGTGGCAGGCCGCATCGGCCTGCGTGCCGTGGACCCAGGCAACTACGTGGCGGCCAATGCGACCACGGGCGTCGCCGTCATCACGCAGATGAACCCGATCGACGTGCAGTTCTCGGTGCCGCAGGACCGTGTGCCCGACATCCAGGCGCAGCAGGCCACCGGGTCCAGGCTGCCGGCCACGGCGCTGGACCGCACCCGCAGCGATGTGCTCGATCAGGGCGTGTTCTCCACGCTCGACAACGTGGTCGACGTGGGCACCGGTACCGTCAAGGCCAAGGCCCGCTTCGACAACACGCAGGCCAAGCTCTTTCCCAGCCAGTTCGTGAACCTGCGGCTCACGCTGCGCACGGTCGATGCGCTGGTGGTGCCGGTGACCGCGGTGCGCACCGGGCCCACCGGCCCTTATGTGTATGTGATCCGCGACGACCGTACGGTGGAGGTGCGGCCCGTCAAGCGCGGCGAGTCCACGCCGGAGGTGATCGCCATCACCTCCGGCCTGCAGGCCGGCGAGAAGGTGGTGACCGAAGGCGGCGACCGGCTCAACGACGGCTCACGCGTTCAACTGCAGGGCGAGCGCCCGGCCACCGGCCCACGCCAGGGCGTGCAACGCCGCCGCGGGGCCGAGGGTACGGGCGCGCCCGCCGCAGGTGCGTCGGCGCCGCAGGCCGGGGCATCGGCGCCCGCTGCCGGCGCGCCTGCGTCCGCCGCCGCCTCGCCTGCGCCCGCATTGCCCACGCCCGAGCAGCGCCAGCGCATGCTCGACAGTGCCCGCGACAACCCCGAACGGCTGGCCCGCATCCAGGCGATGCTCGACGGCCTGGACAAGGGCGATCCCGAGGCCATCGAGCGCTGGCAGCGCCTGCAACAGCGTCGGCGCGAAGGCGGCGGTGGTGGCGGCAGCGGTGAAGGCCGATGAATCCCTCGCGTCCCTTCATCGAGCGGCCGGTCGCCACCGGGCTGCTGATGCTGGCCATCGTGCTGGCCGGCCTGGTGGGCCTGCGCTTCCTGCCGCTGGCGGCGTTGCCGCAGGTGGACTACCCGACCATCCAGGTGCAGACGCTGTATCCCGGCGCCAGTCCCGAGGTCATGAGCCGCACCGTCAGTGCGCCGCTGGAGCGCCAATTCGGCCAGATGGCCGGCCTCAACCGCATGAGCTCGACCAGCGCGGCGGGCGTGTCCATCGTCACGCTGCAGTTCGACCTGGACCAGACCCTGGACGTCGCCGAGCAGCAGGTGCAGGCCGCCATCAACGCGGGCGGTTCCTTCCTGCCCACCGACCTGCCGGCGCCGCCGGTCTATGCCAAGGTCAACCCGGCCGATGCGCCCATCATGACGCTGGCGGTCACGGCCGACACCCTGCCGCTGACCGAGGTGCAGAACATCGTCAACACCCGGCTGGCGCAGAAGATCAGCCAGGTCAGCGGCGTCGGCCTGGTCACGCTGGCGGGCGGCCAGCGGCCGGCCGTGCGCATCCAGGCCAACACCCAGGCCCTGGCCTCGGCCGGCATCGGGCTGGACACGCTGCGCAACGCCATCGCCGCGGCCAATGCCAACGGCGCCAAGGGCAGCTTCGACGGGCCGCAGCGCGCCTACACCATCAATGCCAATGACGCGCTGCTCACCGCGGCCGACTACCAGAAGCTGATCGTCGCCTGGAAGAACAACGCGCCGGTGCGCCTGGCGGACGTGGCCCGCGTGGTCGACGGCGCCGAGAACGCACAGCTGGGCGCCTGGGCCGGCCTCAAGGACGACAAGCCCCAGGCCAACGGAGCGGGCGACGGCACGCTGCGCCAGTCCATCATCGTCAACGTGCAACGCCAGCCGGGCGCCAACGTGATCTCGACGGTGGACGCGATCCGCGCCCGCCTGCCCGAGCTGCAGGCCGCCATGCCGGCCAATGTGCGGGTGGAGGTGCTGTCCGACCGCACTTCCGGCATCCGCGCCTCGGTCGAGCATGTGCAGATGGAACTGGTGCTGGCCGTGGTGCTGGTGGTGCTGGTCATCTTCCTGTTCCTGCACAGCCTGCGTGCCACGATCATCGCCAGCATCGCGGTGCCCATCTCGCTCATCGGCACGGCCGGCGTGATGTACCTGCTGGGCTACTCGCTCAACAACCTGAGCCTGATGGCCATGACCATCGCCACCGGCTTCGTGGTGGACGATGCCATCGTGATGATCGAGAACATCGCCCGCAAGCTGGAGGAGGGCGAGCCGCCCTTCAAGGCCGCGCTCGACGGCGCCTCGCAGATCGGCTTCACCATCATCTCGCTGACGGTGTCGCTGATCGCGGTGCTGATCCCGCTCCTGTTCATGCAGGACGTGGTGGGCCGGCTGTTCCGCGAGTTCGCCGTCACGCTGGCCATCACCATCCTGATCTCGGCCGTGGTCTCCCTCACGCTGGTGCCCATGATGGCCGCGCGCTGGCTGGAGCCCGAATCGAAGAGCGGCGGCCGGCTCGGCCGCACGGTGCAGCGCTTCTTCGACCGCGTCATCGCCCGCTACGACGTGGGCCTGGGCTGGGTGCTGCGCCACCAGGGCCTGACGCTGGTGGTGGCCGTGGCCACGCTGGCGCTCACGGCCCTGATGTACGTGGTCATCCCCAAGGGCCTGTTCCCCACGCAGGACACCGGCCAGCTCAAGGCCCGCATCGAGGCCTCGCAGGACGTGTCGTACGAGCGCATGGCCCAGCTGCAGGAGCGCGCGGCCGCCGTCGTGCTGGCCGATGCCGATGTGCAGAGCGTGAGCTCGGTGGTCGGCGTGGACGGCGCCAGCAACATGGCCCTGAACACCGGCAGCATGCTGATCAACCTGCGCCGCAGTCGCGATGCGCAGGACGTGGTGATGAACCGGCTGACGCAGGCGGTGCGTGCGCAGGTGGCGGGCGTCAAGCTCTACCTGCAACCCACGCAGGACCTGACCATCGATGCCGAATCCGGCCCCACCGAATTCCGCGTGGCGCTGGAAGGTTCGGACACCGCCACCGTCAACGACTGGGCGAAGAAGCTGGTGGCCCGTCTGGGCAACGAGCCGCTGGTGCGCAATGCCACCACCGACGCCGGCGCGCAGGGCCTGGCTGCCTATGTGGACATCGACCGCAACACGGCCTCGCGCCTGTCGGTCACGGCCAGCTCGGTGGACGATGCGCTCTACAGTGCCTTCGGCCAGCGCATCGTCTCCACCATCTTCACCGAGACCAACCAGTACCGGGTGATCCTGGAGGCGCAGCGCGAGGGGCTCGATTCGCCCCAGGGCCTGGGCAGCCTGCAGCTGCGCACCGGCGGCGGCACGGCCACGCCGCTGTCGGCCTTCGCCACCGTGCGCGAGCAGCCGGCGCCGCTGCAGATCACGCGGGTGGCGCAGTACCCCGCGGCCACGGTCGGCTTCGACACCGCGCCGGGTGTGGCGCTGGGCAAGTCGGTGTCGGCCATCCGCGCCGCAGCCAATGAGATCGGCCTGCCTGTCGGCATCAACCTGCGCTTCCTGGGTGCGGCCGGGGCCTACGAGAACTCGCTCACCAGCCAGCTGTGGCTGATACTGGCCGCGGTGGTGTGCGTGTACATCGTGCTCGGCGTGCTGTACGAGAGCTATGTGCACCCGATGACCATCCTCTCGACGCTGCCCTCGGCGGGCGTGGGCGCGCTGCTGGCGCTGATGCTCACTGGCAACGACCTGGGCGTGATCGGCATCATCGGCATCATCCTTCTGATCGGCATCGTCAAGAAGAACGCGATCATGATGATCGACTTCGCCATCGACGCCGAACGCAACGAGGGCAAGCCGCCGGAAGAAGCCATCCGCCAGGCCGCGTTGCTGCGCTTCCGGCCCATCCTGATGACGACACTGGCGGCGCTGTTCGCGGCGGTGCCGCTGATGCTGGGCTTGGGTGAGGGCGCCGAGCTGCGCCGGCCTCTGGGCCTGTCGATCTTCGGCGGGCTGGTGCTGTCGCAGCTGCTCACGCTGTTCACCACGCCGGTGATCTACCTCGCCTTCGACCGGCTGGGCCGGCGCTTCTCGCGCCGACGCCGTGGCGAGGATGACGGCGACGGTGGCGCCACGGCCCCTGCGCCGGAGGCCCGCGCGTGAACCTGTCGCGCCCCTTCGTGTTGCGGCCGGTGGCCACGGTGCTGCTGACGCTGGGCATTGCGCTGGCGGGCATCCTGGCCTTCTTCAAGCTGCCGGTGTCGCCACTGCCCAAGGTGGACTTCCCGGTCATCAGCGTCAGTGCCAGCATCGCCGGCGCCAGTCCCGACACCATGGCCAGCAGCGTGGCCACGCCGCTGGAGCGGCGGCTGGGCGTGATTCCGGGGGTGAATGAGCTGACCTCCACCAGCTCGGTGGGCTCCACGCGCATCACGCTGCAGTTCGACCTGGACCGCGACATCGATTCGGCCGCGCGCGAGGTGCAGGCCGCCATCAATGCGGCCCGCGTCGACCTGCCCGCCACGCTGCGCAGCAACCCGACCTACCGCAAGGCCAACCCGGCCGCGGCGCCGGTGATGATCATCGCGCTCACGTCCAAGACGCGCACGCCCGGGCAGATCTACGACACGGTCTCCAACATCGTGAGCCAGCGCCTTTCGCAGGTCGAAGGCGTGGGCGACGTGGAGATCGGCGGCGGCTCGCTGCCCGCCGTGCGGGTGGAACTGGAGCCCTTCAGCCTCAACCGCCTGGGCATCAGCACCGAGGACGTGCGCGCGGCCATCCAGGCCAACAACGCCAACCGGCCCAAGGGCGTGATCGAGAGCGAGGACCGGCGGCTGCAGATCTACACGCCGTCCCCGGGTCTGCGCGCGGCCGACTACCGCGATCTGGTGATCGCCTGGCGCAACAACGCGGCGGTGCGCCTGAAGGATGTGGCCGAGGTCATCGACAGCGTCGAGAACACGCGCACCCTGGGCCTGTTCAACGGCCAGCCGGCCATCGTGGTGCTGCTGCGCGCCCAGGCCGACGCCAACGTGATCGAGACGGTGGACGCGGTGCGCGCGCTGATCCCCGAACTCAAGGCGCAGCTGCCGCAGGACATCGACGTGCAGGTGGCCTCGGACCGGACGGCCTCCATCCGCTCGGCCCTGCACGAGGTCGAGTTCACGCTGATGATCTCGGTCGCGCTGGTGGTGCTGGTGGTGGGGCTGTTCCTGCGGCGTGCACGGGCGACCATCATCCCGACCGTGGCCACGGTGGTATCGCTACTGGGCACCTTCGGCGTGATGTACCTGCTGGGCTTCTCGCTCAACAACCTGAGCCTGATGGCCCTGACGGTGGCCACCGGCTTCGTGGTGGACGACGCCATCGTGGTGCTGGAGAACACGCAGCGGCACATCGAGAACGGCATGGGCCGGCTGCAGGCGGCGCTGCAGGGTGCGCGCGAGGTCGGCTTCACCGTGCTGTCCATCAGCCTGTCGCTGGTGGCGGTGTTCATTCCGCTGCTGTTCATGGGCGGTCAGGTGGGCCGTCTGTTCCATGAGTTCGCGGTGACGCTGTCGGTGGCGGTGCTGATCTCGCTGGTGATCTCGCTCACCACCACGCCCATGATGTGCGCGGCCCTGCTGCGGGCGGAGGGCTGGTACCAGCGCCGCCCGCCCGGGCCGCTGGGCCGCCGCTGGGCCCCGGTCAGCGCCTGGCTGGGCCGCCAGGGCGACCGTCTGTGGGGCGGCATCCTTCGTGGCTATGCCCGCAGCCTGGACTGGGCGCTGGCCAGCAAGACCATCGTGGTGATCTCGCTGCTGGCGGTGATCGGCCTGAACGTCTACCTGTTCGTCCATGTGCCCAAGGGCTACTTCCCGCAGCAGGACAACGGGCAGATCAACGCCGGCCTGCGGGCCGACCAGAGCATCTCGTCCGTCGCGCTGTCGGCCAAGCTCAAGCAGGCGGTGGACATCATCAAGGCCGACCCGGCGGTGGACACGGTGGTGGGCTTCACCGGCGGCACGCGCGCGGGCGGCGGCTTCATGTTCGTCAACCTGAAGCCGCTGGCCGAACGGGGCGTGAAGACGCAGGTGGTGATCGACCGGCTGCGGCCGCAGCTCAACCAGCTCACGGGCCTGCGGGTCTTCCTGGGGCCGGTGCAGGAGCTGCGCATGGGCGGGCGCTCCAGCAATTCCACCTACCAGTACACGCTGCGCGCCGACAACATCACCGACCTGCGGGCCGCCTCGGCCAAGCTGGCCGCGCGCATGGCAGAGCTGCCGCAGCTGGCCGACGTCGACGGCGAGAGCTCCAACGACAACGGCGTCGAGACCTTCCTGTCGGTGGATCGCGACGCGGCCGCGCGGCTGGGCGTCAACACCACCGCACTCAACAGTGCGCTCTACAACGCCTACGGGCAGCGCTCGGTGGCGACCATCTACAACGACCTCAACCAGTACTCGGTCATCATGGAATGGGCGCCGCGCTTCCAGACCTCGCCGCTGGCGCTGAAGGACCTGTACGTGCCCTCCACGCTCAGCAGCACGACCAACGCGGACGGCAGCACGGGCAGCACCTCGCTGCAGGCGAATACGGACACCAGTACCGGCACCTCGACCACCACCTCGGCCAACCCGGGGCAGCGCGGCGCTTCCACCGGGCAGGCGCTGGCGACCAGCACCACGACGCTGGTGCCGCTGTCGGCCTTCGCCACCCTCAAGGAGCGGGCGGTGCCCAGCGCCATCAGCCACGAGGACACCGAGCTGTCGAGCACCATCTCCTTCAACCTGCCCGACGGCGTGACGCTGCAGGAGGCACAGGCGGCCATCAAACAGGCCGAGAACGACGTGGCCCTGCCCATCAACGTGCGCGGCAGCTTCGGCGGCACGGCGCGCGCGGCGCAGCAGAGCGGCAACCAGCAGGCGCTGCTGATCGTCGGGGCCATCGTGGTCATCTACATCGTCCTGGGCATCCTGTACGAGAGCCTGATCCATCCGGTGACGGTGCTCACCACGTTGCCCTCTGCCGGCGTGGGCGCGGTGCTGGCGCTGCTGATGCTGCGCATGGACCTGTCGATCATGGCGCTGATCGGGCTCTTCCTGCTGATCGGCATCGTCAAGAAGAACGCCATCATGATCATTGACTTCGCGCTGGAGGCGCAGCGCCAGCGGGGCCTCACGGCCACCGAGGCGGTGCGCGAGGCCAGCCTGCTGCGGCTGCGGCCCATCCTCATGACCACGCTGGCCGCCATGCTGGGCGCGCTGCCGCTGGCCATCGGCTTCGGCGTGGGCTCGGAGCTGCGCCAGCCCCTGGGCGTGACCATCATCGGCGGCCTCGTCGCCAGCCAGCTGCTCACGCTGCTCACCGTGCCCGTCATCTATGTGCTGATGGACCGCCTGCGTCCCGGCGGCGGCCGCGTGCCGCCCATCGGCATCCACGAACACGCTCCCACCCGATGAAGACCCGCCTCGCTCCTTCCGCCTTCCTCGCGCGCCGGCAGCTGCTGCTGGCGGCGCCGGCAGCCGTCCTGCTGGCCGGCTGCGCCGTGGGGCCGCGCTATGTGCCGCCGGCCGATGCCGCCCCCATGGCCTTCAAGGAGGCGCCGGCCGTGGCCGGCTGGTTGCCCGCCACGCCGGGCGACACGCTGGACAAGGGGCCGTGGTGGAAGCGCTTCGACGATGCCCAGCTCGATGCGCTGGCCGAGCGCGTGCAGTTGAACAACCAGAACATCGCCGTTGCCGTGGCCGCCTACAGCCAGGCCCAGGCGCTGGTGCGCGAGCAGCGCGCCTCGCTGCTGCCGTCGCTCACGGCCAGCGGCAGCGGCCGCCGCAGCGGGCCTGTCCGGAGCAACAGCGGCACGTCGCCGTCCAACAGCTTCTCGGCCGGGCTCACGGCGAGCTGGGACGCCGACCTCTGGGGCCGCCTGCGCCTGTCGGTGGAAAGCGCCAGTGCCAGCGCGCAGGCCAGTCAGGCCGACCTGGCGGCGGCCCGGCTGTCGGCCACGGGCGCGCTGGCCACCAACTACCTGCAGCTGCGCGCGACGGATGCCGAGATCGCGCTGCTGGATCGCACGCTCGAAGGCTACGAGCGCTCGCTGACCATCACGCGCAACCGCTACCAGGCGGGCATCGCGGCGCAGACCGACGTGCTGCAGGCGCAGACCCAGTTGGTCAGCGCGCGTTCGGACCGTGCGGGCCTGGTGCGCGACCGGGCCGTGCTGGAGCATGCGATCGCCGTGCTGGTGGGCGCGGCGCCCGCCGACTTCCGCATCGCGCCGCAGGCCGACTGGCTGCCGGTGGTGCCCGCGGTGCCGCTCAGCCTGCCGGCCGAACTGCTGCAGCGCCGGCCCGACATCGCGGCGGCCGAACGCGCGATGGCGCGGGCCAATGCGCAGATCGGCATCGCCCGCAGCGCCTACTTTCCCAGCCTCAATCTCACGGCCTCGGTCACCGGCAGCGCGAGCCGGGTGGGCGACCTGTTCAATGCCTCGAACCTGCTGTGGGCGCTGGGCCTCTCGGCCGCGCAGACGGTGTTCGATGGCGGCGCCATCGCGGCCCAGGTGGATGCGGCCGGCGCCACCTACCAGGGCGCGGTGGCCAGCTACCGGCAGACCGTACTGACTGCCTTCCAGGCGGTGGAGGACCAGTTGAGCAATGCCGCTGCGCAGGCCGAGCAGGCCGTGCTGCTGCGCCAGGCCTCGGAAGCCGCGGACCTGACGGAGCAGCAGATCCTCAACCGCTACCGCGCTGGCCAGGTGAACTACACCGACGTGGTGACGGCCCAGGCCTCGGCCCTGAGCGCGCGGCGCAGCCTGCTCAGTGCCCAGCTGTCGCGGCAGGCCTCGGCCGTGGCGCTGATCCAGGCGCTGGGCGGGGGCTGGGAGGCCGACTGGCTGCGTCCGCCGGCCGCCGTGTCCGCGCCCCGCTGACGGTCCGCCCTCGCACGGTCCGCCGTGCGGCCCGGTGCGTGGCGACCTCCCAGATCGCTCCGCATTCGCTTTCCAGAATCGCCCTCCGCATCCCTCGGTCCGCCGGGCGCGGGCATGCGGGCGCCGGCGTGGGGCCGTGCGATTCATCCGGGAACAGGGCAATGAACGATTCGACCGCCAGCCGGCCGCGGCCGGCGCGCAGGCTGCCGTGGCTGATGCTGGCGCTCACCCTTGCAGGCTGCGCACCCAGCCGCATTGCGTGGCGCAATGCATCGCCGCAGGACGAGGAGCAATGGCGCCGCCAGCAGAAGCTGCAGCAGCAGCCCGACTGCAGCGTCGCCTTGTGGGGAGATTCCATCCTGCACGGCGCGCACAACGGCGCCCATCGGCTGGCCGAGCCGCCGGCCGCCATCCTGAAGCGACTGCGGCCACTCTATGCCGTGGAGGACAACTCGGTGCCGGGCGACAGCGCCTACGCGCGCCAGCCGCAGTTCGAACGGCTCACGCTGCAGGCCCGCATCGTGGTGCTGCAGTACGGCATCAACGACGCCGGCCACCACTATCCCTACGAGCCGTCCTTCCGGGCGATGGTGGCGCATGTGAAGGCCGAGGGGCGCACGCCGCTCATCACCGGGCTGTCGCAGGTGATCGGCGCAATGGCGGGCCGCGACGAGAACGACGCCATCGCCCGCCGCATCGCTGCCGAGACCGGCAGCGTGTTCGCCGACTGGGGCGCGGTGCGCTTCGATCCGGCCGACATGGCCGACGGCGTGCACCCGGGGCCGCGCTATGCCGAGCGGCTGACGGCGCAGCTGGCGAAGGCGCTGGACCGCGTGGCGCCCGAGTGCGCCGCGTCCGGCGCCTGAGCGCGCCGCTCACACCCCGCGGCGCGCCAGGCGATCAGGCGGCCGCCAGCTCCGCCGGCCGCTGGCTGCGCAGCCAGCGCTCCAGTTCGGCCGGCGGCATCGGCCGGCCGAAGTGGAAGCCCTGCAGCTCGTCGCAGCGCGCGGCATGCAGCATCTGCGCATGCTCGGGTCGCTCCACGCCTTCGGCCACCACCCGCAGGCCCAGCGTGTGGCCCAGGCCGATGATGGCCCGCGCGATGGCCAGTTGTGCCGGGTCCTCCAGCATCTGCTGGACGAAGGAGCGGTCGATCTTGAGCTTGTCGATGGGGAAGCGGTTGAGGTAGTTGAGGTTCGAGTAGCCGGTGCCGAAGTCGTCGATGGACAGCGTCAGCCCCAGCGCCTTGAGGGCGTGCAGCTGGGCCATGGTCTCCTCGGCCGTCTCCATCAGCGTGGACTCGGTCAGTTCCACCTCCAGGTGGGCGGGGTTGACCTGGTGGCGGGCCAGTGCCGTGCGCAGCACCTCGGGCACGCCGCTGGTGCGCAGCTGTACCGCCGACATGTTGAGCGAGACGGTCAGCTCGCCCAGCCCCGAGCGGCGCCAGGCATCGTGCTGGGCGCAGGCCTGCTGGATCACCCAGTCGCCGAGCGCCACGATCTGTCCGCTTTCCTCCGCGATGGGAATGAACTCGGCCGGCGGAACGGCGCCCAGCTCGGGGCTGTGCCAGCGCAGCAACGCCTCCACACCGATGGTGCGGCCCGAGCCTGCCTCGATGCGCGGTTGGTAGGCCAGCCACAGCTCGCCGCGCTCGATGGCGTGGCGCAGGCAGGACTCGACCTGCTGGCGCTGTTGCGCACGGGCGTTCATGGCCGGCGTGAAGAAGCGGGCGGTGTCGCGGCCGCTGGACTTGCTGTCGTACATCGCCATGTCGGCATGCCGCATCAGCGTGTCGATGTCGGCGCCGTCTTCCGGGTACATGGCCATGCCCACGCTGCACGAGACGTACAGGCGCGAGCCGTGCACCTCGTGCGGCTCGCGCACGGCGGGCAGGATGCGCTGCTCTACCACCGCGGCCAGGTCGTCGCTGCCGCGCACACCGTCGAGGATGACCATGAACTCGTCGCCGCCCAGGCGGCTGACCGTGTCCACGGGCCGCACCGAGTCGGCGAAGCGCTGCGCCACCGAGCGCAACAGTGCATCGCCCACATGGTGGCCCAGCGAATCGTTGATGTTCTTGAAGCGGTCCAGGTCGATGAAGAGCACGCCCACGCCGCGGCCGGCGGACTGCGCCCGGTCGATGGCCTCGCGCAGCCGCTCGGCACACAGGGAGCGGTTGGGCAGGCCGGTGAGCACGTCGTGCAGCGCCAGGTAGCGGATGCGCTCCTCGCTGCGCTTGCGGTCGCTGATGTCGATGGAGGTGAAGATGTAGTGCGAGATGCGGTCCGGCCCGTCGCGCACCACGCTGGCCACGATCCAGGCCGGGTAGGCATGGCCGTCGCGGCGGCGCATCAGCACCTCGCCCTGCCAGGCGCCGCGCTTGTCCAGCGCCGGCCACAGCGTGCGCAGGTGGGCGCCGTCGTCGGCCAGCAGCAGGGCCGGGCTCTGGCCGACCAGGTCGGCCAGGTCGTGCCCGGTGCCGCGGCACAGCGCGTTGTTCACGGTGATGATGTCGTGCTCGGCATTGATGATCAGGATGCCTTCGGACGAGGCCTCGAACACCTTGGCCCACAGCTTGAGACGCTGCTCCATGTGCTTGAGCTGGTTGATCGGCGTGAAGGCGGTGAGCATCGCCTCCTGGCCCTGGTAGTGGATCAGCCGGGCCGACAGCACCGCCCAGCCTGGGGCGCCGCCGCCCTGCCAGCGCACCTCGAATTCGTCGACGGCGCGGCGGTCGGCCAGCTGCTGGAAGAAGCGGGCGCGCACGCCCGGCTCCAGCCCCTGGGCCCACGGATCCTGCGAGCGGCCGCCCAGCCAGGCCTGCGCCGGCGCATTGGCGTTGAGCACCTCGTGGCCCGGGATGGCCGTGACCATCAGCGGGATCGGGATCGATTCGACCAGCTCGCGCTGGGCATCCGCCGCCCGCGCCGAGGCCGCCAGCTCCTGCTGGATGCGGCGCTCGCGGTCGAGCTGGGCCAGCATGTCGTTGAAGCCCACCACCAGGCGGCCGATCTCGTCGTTGCTGTGCCAGCTGGCGCGCAGCGTGTGGTCGCCGGTGCGGCGCACCGTGTCCACCACGTCCGACAGGCGGCGCAGCGGCTTGGAGATCTGCCGTGCCACATAGAACACTGCGCTCAGGATCAAGAGCAGCAGGAACAGCGCCGTGCCCAGGTGCAGCCACATGCGGGTGAAGAAGCCGTGTTCGCGCACGGCGAGCAGCGTGCTCATCTCGCGGCTGGTGGCGCTCCAGGCCTCGTCCAGCCGGGCGAACAGCGCCTGCTGGGCGGGGTCGAAGGCGGCCAGCGGTGCGCTGTCCTGCTCCTGGGCCGCGCGGGCGGCGCGGCGGAAGTCCTCGATGGCGGCCAGCAGCCGGCCGCGGGAAGCATCCAGCGCGCCGGCCAGCGGGCCGCGCGCCGCGGCGAAGGCCTCGCCGTAGTCGCTGCGGATGGCGGCGGCCACGGTGTCGAGTCGGCCCTCCAGGATGAAGAAGCGCGTGTTCGATTCCGTCCGCTCCAGGGGCGTGCGGGTCTGGCGGTGGGCGACGAGCTGGCTGCGCATGGCCGCGCCCAGCTCCATCAGCTCCGGAAAGCGCAGCAGCAGCAGCGACATGGTGTAGTAGCTGTCCAGGTCCGGATCGAGGATCAGGTTGGACTGGTTGCCCACGCGCGTGACCAGCGCCCGGCCGCTCTCCAGCGCCTGCCGGGCCGTGGCATCGCGCTCGGGTTGCGGCGCTCGCCTCCAGGCCTGCGCGTCCTGGCGGAAGTGGCGGCTGGCCTCGGCGCTTTGCATGCCTTCGCCCCAGTGCCGCTCGACGCGCGCCAGCGTGGCGTCGTCCGCCGCCCGCGCGCCCTGCCAGCCGGCCAGTGCCATGAGGGTGGGCCGCACGCCGTCGATGTAGGCCGTGCCCGCGGCTTCCTTCCGGCCGAAATCGATGGCGATGAACTTCTCGTTGATCAGGATGCCGCTGATGAAGATCACCGCCGTGAGGTCCAGCAGGTAGATCACCAGGAGCTTGCGGCCGACGCTGAGCCGTCCGAGGCGGCGCGAAAGAAAGTTCAACATGAGGGATGCTTTGGACACAATTTCTTGCAAATTGCGTGCCGCGGTCTTGCCCCATGCTGGTGCATCGCCGACGCCCGGTTGCACCACCGGGCGCCCGAGGGACGTGTCAGCGCGACATGTACAGCTGCGGATCGACCGCCACACCCTGGCGTCGGATCTCGAAGTGCAGGCGGCTTTCTTCGCCCGCATCGCCGTCGTCGATCTCGGCGATCACCTCGCCCTGGCGGACCATCTGCTGCTCGCGCACGCGGATGTTGCGCACATGGGCATAGGCGCTGATCACCTGGCCGCCGTGCTCCACGATCACCGTGCGGCCGTAGCCCGCCAGCTCGGTGCCCACGAACGCCACCTTGCCGTCGGCGGCCACGGCCACCGGATCGCCGGCATGGCCGGCGATGTCGACGCCCTTGTTCTGCTCGCCATCGAAGGCCTGGAGCACGGCGCCGGGTGCTGGCGCGGCAAAGCGCGGCATCTCGCCGGGCGTGGCGCTCAGGGCGGCAGCGCCGGCCGCGGCCGGGGCGGCGCGGCGGGCGACCGAACGGCCCTTCTTGCCGGGGGCTGGACGGCCGCGCGCGCTGGTCCCGCGGGTGGCTTGCGCGGTTTTGGCCCGCCCGGCGCTGCGTGCCGGCGCGGCCTGCCTGGACTTGGAGGCGGCCGGCTTGGAAGCGGCGGGTTTCGAGGATTTGGCCGGCGTGTGACTGGCCGGGGCGGCCATGGCAAGACTGGCCGCGAGCATCAGGCTGCCGCCCAGCAGGGCGGCCCAGCCCGCCGACAGCGGGCGCGGCGGCCGCGGGCGGCGGCGCAGCAATGAAATGGGATTGAACATGGGGCGCTTGGAGCGATTGGCGGGCCGAGGGTTCAGCGTCGCGCGGTTCGGGAGCGTGCGTGACGCATGCCGGGATGTTCTCAGGCCGAGGCACCGGCGACCTGCACCGCGAGCGCCGGGTGGCGGGCCAGCACGGCCTCGCGCGGACCGGCGTCGGCCACCCGCCCGGCCTCCATCAGCACGACGGTGTCGAAGCGGCCGAGCAGGGCCAGCCGGTGGATGGAGGCGACCACGCAGGCGTGCGGGAATGCCGCCGAGAGGCGGTCCAGCACCTGGGCCTCGGTGGCGGCGTCGAGGGCGCTGGTGGGCTCGTCCAGCAGCAGCAGGGAGCTGCCGGCCGCGGCCAGCGCGCCGCGCGCCAGGGCGAGGCGCTGACGCTGGCCGCCGGAAAGGTTGAAGCCGCGCTCGGTGAGCGGGCTGTCCAGGCCCTGCGGCAGGCGAGCCAGCACTTCATCGAAGGCGCTGGCCGCGGCGGCGGCCTGCAGCTCGGCGTCGGGCCGGGCGTCGCCGAAGTCCAGGTTCTCGCGCACGCTGGCCTCGAAGACCTCGGCCTCCTGCGGAATCAGGGTGGCCATCTGGCGCAGGCTGGCCCAATCGGCCGGGCGGCCGTCCAGCAGCAGCGATCCCGCCTGGGGCGCGTACAGCCCGGCCAGCACGCGCAGCAGCGTGCTCTTGCCGCCGCCGCTCGGGCCGACGAGCGCGACCCGGCTGCCGCGCCGCAACTGCAGGTCGATGCCCTGCAGGCCATGGCCGCGGCTGCCATCGGCATAGCGCCATTGCATCGCCTCCAGCGAAAGCGTCGCCCAGGCGGCTTGCGCATCCACAGGCGGCACGGGCTGCGACGGGTCGCCCGGCGCGTCCCAGATCGGCGCGGCGCTGCCCCAGTCGGTGTGCATGCGCGCAAAGCTCTGGAAGTTGGCCGCCATCGAGCCCACCACCGACGCCGCCTGCTGCGCATACTGGTAGATCATGAACACGGTGCCCAGCATCACCGGCTGGCCGGGGACGCGGTTCTGCCACACGTATTCCATGACGAGCGCCCAGGTCAGGCCCAGGCCCAGCAGGTCGACGGTGAACCACTTGCCCTCGTTGACCACCACCGCCCGCTTGAGCGGCGCCGACACCGCGCCCATGCGCCGGCCGAGCAGCCGGCGCGAGGCCGCCTGCAGCCGCAGGCCGATCACCGTGCCGGCATTGCCGATGAAGTCGAACAGGGCGGCGGCGTAGCGCCGGTCGGCATCGTTCTCGGCGCGGGCCAGCTGCATCAGCGTGCGGTCGAAACGCACGATGACGACCGCGATGGCGACGAAGCCCACCAGGGCGATCAGCCCGCTGGCCGGCGCCAGCAGCGCCAGAGCCACCAGCGGACCGATGAAGCTGAAGGCGTTCTGCACGTAGACGAACTGGTTCTGCGTGAAGTCGGACAGCGCGCGGCTGGCTTGATGCACGCGATGCTGCAGCTCGCCGGAATGGTGGCCATCGCGCCACACCAGCGGCGCGGCGGCGATGCGGGCATAGAGCTGGTCGGCCACGCGCTCGCGCACGCGCAGGCCCACGTTGCGCTCCAGCACGCGGCCGGGGCCGTGCAGCATCCACGAGACGAGGTAGATGGCCAGCAGCAGCAGGATCCAGCGGCCCGAGCCGGCGATGTCGCCGCGCTGCAGCGTGTCGATGGCGCGACCGGCGAGCCAGGGCAGGGTCAGGCGGATG
Source organism: Pseudacidovorax sp. 1753 (assembly GCF_040544975.1). Classification (NCBI taxonomy): domain Bacteria; kingdom Pseudomonadati; phylum Pseudomonadota; class Betaproteobacteria; order Burkholderiales; family Comamonadaceae; genus Pseudacidovorax; species Pseudacidovorax sp. 1753. Next base: position 88,442 of record NZ_JBEPKY010000001.1, on the reverse strand, counting down.
AGCTGCGAGGCCGAGATGAGCGTCGTCGCGCCCACCAGGTGCGTGCGCACGCCCGCGGCATGACGCCATAGCGCCTGGTAGAGCTCGCGGACGGCGCGGGCGGGGGACGACGTTGCCATCGCCGCGGGGCCTTACTTCAGCGGGATGGGCGTGCCCCGGTCCACCGGCACGGCGGTGACCGCATTGGTGGGCGAGCCGTCGATCAGCTTGTCGGAATAGGTGAGGTAGACCAGCGTGTTGCGCTTGGCGTCGACCATGCGCACCACGCGCAGTCGCTTGAACAGGATCGACTGCCGCTCGCTGTAGACCTCTTCCTGCTGCGGCAGGGGATTGGCGATGGCGATGGGCCCGACCTGTCGGCAGGCGATCGAGGCCTCGGCCTTGTCCTCGGCCAGGCCCACGGCGCCCGACAGGCCGCCGGTCTTCGCACGCGAGACATAGCAGGTCACGCCCGTGACCTTCGGATCGTCATAGGCCTCGACCACCACCTTGTGGTCCGGGCCGATGAGCTTGAAGGCCGTGCTGACTTCGCCGACCTTGGTGTTCTGGGCGTGGGCCAGGCCGGCACCGGCCAACAGCAGCAGGGGCAGGAGCAACGGTGCGCGCATCACTGGATGTCCAGGGTGTGGAACTGGAAGCGGCCGGCGCGCCGGTCCTCGAAGAAGCAGCGGAGCGCCTCGCGCACGGTGCGAAAGGCGATCTCGTCCCAGGGGATTTCGTCCTCTTCGAACAGGCGGGCTTCGATGGTCTCGTGGCCGGGGTCGAAGCGGTCGCTCTGCAGCTCGGCGAGGTAGAACAGGTGGACCTGGCCGACGCGCATCACGTTCATGAGGGCGAAGAGCTCGCCCATCTTGAACTGCGCCCCGGCCTCTTCGACCGTCTCGCGGGCGGCGCCGTCGGCGGTGGTCTCGCCCAGCTCCATGAAGCCCGCCGGCAGTGTCCACTTGCCCCAGCGCGGCTCGATGTTGCGCTTGCACAGCAGCACGCGCGTGCCCAGCACCGGCACCGTGCCCACCACGTTCAGCGGGTTCTCGTAGTGGATGGTGCCGCAGGCCGGACAGACGGCGCGCTCGCGCGTGTCGCCGTCGTCGGGAACGCGGTAGACCACCGCAGTGCCGCAGGCCTTGCAGTGCTTGATGCGGGGTCGCTCGAACATGGGGCGCCGGCTCCTCGGTGGCCGATCAGGCGATGCGGACCGACAGGCGCGGCAGGCCGGCCACCTCGCCCTCCAGCAGGTCGCCCTGCACGACCGCGGCCACGCCCTCGGGCGTGCCGGTATAGATCAGGTCGCCGGGCTGCAGCTCCCAGGCGGCCGACAGGTGCTCGATGGTCTCGGCGATGTTCCAGATCAGCTGGCTCACGTTGCTGCGCTGGCGGTCGGTGCCGTTGACCTGCAGCGAGATCGCGGCCTTCTCGATGTCGCCCGCCTCGGCCTTGGGCACGATCGGGCCGATGGGCGCGCTCTGCTCGAAGCTCTTGCCGATGTCCCAGGGACGGCCCTGCTTCTTCATGTCGTTCTGCAGGTCGCGGCGGGTCATGTCCAGGCCCACGGCGTAGCCGAAGATGTGCTTGTGGGCGTCGGCCGCGGCGATGTTCTTGCCGCCGGTGCCAATGGCCACCACCAGCTCGATCTCGTGGTGCAGGTTCTTGGTCAGCGTGGGGTAAGCCGCGGTGCCGGTGGTGCCGGCGTCGACCACCACGGCCGCATCGGCCGGCTTCATGAAGAAGAAGGGCGGCTCGCGGCCGGTGAAACCCATCTCCTTGGCATGCTCCTCGTAGTTGCGGCCGACGCAGTAGATGCGATGGATCGGGAAGCGTGCGGCGCTGCCCGCCACGGGAACCGACACCACCGGTGCCGGCGCAAAGACGAAATCCTGGGAAGCCATGGAGACTGCTCTTGGGAGGGTTGGGGAAGGGAAGGGCGAGTGTGCCAGAGGCGGCGCCGTCGTATGCTCGGCGACCATGACCAAGCTGCACAACTACTTTCGCTCCTCGGCCTCCTTCCGCGTGCGCATCGCCCTGCAGCTCAAGGGCCTGGCCTACGACTACGTGCCGGTGCACATCGCCCGCGGCGACCACAAGACCGCGCCGTATGCGCAACTGTCGGCCGACCAGCTGGTGCCGCTGCTGGAGACCGACGACGGCCAGCACTTCTCGCAGTCCATGGCGATCATCGAATACCTGGACGAGCTGCATCCCGAGCCGGCCCTGCTGCCGCGCGACGCGGCCGCCCGCGCCCATGTGCGCGCGCTGGCGCAGTCCATCGCCTGCGAGATCCATCCGCTGAACAACCTGCGCGTGCTCAAGTACCTGGTGCGCGAGCTCAAGGTGAGCGAAGAGGCCAAGAACGACTGGTACCGCCACTGGGTGCGCGACGGGCTTGTCGCCTTCGAGCGCCAACTCGCCGCTTCGCCTGCAGGCCGCTTCTGCTGGGGCGACACGCCCACGCTGGCCGACTGCTGCCTGGTGCCGCAGATCTTCAATGCCCGCCGTTTCGACAGCGACCTGTCGGGCCTGCCGCGCACCATGGCGGCGTACGAGGCCTGCATGGAACTGCCGGCCTTCCAGGCCGCGCAGCCGTCGCAGTGTCCCGACGCGGAATGAGCCTCGGATCGACGGCCGGAGCGCGGGCATGCAACTGATTTGCCCCGACTGGCCGGCGCCGCCTGGCGTGCATGCCCTGTGCACCACGCGCGACGGCGGCGTGTCCGGAAGCGCGCAGGGTGGCGGCTGGGCGGGCCTGAACCTGGGCACGCATGTGGGCGACGACCCGGCGGCGGTGGCCGAGAACCGCGCCCGGCTGGCTGAGGCCGCCGGCGTGCGCCCTGTCTACCTGCAGCAGGTGCATGGCACGGCCTGCGCGCCGCTCGACGCGACAAGCCCGGACGGTCTCGAAGCCGATGCCTGCACGACCGCCGAGCCCGGCATCGCCTGCACGATCATGGTGGCCGACTGCCTGCCGGTGCTGCTGACCGATGCGATGGGCCGGCGCGTGGCCGCCGCCCATTGCGGCTGGCGCGGCCTGGCCGCAGGCGTGCTCGACAGCGCCTGCGCTGCTTTCGACGCTGGCAGCGAATTGCTGGCCTGGCTCGGGCCCTGCATCGGTCCGACGGCCTTCGAGGTGGGGCCCGAGGTGCGCGTGGCCTTCCTGGCACGCGACGAAGGCGCTCACGCCTGCTTCGTGCCGGGCGCCGCCGAGGGCAAATGGCTGGCGAACCTGCCGGCCTTGGCGCGACGCCGCCTGGCTGCGCTGGGCGTGCGGGACGTGCATGGCAACGACGGCAGCGCCGCCTGGTGCACCGTCGGCAATCCCTCAGTCTTCTTTTCGTACCGGCGCGACGGGCGCGTCAGCGGGCGCTTCGCCGCCCTGGTCTGGCGCGACTGAGCGTGCGGGATCCGGCGTTGGGCGGTCCGACTCCTCTTCAGCCGCCTCGCGGGCACGCCGCGCCCGACGCCGCGCGGGCGTGGACAGGATGTAGCCCACGATGCCCATGGGCAGCAGCCCGTACAGCACGAAGGTGACGATGGCGCCGAGCAGGCTGCCGTTGGTGTTCGTGGCCTCGGCCACGGCCATCATCACGGCCACGTAGAGCCAGGCGATCACGACGAGATGGAGGAACACGGGGCGGCTTTAGAGGTAGGCTTTCCGGGGGAAGAAGGGTCTCGAAAATGCAGGATACTCCCCCGACCATCCGTCAGGTGAGGCACCGGAGACTCCATGAACCAGCAAGACGCGAAGGCCCAGATGAACGCCATGTTCGGGCCGTTTCAGCAGGCATTGACCGATGGTTGGGGCAAGGCGATGAACGCCTTCGGCCAGCTCGGCAACGGCGGCAGCTTCGGTGGTGCCGCGCAGCCCGAGTTGCCGCGCTTCTCCTTCGACCCGGGCCGCCTGCAGGCCATCCAGCAGCAGTATGTCGAGGAGGCCGGCGCGCTGTGGCGCCAAGGCCTGTCGGTCACGCCGCCCGGCGACAAGCGCTTCGCCGGCGAAGGCTGGGCCGCCAACCCCATGGCCGCCTTCTCGGCCGCGGTGTACCTGCTCAACGCCCGCACCCTGCTGGCCATGACCGAGGCGGTCGAGGCCGACGCCAAGACCCAGGCCCGGCTGCGCTTCGCGGTCGAGCAGTGGATGGCCGCCTCGGCGCCCAGCAACTTCCTGGCCTTCAATGCCGAGGCGCAGCAGAAGGCGGTCAAGACGCAGGGCGAGAGCATCGCGCGCGGCATGCAGAACCTCATGCACGACCTGCGCCAGGGCCATGTGAGCATGACCGACGAAAGCGCCTTCGAGGTGGGCCGCAACGTGGCCACCACCGAGGGTGCCGTGGTCTTCGAGAACGAACTGTTCCAGCTCATCGAATACAAGCCGCTGGGCGACAAGGTGCACGAGCGTCCGCTGCTGCTGGTGCCGCCTTGCATCAACAAGTTCTACATCCTCGACCTGCAGCCCGACAACTCCCTGGTGCGCCATGCCGTGGAGCAGGGCCACCGCACCTTCGTCGTCAGCTGGCGCAATCCCGACGAGTCGCTGGCCCACACGACCTGGGACGACTACATCGAGAAGGGCGCCATCACTGCCATCGGCGCGGTGCAGGCGATCAGCGGCCAGGACAAGCGGGGCGGCAAGATCAACGTGCTGGGCTTCTGCGTGGGCGGCACCATCCTGGGCACGGCGCTGGCCGTGCTGGCGGCGCGCGGCCAGAAGCCGGCGGCCTCGGTCACCTTCCTCACGACGCTGCTGCGCTTCGAGGACACGGGCATCCTCGACGTCTTCATCGACGAGGCTTTCGTGCGCTTCCGCGAGATGCAGATGGGCCAGGGCGGCCTGATGCCCGGCGCCGACCTGGCGGCCACTTTCAGCTTCCTGCGGCCCAACGACCTGGTCTGGAACTACGTGGTGGGCAACTACCTCAAGGGCGAGTCGCCGCCGCCCTTCGACCTGCTCTACTGGAACAGCGACGCCACCAACCTGCCGGGCCCGATGTACGCCTGGTACCTGCGCAACACCTACCTCGAAGACAAGCTCGCCGACAAGGACGCGGTCACCGTGTGCGGCGAGAAGGTGGACCTGGGCCGCATCGACATCCCGGCCTACATCTACGGCTCGCGTGAAGACCACATCGTGCCCATCGGCGGCGCTTACGCCACCACGCAGCTGCTGTCGGGGCCGATGCGCTTCGTGATGGGCGCCTCGGGCCACATCGCCGGCGTGATCAACCCGCCCGCCAAGAAGAAGCGCAGCCACTGGTTGCGCGAGGACGACAGCTTTCCGCCCACGCATGCCGAGTGGCTGGAAGGCGCCACCGAATACCCGGGCAGCTGGTGGACCGACTGGGACGCTTGGCTCAAGCGCCATGCCGGCAAGCAGGTCCCCGCACCCAAGGCCTATGGCAACGGCGCGGCCTACAAGGCCATCGAGCCGGCGCCGGGCCGCTACGTCAAGGCCAAGGCCTGATCCCTTTTCCTTCCCAACGATTTCACTGAAGAGAGAGCACCATGGAAGACATCGTCATCGTCTCGGCCACCCGCACCGCCATCGGCAAGTTCGGCGGTTCGCTGGCCGGCATCCCGGCCACCGAGCTGGGCGCCATCGTCATCAAGGAAGCCCTGGCCCGTGCCAAGGTCGAGGCCGGCCAGGTGGGTGAGGCGATCATGGGCCAGGTTCTGGCCGCCGGCGCTGGCCAGAACCCGGCCCGCCAGGCCTGGCTCAAGAGCGGCGGCGCCAAGGAGACGCCGGCCCTGACCATCAATGCCGTCTGCGGCTCGGGCCTGAAGGCCGTGATGCTGGCCGCCCAGGCCATCAACGCCGGCGACAGCGAGATCGTGGTGGCCGGCGGCCAGGAAAGCATGAGCCTGGCGCCGCACGTGCTGCCCAACTCCCGCAACGGCCAGCGCATGGGGGACTGGAAGCTGGTCGACACCATGATCGTGGACGGCCTGTGGGACGTGTACAACCAGTACCACATGGGCATCACGGCCGAGAACGTGGCCAAGCAGTACGACATCAGCCGCGCCGCCCAGGACGAACTGGCCCTGGCCAGCCAGCAGAAGGCGGCGGCCGCCCAGGACGCGGGCAAGTTCAAGGACGAGATCACCGCCGTCAACATCCCGCAGAAGAAGGGCGACCCCATCGTCTTCAATGCCGACGAATTCATCAACCGCAAGACCAGCGCCGACGGCCTGGCCGGCCTGCGTCCCGCCTTCGACAAGGCCGGTGGCGTCACGGCGGGCAATGCCTCGGGCCTGAACGACGGCGCCGCCGCCGTGGTGGTGATGAGCGCCAAGAAGGCTGCCGCCCTGGGCCTGACGCCATTGGGCCGCATCGCCAGCTTCGCCACCTCTGGCCTCGACCCGGCCATCATGGGCATGGGCCCGGTGCCGGCCTCGAAGAAGGCGCTGGAGCGCGCCGGCTGGAAGGCCGCCGACCTGGACCTGCTGGAGATCAACGAAGCCTTCGCCGCCCAGGCCTGCGCCGTGCACAAGGAAATGGGCTGGGACACCAGCAAGGTCAACGTCAATGGCGGCGCCATCGCGCTGGGCCACCCGATCGGCGCCTCCGGCTGCCGCATCCTGGTGACGCTGCTGCATGAGATGGCCCGCCGCGATGCCAAGAAGGGCATCGCTTCGCTGTGCATCGGCGGCGGCATGGGCGTGGCGCTGACCATCGAGCGCTGAACCCCGGCGCCGCCGCTGGCCCCAAGGCCGGCGGCGCCACCCTCCCACAAGGCCCGGCATGTCCGGGCCTTGTGCTTTCAGGGCGCGGACATGTCGCCCGCGAAGCTGAATCCGGGCGCGTGCGACTGCTGCTTGCTGTGGTACATCGCGCGGTCGGCGGCGCGCAGCAGTGCGTCCAGGCTGTCGCCGTCCTGCGGGCGGCAGGCAATGCCGATGCTCATGCCGACGCGCAGGCCCTGGCCTTCCCAGTCCACGGGCAGGGCGGCCTGGCCGAGCAGGCGCTGCGCCAGGGCGGCAAGCGCATCGCGATGGGGGTCGCCCGCGACCAGCAAGGCGAATTCGTCGCCGCCTAGGCGGGCCACCAGGTCCGAGTCGCGCACCGACTCGCGCAGGCGGCCGGCCAGCGCCGCGAGCACGGCGTCGCCGGCCGCATGGCCGTGGCGGTCATTCACTGCCTTGAAACCGTCCAGATCCAGCAGCAGCACGGCGAAGGGGCGCCCCTCGCGCAGCCACCGATCGGCCTGCACCTCCAGGCCGGCACGGCTGGCCACGCCCGTGAGCGAGTCGGTCCGCAAGGCGTCCACCAGCTCCAGGTTGTGGGCGGCCAGCGCCTGTTCCGAGCGCAGCACCAGCCGCAGGCGCGAAGCGGCTGCCACGGCGAACACGACCAGTTCGAGCACCAGCGCACCTTGCGTGAGGTTCATGTGACCGGGCTTCCAGTCGATCAATCCCCAGCTGGCGAAGACGATGGCCCCCACGGTCAGCAGCAGCAGGGCCACGCCCACGCAGTACAGCACTGCGGGCCAGTAGCGGCGCCGCCCCGCCACGATCGCGCCGGCGAGCAGGACGGCCGAGGCGAGCACCACCGACGCCTGCACCAGGTTGAAGGTCAGCAGCGGATGCGGCCCGAAGAGGCCGTACACGGCGGCCACGCCCAGCGCAGCCAGCAGGGCGACCACCAGCCGGTCGAGCCACGGCGCAAACTGCCGCAGGTTGAGCAGCCGTCGCCCGAACTGCAGCTTGCAGATCGCCCACAACGCCGGCATGAGCGTGTAGGAGACGCCCGCCGCTGCCGGCCAGTTGGCGAAGGGGTAGCGCAGCAGGTGCCCGTTGAAGCCGGCGATGGCACCGAGCGCGCACAGGCAGGACAGCAGGTAGTAGACGTAGATGGCCTCGCCGAAGACCAGCAGCAGCACCAGGCCGTACACCAGCAGGCCGATGAGGATGCCGTAGCTGATGCCGTCGAACATGCGCTTGTCCTGGGTGGATTCCAGGTAGTCGGCGGTGCGCCAGACACGCATGTCGTAGACGCGGGCGAAGGTGGATTCCGCCCGCACATAGACCGTATAGGGCTGCGCGTCGGGCAGGTGGAAGCGCCAGGCCATCTGTTCGGACGAGGCCTGGCGCGTGCGCCAGGGATGCCGCATGCCCGTCACCACGGGCTCGGCCAGCGCATGGCCGTCGGGCGCGAAGGGGCCGTAGAACCGCATCTCGTGCGTGGAGACCGAAGGGACCAGCAGCAGCCATTCCTGCGGCGCGTCGGCCGGATCGGCCAGCCGCAGCTGGAACTTGAACCACAGCACCCGATCGGCCTCGCGGCCCCGCAGCGGATCCTCCGGCAACATGAAACGCGACTGCCACTCGGGCCGGCGCACCTCGTCGAGCGTGAGCGTGCGGCTGGTGTCGTCCAGCACCTGCAGGTGCCAGGCCAGGGGCAGACCGCCGGCCTGGCGGCCGATGGCCGCGGGCGCCAGTCGCTCGGACGGCGAGGCGACGATGCCCTGCGCCACGGCCCAGGCCGCCAGGCCCAGCCACAGCAGCGCGCCGAGGCACAGCCTGCGCCAGTGGCGTGCGCCTGCCGCGGCGCCGGGCCTCATGGGGCGCCGGCCCCCAGCAGACGGGCGAGCATCCGGATCGCGCTGGCGGCGTCCTCGGCCAAGGGCGTGGCGCCCGTGAGCATCAGGTTCAGCCGCTGTTCCCGGCCCTCGACCTCGGTGCCGTCCGCCTGCTCGCGCAGCACGCCGTGGCTGTCGGTGCCGCAGGGCCGTGCGGCCCGGACCCGGTCGGCATAGCTGCCCGCCGGCACGCCGTAGGCGACCACCGGCTTGTCCAGCGCGATGGCGAAACCGACCTCGAAGACCGTGCCCGAATCGGGCTCCAGCCCGCGGAAGCACTGCAGGTTTGCGATCACGCCGCTGCAGCTGCGGATCAGGTCGATGTTGCCCTGGTAGATGCGGCGGGCCTGTTCGTCGTCGCCCACGGCTCCGGCCAGGTCGACATGGGCATCGGAAGGCGCCACGCCTTCCAGGCCGCAGGCGCTGCACAGCCGCTTGAGTTCGCGGAACACGGCCGGATGGTCGGGCCGGAAGATGTCCGGGCCCGCCAGGTAGACACGCGGGCGCAGGGGGTCTGCATTCATCGCGCGCATTTTCGCGGTCCGACGTGCGTTTGGGGATGACGAAGACCATAAGCCGTGCTGATGGCTGCCGCCGCAGACGCGATGGCCGCGGCCTCGGGCGGCCACCTAGCATCGGTCCATGCCTGTTGCCGCCTCCTTGCCGACGATGACCGCGCCCGAGGCTGGCGGCGACACGCCCTCGCTGGCCCCCATCGGCATCCTGGGCGGCATGGGGCCGCTCGCGACCCTGGACTTCATGCACAAGGTGCTGGCCGCGACGCCCGCCCGCTGCGACCAGGATCACCTGCCGCTGCTGGTCAGCTCCATCCCCCAGATTCCCGACCGGACCGCCGCCTTCCTGGGCGAGGGCGTGTCGCCGCTGCCTGCGCTCGTGGACAGCGCCAGGCGGCTGGCGGATGCGGGCGTTCGGCTGCTGGTCATGCCGTGCAACACGGCGCACCTGTGGTTCGAGCCGCTGCAGGCCGCGCTCGGCCTGCCGATGCTCCACCTGGTGGATGTCGCGTTGGACGAGGCTGTGCGGCAGGCCCCGCCCGGGGCCGCGCTCGGTCTGCTGGCCACGCCGGCCACGCTGGCGTCGGGCCTGTACGTCCGGCGCGCCGGCGCCTCCGTCCACTGGCAGATGCCGACGCAGGACGAACTGGCACGGTGGGTGGTGCCGGGCATCCAGGCCATCAAGGCCGGCGATCTGGCACAGGGCGAAACCTGCCTGCGTCAGGCCGCCCAGGCCCTGGCCGACCGCGGCGCGCGCATCCTGGTGCTGGGCTGCACCGAGATTCCGCTGGTGCTCGATGCCGCTCGTGCCGGGTTGCCGGTCATCGATGCAACGGCCGCCCTGGCGCGGGCCACGGTGGCCTGGGCGCTGGCACAACGCGCAGGTGAACCGGTGCGGCAGAAGGCGTCGGCCTGATCCCCGCCCGCGTCGACGAGCCCGCCGCTGCCCGGTCCTGCCGGCCTTCCGGCCCGGCGTGGGTGCAGCCGACCGCTCAGCGAGGCTCGGCGGTGACGGCCCGCAGCGCCTTCAGGAAGTCGGCCACCGGCCGCGGCGAGCGCACGCCTTGCGGCAGCAGCGCCCGCACCTCCACCGGGATCTCCGGCAGCAGCGTGCGCACATGCAGGGCCTCGTCACGCCGGGCCTGGGCGGTGAAGGAGTCGACGATGGCCGGACCGAAACCCTGTTCGGCCAGCACCAGCGCGATGTGGTGCGTCTGCACCGTGATGCCGCCCGTGGGCGCCACGCCCAGCCGCGACCATTGTTCGGCCAGCATGGTGCCGATGGGGTCGCGCTCGTCGATGCGGATGATGGGGCTGCGCAGCACCTCGTCCAGCGCCACGGTGGCGCGGGTGTCGGCGCCGGCATGATCCACCCGCGAGACGCACACCAGCCGGCCGCTCGCGATGGCCTCCTCGTGCAGTGCCGGATGCGGCGCGCTGCCGTAGACGATGCCCACGTCGCCCTCGTGCAGCGCCATGGCCTGCGCGATCTCGCGCGAATGCAGGGTGCGGATGGTGACCGGCATCTCGGGATGGCGGCGCTTGAAGACGGCCAGCGCATCGGGCAGCGCCCGCACCGCGAGCGAGGGCACGATCAGCACCCGTAGCGGCGTACCTTGGTCGCGTCCGAGCGCCAGCGCGACGCGGCGCACCCGCTCCAGCTGTGCCATCAGCGGCTGCACCTCCGCATACAGTGCCTGCGCCTCGGCCGTCGGCACCAGCCGGTTGCGTTGCCGCGTGAAGAGGGCATAGCCCAGCTGGAGCTCGGCATGCTGCAGCGTCTGCGTGGCAGCCGGCTGCGTCACATGCAGCAGCCGCGCGGCCGCGCTCACGCTGCCCGTCAGCATGACGGCGTGGAACACCTCGAGGTGCTTGAGTTTCATCGGCGGACGCAGCGGACGCCGGGCGGCCGCTCAGCCCCGCTCGTAGGTCACGAAGGCGAAGGGCAACCCCTCGAGCGCGGAGCTGACGTGTGATTCACGCGCCGTTTCGCTCCAGCCGGCATCGAGCACCGGCGCGAAGGCGTCGCCCTCGTAGTCGCGGTCGATTTCCGTGACGACGGCGCGCCGGGCCATGGGCGCGGCCTCGGCGTAGAGCTGGGCCCCGCCGATCACCCACAGTTCCGGCGCATCGCCGGCGGCGGCGATGGCCTCGGCCAGGCTGTGTGCGCGCACGGCGCCTTCGGCCTGCCAGGCCGCCTGCCGCGTGACGACGATGTTGGTGCGGCCCGGCAGCGGCCGGAAGCGCGGCGGCAGCGAATCCCAGGTACGGCGGCCCATGATGACCGGGCAGCCGCGGGTCTGCGTGCGGAAGTGCGCCATGTCCTCGGGCAGGTGCCAGGGCAGGGCGTTGTTCCGGCCGATGACGCCGTTGGCGGCGCGGGCGTAGATGAGGTTCAGGCGGCCCTTCGACATGGCAGCGCCTGGATCAGACCGCCACCGGCGCCTTGATGGCCGGGTGCGGGTCGTAGCCCTCGAATTCGAAGTCCTCGAACTGGTAGTCGAAGATGCTGGCCGGCCGGCGCCTGATGCGCAGCGTCGGGTAGGGCCGCGGCTCGCGCGAGAGCTGCAGCGCCACCTGCTCGGCATGGTTGCTGTAGATGTGACAGTCGCCGCCGGTCCAGATGAAGTCGCCGACTTCCAGGTCGCACTGCTGCGCCAGCATGTGGGTCAGCAGCGCATAGCTGGCGATGTTGAAGGGCACGCCAAGGAAGATGTCGGCGCTGCGTTGGTAGAGCTGGCACGACAGCCGCCCCTCGGCCACATAGAACTGGAAGAAGGCGTGGCAGGGCATCAGCGCCATCTTCGAGAGCTCGGCCACGTTCCAGGCACTGACGATGATGCGGCGCGAGTCGGGGTTGGTCTTGAGCTGTTCGACCACCTGGGCGATCTGGTCGATGTGACCGCCATCGGGCGTGGGCCAGCTGCGCCACTGCACGCCGTACACCGGGCCGAGGTCGCCGTCCTCGCGCGCCCATTCGTCCCAGATGGTCACGCCGCGCTCGCGCAGCCAGTTGTTGTCGGACGAACCGGCCAGGAACCACAGCAGCTCGTGGATGATGGACTTGAGGTGAACCTTCTTGGTGGTCACCAGCGGGAAGCCTTCGCGCAGGTCGAAGCGCATCTGGTGGCCGAACACGCTCTTGGTGCCGGTGCCGGTGCGGTCGCTCTTGAAGACGCCATGCGTGTCCACATGGCGCATGAAGTCTTCGTACTGGGAGCGGATGGGGTGGGTGTCGGCGCGGGTCATGGGGCGGTCGCAAAAGCAGGCCGGATTCTAGAAGGCGCCCTCCGGGCGCGCGTCGCCCGCGCCGGGATCAGTGGTCGGCGCTGATGACAGTGCGCGCAGCCGTTGCCGGGCGCTGCCGTCCGGGTCGACCGGTTGCTGGTTCTTCGCCTGCAGGTAGTGATGGGTGAAGACGTCCAGGTAGGCGTCGAGCACGCGGGCCGCCAGCGGCTCGTCGGCGAGTTCGAGGCACAGCGCTGCGACCTCGCTGGTGCAGAGGTGGTGCTCGTGGCAGGTCTGGCGCAGGCGGTACTGGGACGACTTGGTCGGCGACAGGCTCAGCACCGGGAAGGCATCGAGGTACGGGCTGCGTCTGAACATCTTGCGCGCCTCGGTCCATGTGGCGTCCAGCAGCACGAAGAGCGGGCGCCGACCGTCCTCACCGTTCGCCGCCGCAGCCGGAGGCACGGCTTCGACCACACGCTCGGGCGCGGCGTACTGGCCGGGAAACACCACCAGCGGCTGCCATTGCGGGTCGCGCAGCAGCGCCAGCAGGCCCGGGTCGGGCTGCGTCCGCGTCCAGCCGAAGGCGAAGGTGTCGGGCACCACGTCGGCCACCAGCCAGCCTGTGTTGGTGGGCTTGAGCGGCTCGATGTCGGCCATGAGCAGGCACACGCCCGCGCGCACGGCCAGCGCCGGCCGCAGGGCGCACATGCAGTGGCTGGGCACCAGGCGGCAGGCCGGACAACGCTCGCGCTTGAAGCCGCCGCGCGCCATGAAGGGTTTGGTGCTGCGCGCGAGACGGTCCGCACGCAGGCGGGCGACGGCATGGGGCATGCAGGAGTGTCCCAGGCACCGGGTCGCGCAGGCGTTCAGGCGGCCAGGACCCGGCCCGGATTGAGCAGGCCCTGTGGGTCCAGCGCCGACTTGATGGCCCGCATCATGCCCAGCGCCACCGGCGACTTGTGCTGTTCGAGCGTCTGGACCTTCAGGCTGCCGATGCCGTGCTCGGCCGAAAAGGAGCCGCCGAACTTCTGCACCTGCGCATAGACGAGTTCGTTCACCCGCTTCTCCTGTTCGCGCAGGAAAGCCTTGGCATCGCCTTCGGCTGGCGCCTGGACGTTGTAGTGCAGGTTGCCATCCCCCAGGTGGCCGAAGTTGACCAGCCGCACACCCGGAATCTCGCGCGCCAGCAGGGCGTCGGTCTCGGCGCAGAAGGCCGGGATGCGCGACACCGGCAATGAGATGTCGTGCTTGATGTTGAGCCCCTCCTCGGCCTGGGCCAGCGGAATGCTCTCGCGGATGTGCCAGAGCTCGTGCGCCTGCGACAGGTTCTCGGCCACCACGGCATCGGCCACGCAGCCGGATTCGAAGGCCGATTCGAGCAGCGATTCGAAGCGGGCGCGGGCGTGTTCCTCGGATTCGCTGTCGGAGTTCTCCAGCAGCACGAAGTAGGGATGGCCGTCGCCCGCCTCGTCGGCGAAGGGCACGCGCAGCTGCGGCATGTGCCGGCGCACCAGGCTGAGGGCGAAGCGGCCCATCACCTCGAAGCCCGTCAGGCCTGCGCCCAGGTGCCGCTGGGCCTGGCCCAGCAGCTGCACGGCGTCCTCGAAGGAGCCCACCGCCGCCCAGGCCGTGAGCCGCGCCGCCGGCTGCGGAAAGAGTTTGAGCGTGGCGGCCGTGATGATGCCCAGCGTGCCTTCGCTGCCGACCATCAGGTCGCGCAGGTCGTAGCCGGTGTTGTCCTTGCGTAGCCCGCTGCTGCCGTCCCACACCTCGCCCTGGGCCGTCACCACCTCCAGGCCGAGGCACAGCTCGCGGGCATTGCCATAGCGCAGCACCTGGGTGCCGCCCGCGTTGGTCGCCAGGTTGCCGCCGATGGTGCAGCTGCCTTCGGCCGCCAGGCTCAGCGGGAACAGGAAGCCGGCCTGGGCGGCGGTCTCCTGCAGCACCTGCAGCACGCAGCCGGCCTCCACGGTGATGGTGAGGTTGGCCGCGTCGATCTCGCGCACGCCGGCCATGCGTGCCAGGCTCAGCACCACCTGGCTGCCGCTCTCGTCGGGGATGGAGCCCACCGCCAGGCCGGTGTTGCCGCCTTGGGGCACGATGGCCGTGCCGGCGGCGGCGCAGGCCTTGACCACGGCCGCCACCTCGGCGGTGCTGCCGGGGCGCACGACGGCCAACGCCTTGCCGCGGGCCCGCTTGCGCCAGTCCTGTTCGTAGGCGGTGAGGTCGCCGTCGGTCAGCACATGGGCGGCGCCGACGATGGCGCGCAGCGATTCGATCAGGGCAGGGGTTGTCATGGTTTCAGGAAGTCGATGGATCGGCAGCGCGCATCCGCTGGCCGGCCCGCAGCCGCAGGCGCACATGCCAGGCGCAGGCCACGAAGAGCAGCAGGCACAGCGCGATCTCGATGCCCGCGAGGGCGCGGCTCGTCGGCAGCGTGTCGCTCCAGGCGCGCACCACGCCTTCGGTGAAATAGAGCCAGATCATCAGGCTCAGCCAGCGATAGGTGTACAGGCGCCACTTGAGCAGCCCCGCCAGCGGAACCAGCAGGGGCAGCACCTTGAGCGCCAGCCAGCTGCCGCCGGGGCGCAACGGCGCCAGCCAGAGCTCCCAGGCCAGGCCCAGCCCGATGAGCCCCAGCAGGCAGCCCACCGCCAGCACGCGCGTGGCGACGACGGAGGCCGAGGGAGGGGCGGAGGACGTGTTCAAACCGGGGGGAGGAAAAGAGGCCGCGGCAGACGGGCGCGGCGGGGGTGTCGAAAGGCGGTGGCATGATACCCAGCATGATTCGCCATCGGCTCTGGAGGGATCTCACGCGCTTTCCGTGGCGCAGCACCGCGGCGGTGCTGGGCGAGCGGTTCCGCGACGATCGGCTGGCCCTGACGGCCGGCAGCCTCACCTTCACCACCACCATCGCCCTGGTGCCCTTCTTCACGGTGGCACTGGCGTTGTTTACCGTCTTCCCCATCTTCGCCACGCTGCAGGACCGGCTGCAGCGCTGGCTGGTGCAAAGCCTCATCCCCGAGAACATCGCGCGCCAGGTGCTGGGCTACCTGACGCAGTTCGCCGGTGCGGCCAGCGGGCTGGGCATCGTGGGCCTCGGGGTGCTGCTGATCACGGCCATCGCGCTGATCCTGACCATCGACAAGACGCTCAATGGCATCTGGCGGGTGCAGCGGCCGCGGCCCCTGGCGCAGCGGGTGCTGATCTACTGGGCCTCGATCACGCTGGGCCCGCTGCTGCTGGCGGTGAGCCTGTCGACCACGGCCTACGTGTTCAGTGCCTCGCGCGGGCTGATCGGCGAGTCGGGGCTGAACCTGCGCTGGCTGTTCGATGGGGCGGAGTTCCTGCTGCTGGCGCTGGGCATGGCCTCGCTCTACCACTATGTGCCGAACACACAGGTGCGCTGGGCCCATGCCTGGGCGGGTGGCCTGTTCGTCGCGGCGGCCATCGAGGTGGCCAAGCGGGTGCTGGCCTGGTATCTGAGCTTCGTGCCCACGTACTCGGTGCTCTATGGCGCCTTCGCCACCGCGCCCATCCTGCTGATCTGGATCTACACCGCCTGGGTGATCGTGCTGCTGGGTGCGGTGATCGCGGCCTATTTGCCGATCCTGCTGTCTGGCGTGGCCCGGCGCGGTGGTCGGCCGGGCTGGCCCATGCAGCTCGGCATCGAGGCGCTTCGCCTGCTGGCCCAGGCCCGCAAGGGACCCGCGCGCGGGATGGGGGTGCAGGAGATGGCCAGGCGTCTGCGGGCCGACGTGCTGCAGCTGACCCCGGTCATCGAGGCGCTGGTATCGCTCGACTGGGCGGCGCCGCTGGCCGAGGAGCCGGCGAGCGGCGATCCGCGCTACGTGCTGTTGGTGGACCCGGCCGCCACGCCGCTGGCGCCGATGGTCGAGGCGCTGCTCCTGCCTCGCAAGCCGGTGCTGGAGCCGATGTGGGAGCGGGCCCCGCTGGCGCGCCTGACGCTGGCCGACGCGCTGGCGTCGGAGCGCTCGCCGGGCTCTGCCGAAGGCATCCCGCTGGCGGGTGGTGTGGGCACCTGAGTGTCCGCGGCCGCGTTCGGGCGGCTTCCCTGCGCTGTCCCGATCAGAGCTTGACGCGCCCCGCCCAGATGTCCCGGTACATCACCCAGTCGCCCATGAAGCTGTAGAGCGGCCGCTTGAAGGAGGCCGGCTTGTTCTTCTCGAAGGCGAAGTGGCCGACCCAGGCGAAGCCATAGCCCGCGAAGAGCGCGCCCAGCAGCCACCACGGGTTGGCCGTGACCACCAGCACCGCCAGGCTGGCCAGCGCCAGCGTGGAGCCGATGAAATGCAGGCGCCGTCAGGTGCGGTCTGCATGCTCGCTCAGGTAGAAGGGGTAGAACTCGGCAAAGCTCGAGAACTGGCGCGGATCGACGGCGGCACCGGCCGGCGTGCGCGTGGCGGCGGGGGAGGGATTCATCGCAGTCTCCTGTCGCCTCGGAGGGCGTTGCCCATAATAGCGACGGCCTTTTCCGTGGCCAAAGCCCCTTCCCAAGACCCTGACGCCCGCACCGTGACCGACGCCCCCGCAGCCGATTCCACCTGGGCCGTGTGCCTGTGCGCCGAATGGTGCGGCACCTGCCGTGACTACCGCCCCCTGTTCGCCGAGGCCCAGCGCACGCATCCGCAGCTGCGCTTCGCCTGGGTCGACGTGGAGGACCATGCCGACCTGGCCGACGAATTCGACGTCGAGACCTTTCCCACGCTGCTGCTGGCGGGGCCGCAGGGCGTGCACTTCCTGGGCCCGATGCTGCCGCACGCCGGCACCCTGGCGCGCATGCTGGAGTCGCCGCCCGCGGCCCGGCCCGCCGATGCCGCGGTCACCGCGCTGCTGCAGGCGCTGGCGGCGCGGCAGGACGATGCCTTCGCCGTCGACGGGGCGTGACGGGCCTCAGATTCACTTCATCCTCGGACCCTAGGCTGCCTCCATGCGGATCCTGCTGGTCGAAGACGATGCCTCGCTGGGCGCCACCGTGCAGTCGTGGCTGCAGATGGATGGCCACGCGGTGGACTGGCTGCTGCGCGGCGACCAGGCCGTGACGGCGCTGGCCACGCACGACTACCAGTGCGTGCTGCTCGACCGGGGCCTGCCCGGGCTCGATGGCGACGGCGTGCTGCAGGCCCTGCGCGCCCGTGGCGCCACATTGCCCGTCCTGCTCATCACCGCTCGCGACACCCTGGCCGACCGCGTCGAAGGCCTGGACCTGGGCGCCGACGACTACCTGGTCAAGCCCTTCGACCTCGAAGAACTTTCCGCCCGTGTGCGCGCGGCGCTGCGGCGCGAAGCCCGGCAGCCCACGCCAGTGCTGCAGCATGGGGGCGTCACGCTCGACCCGGTCGCCAAGCGCGCGACGCGGGACGGCGCCCCCGTGTCGCTGACGGCGCGCGAGTTCGCCGTGCTCGAAGCGCTGATGCGCCGACCCACCCACATCCTCAGCCGCGCGCAGATCGAGGAGGCGCTCTACGGCTGGGGCGAAGAGGTGGAAAGCAACGCCATCGAGGTCCACATCTACAACCTGCGGCGCAAGCTGGGCAGCGGCTTCATCACGACGGTGCGCAACCAGGGCTACGGCCTGGCGCCCGCATGAGGGCGGACCGCCCCTGGTCCCTGCGCCGCCGCCTGCTGGCCACCGTCGTGGCCGCCAGCGTGGTGGTCTGGCTGGTCAGTCTGGCCATCGTCATCCAGGTGGCCTGGCATGGCGTGAGCGAGACCTTCGACGAGGCGCTGGAGGAAAGCGCCCAGCTCGTGCTGCGCCTGGGCCGCGAGCCCGCCACGGCGGCGGCGGCCGGCGCGCGCAGCGATGGGTTGCGCCTGCGCATCTACTACCAACTGGTGTCGCCCGACGGCCGCGTGCTGCAGCGGGGCAGGGATGCACCGGCCACGCCCTTCGTCGCGCCGCTCACGGGCGACGACGAGCACTACAACGTGCGGGTCGACGGCCAGTACTGGCGCGTGCATGTGCGGCGCGACCCCGCCACCGGTCTGCAGGCCCAGGTCGGCCAGCCCTGGGAGGAGCGACTGGACCTGCTGGAGGACATCGCCGAGCGACTGGCCTGGCCGGCGTTGGGCCTGCTGCTGCTGCTGGTGGCCGTGTGCTGGTTCGCCATCCGCCGGTTTCTGCGGCCGCTGGAGACGGCCGCCGCCGGCATCGCCGCCAAGTCGCCGCAGGACCTGACGCCCGTCGACGCGCAAGGCATGCCGCAGGAGCTGCGTCCCATCCTCGGCGCGCTGGACGGCCTGCTGGCCCGCCTGGGGATGGCGATGGAAAACGAGCGCCGCTTCACCAGCGACGCCGCGCACGAGCTGCGCACGCCGCTGGCCGCCCTGCGCAACCGCGTGCAACTGCTCGCCCGCCAAGGCCACCTGCCGGCGGAGGAAGCGCAGCAGTTGCGGGCCGACGTGGACCGCAGCACGCAGCTGGTCGAAAGCCTGCTGGCGCTGGCGCGGCTGGACCCGGTGAAGACGTTGGAGGCGGTCGAGCCGGTGTCGCTGGCGCCCCTGGTGGACGAGGCGCTGGCCGGCGCCGGGCCGGGCCGTGGCGGCCCCGGCGCGGCGCCTGCCGACACTGTGCGCGTCGGGACGGCACTGTCGGTTCCGGTCATCGTCGGCCATCCTGCGCTGCTGGCCACGCTGGTGCGCAACCTGATCGACAACGCCCGCCGCTACGGCGGCCCCGACACGCGCATCCGCGTGGAAAGCACCGCCTTGCCTGGCGGCGGCACGCGCCTGGCCGTGCGCGACGACGGGCCCGGCGTGCCGCCTGCGCAGCGCCGGCGGCTGGGCGAGCGCTTCTTCCGCGTGCTGGGCAGCGGCCAGCCGGGCAACGGGCTGGGCCTGTCCATCGTGGCGCGCATCGCGGCGCTGCACGGGGCGCGGCTGCATTTCGAGGAAGGGTTGGACGGGCAGGGACTCTCGGCCATCGTGGACTTCCCGCCACGCTGACACGCACCGAGGCCATCAGTTGGCCTTCATCTTCGGGCCGCCCAATGGCTTCACTGGCCCGGGATTCCGGGCACAGCCTTCGTCCCGTCGGATTCGTCCAGCCGAACCGGCTTCGTCCCACCCTCTTCAGGAGCCTTGCACCATGCGTTCTTCCATCCTCGCCTCGACCCTCGCCCTCTCGCTGCTGGCCGCCGGTACGGCCGGCGCCGCAGGCAGTGCCGCCTCCGCACAGAGCGCCGCGCCGACCCCGGTGGCCGCAGCGACCGGCGGCTACAGCGGCCCCAGCACCGTGCCCGTCAGCACCGTGCGCCAGTTGCTCGACAGCGGCCGTGACGACCAGCAGGTGCGGCTGCAGGGCCGCATCGTGTCGCACGATGGTGGCGAGAACTACACCTTCGCCGACGACACCGGCCGCATCCGCGTGGAAATCGAGCCACAGCACTTCCCGGCCGGCCGCACGCTCAGCGCCGATCAGCGCGTGGAACTGCACGGCGAATTCGAGAAGGGCCTGCGTACCACCGAGGTGGAGGTCGAGCGCCTGATCGTCCTCAACTGAGGAAGTCGCGCAGCGCGAACAGCACCGCGTCGGGCGCCTCGCTCATCAGGGCATGGCCGGCCTTCACCGTCACCACGCGGGCCCCCGGCGCCTTGTTGCGCAGCGCCTTGGTGGCGCGCGGCGGTGTCATCTGGTCGGCGCCGCCCAGCAGGAAGAGCACCGGGCAGCGTACCTTCTCCATCGCCGCCTCACCGCCCGCATAGTCGTTACAGGCCTTGAAGCCGGTGTGGAAGACGTTGACGGCCGTGTTGCTCGCCAGCACCCGCCGCATCAGCGCCCGCGAACCGCCCATCAGCCAGGTGCCCGGTCCGAGCGAGGAGGGCGGCGGCGCCAACATGGAATGCGAGAACACGTTGACCATGTCGATGGCCTTCTGCGGCGCGTTCAGCGAACTCTCCAGCAGCGCTGGCGACACCACCATCGGATAGGCCGTGCCCACCAGTGCCAGATGCGTGATGCGATCCGGCGCCCGCGCCGCCGCCTCCAGGGCGATCAGCGAGCCGAAGCTGTGGCCCACCAGCGCGGCGCGCCCCACGCCAGCGGCATCGAGCAGCGCGAGCACGAAGTCGGCCGCCGCCTCCACCGAGGCGGGCGGCGCGCCCTCACTCCGGCAGTGGCCGGGAAGGTCCACCGCCAGCACGTTCCAGCCGTGGTGCGCGAACCAGCGGCTCTGCAGGATCCACACGCTGTGGTCGTTGAGCACACCGTGGATGAAGACGACGGTGGGCCTGGCGGCGTCGAAGGGCTTGCCGCCGGTATAGGCATAGGCGCGGTGGCCGTTGACCTGCAATTCCATCTCAGGCTCCCGCTTTCTCGGCAGCCTTGAGGGCGCGCTTGAGGTCGTCGATCAGGTCGTCCGCATCCTCCAGACCGATCGACAGGCGGATCGTCCCCTGGCCGATGCCGGCGCCTGCCAGCGCCTCGTCGCTCATGCGGAAGTGCGTGGTGCTGGCCGGATGGATCACCAGCGAGCGGCAGTCGCCCACGTTGGCCAGGTGGCTGAACAGCCGCAGCGCCTCGATGAAGGCCTTGCCCTGCGCCCGGCTGCCCTTGATGTCGAAGCTGAACACCGCCCCCGCGCCGCGCGCGCCGCCGCGCAACAGCCGGCTGGCCAGTGCATGGCTGGGGTGCGATTCCAGCAGCGGATGCCCCACGCGCGAGACGAAGGGGTGGCTGGCCAGGAACTGCACGACGCGCTCGGTGTTGGCCACGTGGCGCTCCATGCGCAGCGGCAGCGTCTCGATGCCCTGCAGGATCAGCCATGCCGTGTGCGGGCTCATGGCCGCGCCGAAGTCCCGCAGGCCTTCGCGGCGCGCGCGCAGCAGGAAGGCGCCCACAGTGCTCTCCTCGCTGAACACCATGCCGTGGAAGCCGTCGTAGCCCTGCGTCAGCTCCGGGAAGCGGCCGGAGGCCTCCCAGTCGAAGCTGCCGCCGTCGACCAGCACGCCGCCGATCACCGTGCCGTGGCCCGACAGGAACTTGGTGGCGGAGTGGTAGACCAGGTCCGCGCCCCAGTCGAAGGGCTTGATGAGGTAGGGCGAGGTGAGCGTCGAATCGACCAGCAGCGGCACCCTGGCCTCTCGTGCGATCTGGGCGATGGTGGGGATGTCCAGCACGTCCAGGCCGGGATTGCCGACGGTCTCGCCGAAGAGCAGCTTCGTCTCGGGGCGGATGGCGGCGCGCCAGCCGTCGATGTCGCCGGGCTTGACGAAGGTGGTCTCGATGCCGAAGCGGCGCATCGTGTAGTGCAGAAGGTTCTGCGAGCCGCCATAGAGCGCCGTGCTGGCCACGATGTGCGAGCCCGCGCCCATCAGCGTGGCCACGGCCAGGTGCAGTGCGGCCTGGCCGCTGGCGGTCGCGATGGCGCCGATGCCGCCTTCGAGCGCCGCCACCCGTTGCTCCAGCACCGCATTGGTCGGGTTGCTGATGCGGCTGTAGACGTGGCCCGCGCGCTCCAGGTTGAACAGCGCCGCCGCATGGTCGCTGGACTCGAAGACGAAGGAGGTCGTCAGGTGGATGGGCACCGCGCGGGCGCCGGTGGCCGGGTCGGGCGCCGCGCCGGCATGCAGCGCCAGGGTGTCGAAGCCGGGGTCGGAATAGCCGCTCATGGCTGGGCTCCGAGCATGGGGCGTGCGCAAAGGCGAGGTATCAAGCGTGTCTCCTTGTCAGTGCCTGCGGGCTGGCCCTGAGAAAAGTGTCGAGGCCGGGCGCCAGTTGCAAGGGATTGTGGGCTATATTTTCAGGACGGTTTCTTGAGGAGCATCCCGATGAAAGTCAGCGACATCCTGCGCGTGAAGGGCAACACGCTCTACACGATCGGCCCCGACGATCCGCTGGCCGAGGCGGTGGGCGTCATGGCAGACAAGGACATCGGCTCGCTGGTGGTCATGTCCCATGGTGACCTGGTGGGCATGCTCACCTTCCGCGAGGTGATCCTGCAGATCCAGCGCAACGGCGGCGCCATCGGCGACACCCGGGTGCGCACGGCCATGGACGATGCGCCGCTGACCTGCACCAACGGGACCGACCTCGACGAGGTCCGCCGCATGATGCTGGAGCGCCATGCCCGCTACATGCCGGTGATGGACAAGCGGATGCTGATGGGCGTGATCAGCTTCTACGACGTGGCGAAGGCCGTGGTGGACAGCCAGAACTTCGAGAACAAGATGCTCAAGGCCTACATCCGCGACTGGCCTGCGGAAGAAGAGAACGCGCAGAACCGGCCCTCGCTCTGAGGCGAGGCAGCGACAAGACAAGCCGCGTCGCCTGCTGGGGCACGCGGCTTTTTTACGGCCGTGTGGAGGCGACAGAAGGACGTCACCCCAGTTCAGCGGCTTGATGGATTGTTTCGCGCACCCGCGGATAGATCTGCGCATTCCACTTGCTGCCGCTGAACACGCCGTAATGGCCCACGCCCGCCTGCAGGTGGTGCGCCTTCAGGTAGGGCCGGATGCTGCTGCAGAGGTCCTGCGCGGCCACCGTCTGGCCCACGGCGCAGATGTCGTCGCGCTCGCCTTCCACGGTGAGCAGGGCGGTGCGGCGGATGGCCCGCGGATCGACCCGCCGGCCGGCCACGGTCAGCTCGCCGCGCGGCAGGTCGTAGGTCTGGAAGACCCGCTCGACCGTCTCCAGGTAGAACTCGGCCGGCAGGTCGTTGACCGCGAAATACTCCTCGTAGAAGGTGCGGATGGCCTGGGCCTTGTCCATTTCGCCCTCGACAAGATGGGCATAGAGGCGGCGGAACTGCTCCTTGTGCCGCTCCATGTTCATGCTCATGAACGCTGACAGCTGCACGAAGCCCGGGTACACCCGGCGCATGAAGCCGGCATGCGGCAGTGGCACATGGCTGATCAGGTTGCGCTCGAACCAGTCGATGGGCCGCTCCGTGGCCAGGCGGTTGACCTGCGTCGGGTTGATGCGGCAATCCACCGGCCCGGCCATCAGCGTCAGGCTGCGCGGGGCGGCGGGGTCGTCGTCCTCGGCCATCAGTGCGGTGGCGGCCAGGGCGGCCACGCAAGGTTGGCACACCGCCACCAGGTGCACGCCAGGCCCGACCGCGCGCAGGAAGTCCATCAGCTGCAGCGTGTACTCGTCCAGGCCGAAGCGGCCATGGGCCAGCGACACATCGCGCGCGTTGTGCCAGTCGGTGATGTAGACGTCGTGGTCGCGCAGCAGGGTGCGCACCGTTTCGCGCAGCAGGGTGGCGAAATGGCCCGACAACGGTGCGGCCAGCAGCACGGGGGGCTCCGCTGGTGCATCGGCCGGCCGCAATTTGCGAAAGCGCAGCAATGTGCCGAAAGGGGCCTGGAGGGCCTTTTCCTCGACCACGGGCACGGCCTCGCCGTTGATCGTCACCTCGCGGATGCCGTAGTCGGGGCGCTGGTGGGTGAGCTTGAGCCGGTCGAAGACGTCCATCGCCGCCGACAGGCGCCGGGGAATGGTGCGCTCGTTGCCGGCGGCAAAGAGGGCATGTCCGAAGAAGTGCGACAGCTGCCGCAGCGGCGACAGCAGGTCGGCCTGCATTTGATAGGCCTGGTACAGCATGCCCCGGTCAAGGCAAGTTGCGGGCCAAGCCGGTGCACAGGCCGGCTGCGGCCCATGCACTGTTCTGGCACAGGCTTTGCACTGCTGCCGGTGGAGTCACCGACTGGAGCATTCGACATGGCCAAGGCCGTTCTCACCATCAGCAGCAAGAACTACGGCGCGTGGGCCCTCCGCGGGTGGCTGATGTGCAGGCTGGCGGGTCTGGATTTCGTCGAGAAGGTCATCCCGCCCGACGATCCGGCCATGAAGGCGGAGATGCTGTTGCTGTCCTCGTCCATGCTCGTGCCCTCGTTGGAGCATCGGGGCATCCGGGTGTGGGACACCATGGCCATCGGCGAGTACCTGCACGAGAACTTCCCCAAGGCCGGCCTGCTGCCAACCGATGCAGCCGCCCGCGCCCACTGCCGGGCGATCTGCGGCGAGATGCATTCGGGCTTCTCAGCCCTGCGCGGCGCCTTGCCCATGAACATCAAGGCCCGCTTCAAGGACTTCAAGGTGTGGTCGCGCGCACAGGCCGACATCGACCGCATCGTGGCGATCTGGCGCGAATGCCTGTCGACCTATGGCGGCCCCTTCCTCTTCGGCGATCGGCCGGGCCTGGCCGATGCGATGTATGCGCCGGTGGTGACGCGCTTTCGCAGCTACGGCGTGGCGCTGGACGACCTGTGCGCGTCCTACAGCCAGCAGGTGCTGGAACTGCCGGCCATGCGCGAATGGATGGCCGCGGCCCTGCAGGAGCCCGAAGAGATCGACGAGCTCGACGCGGAGTTCTGAGCGCGTGCCGGCGCCTGGCGTGGCCAGGCGGGCAGGGAAGAAAAGTGCTCAGTCGCGGGCCGGCCGAATCGCCGACTTGGGCCGGAATGCCTTACAGACGTCGTCGTGCGTTTCGAGGTAGGGCCCGCCGATCAGGTCGATGCAGTAGGGCACGGCCGCGAAGATGCCGGGCACGATCTGGCTGCCATCGGCCGCCTTGAGGCCCTCCAGCGTCTCGGCGATGGACTTGGGCTGGCCGGGCAGGTTGATGATCAGGCTGCGATCGCGGATCACCGCCACCTGGCGCGACAGGATCGCCGTGGGCACGAAACGCAGGCCGATCTGCCGCATCTGTTCGCCGAATCCGGGCATCTCCTTGTGCGCGACGGCCAGCGTGGCCTCGGGCGTGACGTCGCGCAGGGCGGGGCCGGTGCCGCCAGTGGTCAGCACCAGGCTGCAGCCGGCATCCACCAGCTCGACCAGCGCGGCGCTGATGCGCTCGGCCTCGTCAGGAATCAGCCGCGGCTCGAAGGCGATGGGGTTCTTGAGCGCCCGCGTCAGCCAGTCCTGCAGCGCGGGCAGGCCCTTGTCCTCGTAGACGCCGCTGCTGGCGCGGTCGCTGACCGAGACGATGCCGATCCTGACCGGCGCGAAATCGGCGCCGTCCATCAGGCGTCTTCCTCGCGCGACTGGGCCGCGGCCTGGTCGGCATGGTCGTCGTCCCCATGCACCGACAGTTGCTCGCGGATGCGCTGGAACAGCTCGCGGAAGGCCTTGCCCTGGCGGGGCGCCTCGCCGGGCTTGCCGGCCTGGTGGTCCTTGCGGGCTTGGCGCACCAGGGCCCGCATCTGCTGGGCGTCCGTGCCCGGGTGCGTCTCGATCCAGGCGCCCAGGGCATCGTCGTCGGCCAGCAGGCGCTCGCGCCATTGCTCGGCCTCGTGCAGCATGGCGGTGGCATGGGCGGGGCCGCGGGCCTGCTCGTCGAGGGCGGTGCGCACGGCCTCCAGCGTCTCGGGGTCCAGCTTGCGCATCAGCTTGCCTACGAACTGCGACTGCCGCCGGCGGCCTTCGAAGTTGGTGATGCGGCCGAGTTCCTTGAGGGCTTCGATGAGCTGATCGGGCAGTCGCAGGCGCTCGCGGGCTTCGCCGCGCAGCGTGAGCAGGGCCTCGCCCAGCGCCTGCACTTCGGCGCTTTCGCGCTTGAGGTCGGTCTTGCTGGTCTCGATGCCGCCCTTGAGCTCGCGCTTGTATTCGATGTCGAGTTCGCTGCCTTCGGCGACGAACTGGCCACGGACGAAGTAGCCTTTTTTGGGTTTGCGGGGCATGGCGGGGGAATTGGGTGCGCCGCCCGGCCATCGGGGGCGCGTCGCTATCATTGTCCCTCACATGAGCACCACCACTTCGCGCGCGGAAAGCGGCTTCGCCTACAGCCGAGATTACTTCGAGAACCTGGTCGACACCGCCCTGGCGCATGCCAAGAAGCTGGGTGCCACCGACGCCGGCGCCGAGGCGTCCGAAGGCTGCGGACTGAGCGTCTCGGTGCGCAAGGGTCAGCTCGAGAACGTGGAGCGCAACCGCGACAAGTCGCTGGGCGTCACCGTCTACGTGGGGAACCGGCGCGGCAATGCCAGCACCTCCGACTTCTCGGAAGCGGCCATCCGCGAGACGGTGCAGGCGGCGTACGACATCGCCCGCTTCACGGCCGAGGACCCGGTCGGCGGCCTGCCCGACGAGGCGGACATCGCCAAGGACCATCCGGAACTGGACCTCTTCCATCCCTGGGCCATCGACAGCGAAGGTGCTGCCAAGCTGGCCCTGGAGTGCGAGGCAGCGGCCCTGTCGACCGACCGCCGCATCACCAACAGCGAAGGCGCGGGTGTGTCGGCCCAGCAAAGCCACTTCTTCAGCGCGCACACGCATGGCTTCCGCGGCGGCTATGCCAGCTCGCGCCATTCGATCTCGGTCGCGCCCATCGCCGGCCGCGGCGACGACATGCAGCGCGACGCCTGGTACAGCTCCATGCGATCGGCGGATGAGCTGGCCTCGCCGCAGGCCGTGGGTCGCTATGCGGCCGAGCGGGCCCTGAGCCGGCTGAAGTCGCGCAAGATCAAGACCACCGAGTGCCCGGTGCTGTTCGAGTCGCCCCTGGCCGCCGGCCTGCTGGGTGGGCTGGTGCAGGCCGTCAGTGGCGGATCGCTGTACCGGCGCAGCACCTTCCTGCTCGACTCGCTGGGCAAGGATGTGCTGCCCTCGCACATCGACGTGACGGAAGACCCCCACATCCGCCGCGGCAAGGGCAGCGCGCCCTTCGATGACGAGGGTGTGATCACCCGCGCGCGCACCGTGGTCGACGCCGGACGGCTGGAGGGCTACTTCCTGTCGACCTATTCGGCCCGCAAGCTGGGCATGAAGACCACGGGCAATGCCGGTGGCTCGCACAACCTGACGCTGCGCTCGCGCCTGACCGACCCGGCCGACGACCTGGACGCCATGCTGCGCAAGCTGGGCACCGGCCTGTTCGTCATCGAGCTGATGGGCCAGGGCGTCAACTACGTCACCGGCGACTATTCGCGCGGCGCGAGCGGCTTCTGGGTCGAGAACGGGCAGATCGCGTTCCCGGTGCAGGAGATCACCATCGCCGGCAACCTCAAGTCGATGCTGATGGGCATCCAGGCCGTGGGGGCCGACGCCTACAACTACGGCGCCAAGACGGTCGGGTCGATGCTGATCGACCGCATGAAGGTGGCCGGGGCCTGAGGGTTCAGGCGCTGCGCGCCGCCTCCGGCAGGGCCGTGAGGTGCGCGAGTAGCGTGCGCGTCTGAGGCGACAGCGTCGCCTCGTCGCGCACGCAGGCCCGCAGTTGGCGGCCTGCCCATTCATCTGCCAAGGGCACCCGCGCCAGTGCCATGGTGCGCGCGCACCGCGCTGCCGCCGTGTGCGGCACCACCCCGGCGCCGATGCCCTGCGCTGCCATGCGGCACACCGCGTCGAAACTGCGCACCCGCGCCCGGTAGCGCGACGGCAGCCCGGCTGCACGGATCTGGCGGCTGATGTGTTCCTGCAGCGGATTGCCGGCGGCCAATCCCACCCATTCCGCATCGCCCAGTTCGGCGAGCGTTACGCGGCGTCGACGGGCCAGCGCATGGCCGCGCGGCAGCACCAGCACCAGGTCGTCGCGGCGGAAGGCGTGGTCTTCCAGGCCGCCGAAGTCGGCGAGCTGCGAGGCAATGCCAATGTCCGCGAGGCCGGCGCGCACCGCATCCGCTACGTCGGCGCTGGCGCGTTCGTCCAGGTCCACCGAGACCTGCGGATGCGCCGCCAGGAAGTCGGCCAGGGGACCCGGCAGGTGCTCCATCAGCGCGGCGGTGTTGGCCAGCAGGCGCACGCGGCTGCGCAGGCCCTGGCCGTGCTCGGCCATCTCGCCATACAGGCACTGCATCTGCGCCAGCACTGTGCGGGCATGGTGCAGCAACGTGCGGCCCGCCTCGGTGGGTGTCACGCCCGCCGCATGGCGATGCAGCAGCGGGCCGCCCAGCGCCTGCTCCGTGCCGCGCACCCGCTGGCTGGCGGAGGCCAGCGTCATGGGGGCTCGGTCGGCGCCGCGGGTGAGGCTGCCGGCCTCGACCACGTGGACGAAGAGGCGCAGGTCGGTCAGGTCGAATCGCATGGGGCACAAGTTAGCACGCGAGGGCGGCCGCGGGGGTGGCCGGCGGCCGCCCTCAGGCATGGCCATAGGGGGCTGCGTTTCTTCCGCATTGGCGGGGAGCGGCCGGGGCGGCCAGACTTCGGGCCTTCACCCACTGCGTCGCCCTTGCCGACCCTCACGCCATGGCCCGTCCTTGCCACCCGCCGACTGCTGCATCGACCGGCCACGTGCGCCATGTCGGCTGAGCTGTCCTCGGGCCCATTCTGGGCGCTGACCGCCGGCGTCTTCGTGCTCGCCGGGGCCGTGAAGGGGCTGCTCGGCCTGGGCCTGCCCACGCTGTCGATGGCCCTGCTCGCGCTCTGGATGCCGCCGGCCCAGGCGGCGGCGCTGCTGGTGCTGCCATCGCTGGTGACCAATCTCTGGCAGGCCGGACCCTGGCGCGAGGCCTTGGCGCTGCTGCGCTGCACGATGGGTCTGCAGGTCGGCATGGCTGCAGGCACGCTGGGCGGACTGGCGGTTTGGGGCCCGCCTTCGGGTCGCAGCGGCGTGCTGCTGCTGGGGCTGGCGCTGATGGCCTATGCCGCCTGGGGCCTCGCCGGCCGTGGGGCGAGCTTGACGCCTGCGCAGGCGCGCTGGATGGGGCCGGCGGCCGGCTTGTTCACCGGCGTTCTGACAGCGCTCACCGGCGTGTTCGTGTTGCCCGTGGTGCCCTATCTGCAGGGCCTGGGGCTGCCGCGGGCCGCGTTGATGCGGGCGATGGGCCTGTCTTTCAGCACCTGCACACTGGCGCTGGGCATCGGGCTGGCGGGCAATGCGGACGGCGTGCCGGCCGCGTCGTGGTGGCCTTCGCTGGCCTTGCTGGTGCCGGCCTGGCTCGGCATGGCGCTGGGGCGGCGTCTGCAGGCGCGCCTGCCGTTGCCGGTGTTCCGGCGCTGCTTCTTCGCCGGGCTCGCGCTGCTGGGCGGATGGATGGTGCTGCGCGGGGCCGTCTGAGCGGATGCGGACTGGGCGCAGGCCCCGAACGGCGGCGCGCGTTCAGGCCCGCAGCGCCTGCCAGACCCGCTCGATGGCCTGCCGGTAGGGCAGGGTAAAGCCGTCCAGCGGCTCCTGCGGCGTGAGCCAGCGGAAGTCGAACACCAGACCGTCCTCTTCCGGGCTTCCGTGGGCGGTGTGTTCGAAGCGCTCGGGCAGCGGCGCGTCGATGCGCAGCAGGAACAGATGCCACAGCTGCTCGTGCGTGTGGTCGTTGCCCTCGTGGCCTGCGGCGCAATGGCGCAGCAGCGTGCCCAGAGGCTGGAGCGGGCCGTCGAAGCGCAGGCCGGATTCCTCCAGCAGTTCGCGGCGGACGGCTTCTTCGGGTGACTCGCCGGGCTCGATGGTGCCCTTGACCAGTTGCATGCCGCGGTCCCCCGGATGGTGGAAGACCAGCAGCCGGCCGCGCGCGTCCACCACGCAGGCGCAGGCCTTGCCGATGGGGGCGACGGCCGGCGTGTCCATGCAATCAGCCGGCGAGTGCGGCCTTGACCGCGGCACTGACCTGGCCCATCTCGGCCTTGCCCGCCAGGCGCTGCTTGGCGGCGCCCATCACCTTGCCCATGTCGCCGGGCCCGCTGGCGCCCAGCTCGGCCACGATGGCCTTGACCTCGGCGGCGATTTCGTCGGCGCCCAGGCGCTGGGGCAGGTAGGCCTCGAGCACGGCGACCTCGGCGGCTTCCTTGTCGGCCAGTTCGGTGCGGCCGGCCTGGGTGAAGGCGGTGATGGAGTCCTTGCGCTGCTTGATCATCTTGTCGATGACGCCGACCACGGCGGCATCGTCCAGCTCGATGCGCTCGTCCACTTCCTTCTGCTTCATCGCGGCCAGCAGCAGGCGGATGGTGCCCAGGCGCTCGGCTTCCTTGGCGCGCATGGCGGTCTTCATGTCTTCGGTGATGCGGGCCTTGAGGCTCATGGTGCGTCCTTGCTGGGTGAAGAAGAGGGAGTGGGAAAAAGACGAAAGCCGCGGCAGGTTTCCCCGGCGCGGCTTGCTTGGTGCGCGACCGGCGGCGTCGAGGACGTGCCGGTGTTGCCTGCAGATCGATCAGTACAGCTTCTTGGCGATCAGTACAGCTTCTTGGGCAGCTGCATGCTGCGCACGCGCTTGTAGTGGCGCTTGACGGCCGCGGCCTTCTTGCGCTTGCGCTCGGCGGTCGGCTTTTCGTAGAACTCGCGGGCGCGCAGGTCGGTCAGCAGGCCGAGCTTTTCGATGGTGCGCTTGAAGCGGCGCAGCGCGACGTCGAAGGGCTCGTTTTCTTTAACGCGGATGGTGGTCATTGATTCAAAGAGATGTTGAATGTGACCAGGGAAGATCGAGGCCCCCGGCCGGTGGTCCTCAACTCGAAAGATTTGCGGCCCGCTGAGGGGTAGGCCAAAGTTAGCCGGCTAATGTAGCAGATTTGGGAGCGCCGCTCAAGCTGCCTCGGGTGCTTGGCGGCGCGTGCCTGGCGCGATGCCGGAGACGATGGGGCTGAGGCGCCGTATCCCCGGCACCCCGCGTCGTCGTGCTGCGCCAGCGGTGGCCCGGCGCGCTCAGCCGGCCTGCAGCGCCTGCGCGCAGGCGTGGGCGCTGGCCCAGGCCCACTGGAAGTTGTAGCCGCCCAGCCAGCCGGTCACGTCCACCGTCTCGCCGATGAAGAAGAGGCCGGCCTGGCGCGCGGCTTCCAGGGTCTGCGAGGACAGCTCGCGCGTGTCCACGCCGCCGGCCGTGACCTCGGCCTTCTTGTAGCCCTCGGTGCCGTCGGGCACCAGCGACCAGCGGCTGATGCGCTCGGCCAAGCGGGCCAGTGACTTGTCGGCCGCCTCGTTGATGGGCCGCTGCAGGCCCGGGTCCTCGCCGGTCCAGGCATCGGCCAGTCGCGAGGGCACCAGCGTCGCCAGTTCGTTCGCCACCCGCTTGCGCGAATCGCGCTTCGCCTCGGTCAGGCGGGCCTGCACGTCGGTGCCCGGTGCGAAGTCCAGCGTCAGCGGCGTGCCGGGCTGCCAGTAGCTGGAGATCTGCAGGATGGCCGGCCCCGAAAGCCCGCGGTGGGTGAACAGCAGGTCCTCGTCGAAGCGCATCCGCGCCTTGCCGCTGCCGGTGCTGATGGCGACCGGCAGCGCCAGGCCGGCGAGTTGCGCATAGGGCGCCCAGGCCTGGCCGCCGAAGGTCAGCGGCACCAGCGCGGGCCGCGGGGCGATGGTCCGCAGGCCGAACTGCGCCGCGATGCGCCAGCCGAATTCGGTGGCGCCGATCTGCGGGATGGCCAAGCCGCCCGTGGCGATGACCAGTTGTGGCGCCTCCACCGGCCCCCGTGCGGTCTGCAGCCAGTAGCGGCCAGCCCCGGCGTCGAAGGCGACCGACTGCACGGCGCAGGGCTGCCAGCGTTCGACCCGGCCGTCGGCGCATTCGGCCAGCAGCAGATCGATGATCTGCTGCGAGGGCCCGTCGCAGAAGAGCTGGCCCTTGTGCTTCTCGTGCCAGGCGATGCCGTGGCGGTCCACCAGCGCGATGAAGTCGGCGGGCGTGTAGCGGGCCAGGGCCGAGCGGCAGAAATGCGGGTTCTCGCCCAGGTAATGGCGCTGCGGCGCGCGCGGGTCGAGTTCGCGGTTGGTGAAGTTGCAGCGGCCACCGCCGGAGACGCGGATCTTCTCGGCCACGCGCTCGGCATGGTCGATGAGCAGCACGCGCAGGCCGCGCTGGCCGGCCTGCGCCGCGCAGAAGAGGCCGGCGGCACCGGCGCCGATGACGATGGCGTCGAAGTTGGAGGACATGGGGCGCGCAGTATCCGTTGCCCGGCGGGGCTGCAAGTTGCTGAGGTCGGCGTCGCCCGGCGCGAAGTCGGCCGCGCAGGTCCTCATCGATGCCGGCCGAGGCTGACCTCTGCCGGAGCGGCGCGGAACGCTTCGGTTCAGGTCCCGAAGCGTGACGAGGCCGTGTCGCCGACCGCCACCATGCCGCGCAGCACATCCCCCACCACGATGATCGACGGGCTGCCCAGGCCACTGTGCGCCAGGTCGGCGGCCAGCGTGCCCAGCGTGCTGCCCATCTGACGCTGCTGGGGCAGGCTGGCGTGTTGAACCACCGCCACCGGCGTGGCGGCCGGCAGGCCGCCGGCCAGTAACTGCTGCTGGATGTGGGCCGCGCCGGCCACGCCCATGTAGATGACCAGCGTCAGGCGTGCATCCCGGGCCGTGGCGGCCAGGGCGGCCCAGTCGGTGCTGTCGTGGCGCGCGGCGTCGACCGCGCCGGTCTTGGCATGGCCGGTGACGAACACCACGCCCGCCGCATGGTCGCGGTGGGTCAGGGGCACGCCCAGCGCCGTCACCGCGGCCAGGCCGGCGGTGATGCCGTTGACCACCTCGCAGGCGATGCCGGCCTCGCGCAGGTGCTCGACCTCCTCCCCGCCGCGGCCGAAGACGAAGGGATCGCCGCCCTTGAGGCGCACCACGGTCTCGCCTTCCTGCACGGCGGTGATCATCAGCTTCTCGATGAAGGCCTGCGGCGTGCTCTTGCAGCCGCCGCGCTTGCCGACGTGCACGATGCGCGCGTCGGGCCGGGCCCACTGCAGGATCTCGTCGTTGACCAGGTCGTCCACCAGCAGCACGGTCGCGGCCTGGATGGCCTTCACGGCCTTGAGGGTGAGCAGTTCCGGATCGCCCGGGCCAGCACCGACGAGGGTGCAGCGGCCAAGGGGGCGGGAGGCGTTCGTGGGCGTGTTCATGCGTGGGCGGCCAGCTGGCGGATGTGCGCGACCTGGGCGGCGATCGCATCGGGAAGGGGCAATTCGCCCGCCAGCACGCGGCGGGTGTAGGCGGCGGTGGCGACGGCGTCGAGTTCGGCCGGCAGGCCGGGGATCTCGGCCAGTGTGCCGGGCTGCTGCGTCTGCAGCGCCTGGCGCTGGCCGCGCACGAAACCTTCGACGTGCAGGGTGCGGCGCGGATCCACCACCACCTCGCCTTCGAGGCCGCGCGAGAGCATGGCTGTCATGCCCAGCAACTCGAACAGCTCGGTCATCACCGTGCCGAAGGCGGGATGGGTGTAGCTGCCCACCACCACCGCCGGGCCGGCCACCGGCTGCATCAGCTTGACCACGCTGTGGCCCGCGTTGCGCAGGCCGACCACGCGGCGCACTTCCAGCAGGCGCTTGAGGCCGCCGTGCAGCAGGCCGGTGTCGACCACGGCGATCTGGCCGGTGTCCAGCGGCGTCAGCGTCGTCGCTTCGGCATGGCCCAGTTCGGCCAGCACCTCGGCGGCCGTGACCCGGCTGCTTTCGGTGCGGCTGCCGTGCACCAGCACCGGCAGGCCTTCGCGGGCCAGCAGCAGCGCCAGCAGGGGCGTGAGCACGGGCAGCCGGCGCGCGCCGTTGTAGCTGGGTAGCACGACCACCGGGCCGGCCAGGCTCTGCAGGCAGGCCAGCCGCGCATGGGTGGCGTCGAGAAAGCCGGCCATCTCCTGCGTGGTCTCGCCCTTGACGCGCATGGCCAGGCAGAACGCACCGATCTCCAGGTCGGTGACGCTGCCGTCCAGCACTTGGCCGAAGAGGTCCGCCGCCTGTTCGCGGGCGAGGGGCTTCGCACCGCGGGCGCCGCGGCCGATGTCCTTGATGTAGTGCGCAATGCTTCCCATGGGTGTCCGGATTGTCCCGCAGCGCTTATGCCGGAATGCGAGGGCGCTTATGCCGCCTGGCGATGCAGGCGCACCGGCGTCTCGCGCACCATGCGGCGCAGTTCGGGCACGCAGGAGCCGCAGTGGGTGCCGCAGCGCAGCGCCTGTTGCAGGCTGGCCAGGCGCTCGCCCTCGCTGCCGTCGCAGGCCGCCAGGTGCTCGCCGATGGTCTGCTCGGCCACGCCGAAGCAGTTGCACACGGTCTTGCCGCGCGACACCACCGCCACCGGCGCCGTCGCCTGGTACGACAGCAGGCGACGGCCGAAGGCCTGAGCCGGCAGCCGGTCCTGGATCAGCGTCTTGAGCCAGCCCTCGGCGCGGGTGTCGCCAGCCAGCAGCACGGCGCGCACATGGGCGATTTCACCGTCGCGCTGCAGCCGCACGGCGCGGCGGTGGCCGCGGGCCGGGTCGGCGTAGCGCAGGGCCTGACCGTCGCCCAGGCCGAGCAGGGCCTCGATGCGGTCGACCAGCGCGGCGGGCGGTGGCCTGTCGGCTGCGGCGCGCAGCAGCACTCCGCCTTCGCCGCCACCGGCACCTTCGTCGCCGAAGGGCACGCAGCTGACGAAGCGCAGGTCGCGGGCCGCTTCGCGCAGCGCCTGCCGCACGGCCAGGGCCCGGTCGGCCGGCAGCCAGGCGATGCCCAGCAGCGTCCAGGGCAGGGCCAGGCGGCGGATGCGCACGGCCGCGTGCTTGAGTTCGGGCTGCTTGGAGGTGGGGCAGAAGGTGGGCGTCGTCAGGCCGTTGACGCCGGTCATCTCCCGGCCCTGCGGGTCCCGGCCGCCGAGGAACTCCTCGCCCCAGTGCATCGCGAGGAAGGTCTGCGCCGGCGCCAGCGTGGCATCGGGCTGCACCGGCAGCACCGCGCTGCCGCGGCGGGAGCTGACCTCGACCAGGTCGCCGGCCGCCAGGCCTTCGCGGGCCATGTCCTGCGGGGCCATCTGCAGCGCCGGCTCGGCCACATGGCCGAACAGCCGGCCGAGCGTGCCGGTGCGGCTCATGCCGTGCCACTGGTCGCGCAGGCGGCCGGTGTTGAGTGCATAGGGCCAGTCGGCGTCGCGTGCCTCGGCCAGCGGGCGCCAGGGCTCGGGGCTGAAGCGGGCGCGGCCGTCGGGCGTGGCGAAGACGCCGTCCTGGTACAGGCGCGCCGTGCCGGCCGCTTGCCCTTCCGGCATGGGCCACTGCTGCGGGCCGAGTTCGTCCAGCAGGGCGTAGGAAAGGCCGGTGATGTCCAGGTCGCGGCCACGGGTGGTGGCGCGGTGCTCGTTCCAGACCTGCTCGGGCGTGTCGTAGGCGGTGAGGGCGTGCGTGGCGGGTGCCAGTGCCTGCAGGGCCAGCCGCGACTGCAGCCGCCGGCCGAAGTCGGCCGCGATGGCCCAGTCGTGGCGCGCCTCGCCGGGCGCCGCGACGGCGGGCCGCACGCGCGAGATGCGCCGCTCGCTGTTGGTGACCGTGCCGTCCTTCTCGCCCCAGGTGGTGGCGGGCAGCAGCAGGTCGGCGAAGGCAACCGTGGCGGTGGTGGCGAAGGCTTCCTGCAGCACGACGAATTCGCAGCGCTCCAGCGCCCGACGCACCAGCGCCTGGTCGGGCATGGACTGGGCGGGGTTGGTGCAGGCGATCCACAGCGCGCGCACCCGGCCTTCGGCGGCGGCACGGAACATCTCGATGGCGCTCAGGCCCGGCGTGGCCGGGATGGTCGGAACGCCCCAGAAGGCGGCCACCTCGGCCCGGTGATCGGCGTTGGCCATGTCGCGGTGCGCGGGCAGCAGGTTCGACAGGCCGCCCACCTCGCGGCCGCCCATGGCATTGGGCTGGCCGGTCAGCGAGAAGGGGCCGGCACCCGGTTGGCCGATCTGGCCCGTGGCAAGGTGCAGATTGATGAGCGCCGCGTTCTTGTCCGTGCCGTGCGAGGACTGGTTCAGTCCCATGCAATACAGGCTGAGCGTGGGCGCACGGCGCGCCGCATCGCCGGTGCCGCCGGTGGCGAACAGGCGCGCGGCTTCCACGATGTCGGCAATGGGCAGGCCACAGATCTCGCTCACGCGCTCGGGGGTGCAGTCCTGCACCGTTGCGCGCAGCGCCTCTAAGCCATGGGTGTGGGCGTCGATGAAGGCGGCGTCGGTCCAGCCTTCGCGCAGCATCACATGCAGCAGGCCGTGGAAGAGCATGACGTCGCTGCCCGGTTGCAGCGCCAGGTGCAGGTCGGCGATCTCGCAGGTGTCGGTGCGGCGCGGGTCGACCACCACGATCTTCATGGCCGGGTTGGCGCGCTTCGCTTCTTCGATGCGGCGGAAGAAGATGGGATGCGCCCATGCCGTGTTGCTGCCGGCGATGAACAGGCAGCCGGCGTCCTTCACGTCGTCGTAGCAGGCAGGCGGAGCGTCGGCGCCCAGTGTCCTCTTGTAGCCGGCCACGGCGCTGCTCAT
Source organism: Pseudacidovorax sp. 1753 (assembly GCF_040544975.1). Taxonomy (NCBI): domain Bacteria; kingdom Pseudomonadati; phylum Pseudomonadota; class Betaproteobacteria; order Burkholderiales; family Comamonadaceae; genus Pseudacidovorax; species Pseudacidovorax sp. 1753. Next base: position 52,061 of record NZ_JBEPKY010000001.1, on the reverse strand, counting down.
GCACAGGCGCGAGTTGGTGTCGAGGTTGTTGGTGCCGATGAGGCCCTTGGCCAGCTTGTTGAAGACGTAGTAGTCCTCGGTGAGCAGCTGGCCCGACAGGTAGAAGCCGACGGCATCCGGGCCGTCCTCGGCGATCACGCGCGCGAAGCGATCGGCGGCGAGGTCCAGCGCCTCGTTCCAGCCGATGGCGTGGGGCGCTTTGCCGCGCGCGGGTCGCAGCGCCGGTGCCAGCAGCCGCGTCTGCTGCGCGATGGCGGGCGAGGCCGTCAGGTGCAGCGTGCTGCCCTTGGTGCACAGGCGGCCGAAGTTGGCAGGGTGGGACGGGTCGCCGCGCACGCCGGTGATGCGGTCGCCTTCGGTCTGGATGAGCACACCACAGCCCACGCCGCAGTACGGACAGGTGGAGCGCGTTTCCTCAGCCATGCGCCGGCTCCCCGAAGATCAACTGCTCGCGCAACTCCGCCACGCTGCGGCCTTCGCGCAGCAGGTCCAGGTACCAGCCGCCGCCCTCGGCATCGCCGTAGAGGCAGGCGCCGACCAGCCGCTCGTCCTTGAGCACCAGCTTGCGGTAGACACCGCCTTCGGGGTCGCGCAGCACCAGCATCTCAGTGCCTTCGCCGCCCATGAAGTCGCCGGCCGACAGCAGTTCGACACCCGTCACTTTGAGCTTGGCCGAGACGGTGCTGCCCTCGTAGCGGCCGATGCCCATCTGCGCCAGGTGGTTGGCCGCCACGCGGCCCTGCTCGAACAGCGGCGCAACCAGGCCGTAGGCCACGCCGCGGTGCTGGGCGCATTCGCCCACGGCGTAGATGCGGCCGTCGGTCACGGTCTGCAGCGTGTCGCTGACCACGATGCCGCGCTCGCAATACAGCCGCATCTGCTGCGCCAGCGCGATGTGCGGCCGGATGCCGATGGCCATCACCACCAGGTCCGCGGGCAGCTCGCTGCCGTCCGTGAGGCGCACCGCGCGCACGCGGCCCTGGCCGTCGTCCAGCAGCGCCTCGGTCTGCGCGCCCAGGCGGAAGTTCAGGCCTTGTTGTGTTTCCAGCGTCTGGCGTAGCAGCGTGGCGGCCTCGGCGTCGAGCTGGCGCTCCATCAGCCACTCGTTGCGGTGCACCACGGTGACGGCCATGCCGCGACGGGCCAGGCCGCTGGCGGCTTCCAGGCCTAGCACGCCGCCGCCGACGACCACGGCATGGCGGTGCGTGCGGGCGGCCTCGATCATGGCCTCGGTGTCGGCGATGTCGCGGTGGGCGAGCACGCCGCGCAGGCCGGCGCCCGGCACCGGCAGCACCACGGGCTGCGAGCCGGTGGCCAGCAGCAGCCGGTCGTAGGCGGCCTCGGTGCCGTCGTCGGCGCGCACGATGCGGCGGGCGCGGTCCACCTGCGTGACGGTGCGGCCCGCATGCAGGGTGATGCCCTGCTCGCGGTACCAGTCCCAGTCGTTCAGCACGATGTCCTGCAGGCTGCGCTCGCCGGCCAGCACCGGCGACAGCAGGATGCGGTTGTAGTGCGGATGCGGCTCGGCACCGAACACCGTGATGTCGTAGAGCCCCGGCGCGATGGCCAGCAGCTCCTGCACCGTGCGCATGCCGGCCATGCCGTTGCCGATCACCACCAGTTTCTGCCGCATCCTTGTCTCCTGCGTGCCGTGTTCCTGCGTGGCCGCCCTCAGGCGGCCTGCTTCTCCACGTGGCCTTGCCGGGTGTAGAGGAAGTCGATCACCGCCTTGCGGTAGTGCACGTAGTCGCGGTCCTCGGCCAGTTCCACGCGATTGCGCGGGCGGGGCAGGTCCACCGCCAGCACCTCGCCGATGGTGGCGGCCGGGCCGTTGGTCATCATCACGATCTTGTCGGACAGCAGCACGGCTTCGTCCACGTCGTGCGTGACCATCACCACGGTGCTGTGCGTCTTCTGCACGATGGCCAGCAGCTCGTCCTGCAGCTTGGCGCGCGTCAGGGCGTCGAGCGCGCCGAAGGGCTCGTCCATCAGCAGCACCTTGGGTTCCATGGCCAGGGCGCGGGCGATGCCCACGCGTTGCTTCATGCCGCCGGAGATCTCGCCGGGCCGCTTGTGCGTGGCCGCCGTCAGGCCCACCAGCGCGAGGGCATCGGTGGTGCGCTGGCGCAGCTGGGCCTTGGACTCGGTGCCGCCGAAGACACGCTCCACGCCCAGGTGGATGTTCTCGAAGCAGGTCAGCCAGGGCAGCAGCGAATGGTTCTGGAAAACCACCGCACGCTCGGGGCCGGGGCCGGCGATCTCCTTGTTGGCGCACAGCAGCGCGCCCTGCGTGGGCCGGGTGAGGCCGGCGATGAGGTTCAGCAGCGTGCTCTTGCCGCAGCCGGAGTGGCCGATCAGCGCCACGAACTCGCCCTTGGCGACGGTCAGGTCGATGTCGCGCAGCGCGACGAAGCGGCCCTTGGGCGTCTTGAAGGCCTGCTCGACGCCCTGGATCTGGATGAACTTGGCATCGGCAGCGGAGTTGGAAACGGCGGTGTTCACGACTTGACCTCTTCGAAGGTGAATGCGGTGGCGAGCTTGACCAGGGCCATCTCCAGCAGCAGGCCCACGATGCCGATCACGAAGATGGCGATGATGATGTTCTTGACGTTGAGGTTGTTCCACTCGTCCCAGACCCAGAAGCCGATGCCCACGCCGCCGGTCAGCATCTCGGCCGCCACGATCACCAGCCAGGCGGTGCCCACGGCCAGGCGCACGCCGGTGAGCATGTAGGGCAGCACGGCGGGGAAGAGGATGCGGGTGAGGATCTTCCATTCCGACAGGTCCAGCACGCGGGCCACGTTCATGTAGTCCTGCGGCACGCGCTGCACGCCCACGGCGGTGTTGATGACCATCGGCCAGATCGAGCAGATGAAGATGGTCCAGATGGCGGCCGGGTTGGCGCCCTTGAAGACCAGCAGGCCGATGGGCAGCCAGGCCAGCGGCGACACCGGGCGCAGCAGGCTGATCAGCGGGTTGAACATGCGCGCCAGGAACACCGAGCGGCCGACGGCGAAGCCCGCCGGAATGCCCACCAGCGCCGCCAGGCCGAAGCCCACCGCCACGCGCTGCAGCGAAGCCAGCACGTTCCAGCCCACGCCCTGGTCGTTGGGGCCGTTGCTGTAGAAGGGGTCGGCGAAGACCTGCACCGCCTGCTTCCAGGTCTCGGCCGGGCCCGGAAAGCTGCCGCCGCTGCGCGCGGCCACCAGCTCCCACACCAGCAGCAGCAGGCCAAAGCCCAGCAGCGGCGGGACGATGCGCAGCCACAAGCCGCTGAAGTCGCGCGAGGCACGCGCCGCCTTGGCCGGCTGGGCGGGCGCCGCCGGCACATCGGGCGCAGACACCACGGTCAGCGGCTTGGCCGGCACATGCACGGACGGGGACGGGGCCGCGATGTCGGCCTCGCGCGGAAGATGGAAGACGGCGGCAACCATGGTGATGGGCTCCTGGTGGATGGAGGGTGCGGCCTCAGGCGCGGACCTTGAACGAATCGGCGTACTTGGCCGGCTCCTTGCCGTCCCACACCACGCCGTCGATGAGCTTGCTGCTGCGCATCGGGCTGGCGGGCACCGGCGTCTTGGTGGCGGCGGCGGCCTGCTTGTAGATGTCGATGCGGTTGATCTCGGTGGCCACCTTCAGGTAGTCCGGATGCTCCTTGAGCAGGCCCCAGCGCTTGTGCTGGGTGAGGAACCACATGCCGTCGGACAGGTAGGGGAAGTTCACCGCGCCGTCGTTGTAGAACTTCATGTAGTTCGGGTCGTCCCAGGTCTTGCCCAGGCCGTTCTGGTAGCGGCCCAGGATGCGCTGGTTGATGGCGTCCACGCTGGTGTTGACGTAGCTCTTCTCGGCGATGGTCTCGGCCATCTTGTTCTTGTTCGAGAGGCCGCCGTCGATCCACTTGCCGGCCTCCAGGATGGCGGCCGTCACGGCGCGGGCCGTGTTGGGGTACTTCTTGACGAAGTCGGCCGAGGTGCCCAGCACCTTCTCGGGGTGGTCCTTCCAGATGTCCTGCGTGGTCACGGCGGTGATGCCGATGCCGTCCATGATGGCCCGGTGGCCCCAGGGCTCGCCCACACAGAAGCCGTCCATGTTGCCCACGCGCATGTTGGCCACCATCTGCGGCGGCGGCACCACGATGGACTTGGCGTCCTTCATCGGGTTGATGCCGTTGGCCGCCAGCCAGTAGTACAGCCACATGGCATGGGTGCCGGTGGGGAAGGTCTGGGCGAAGGTGTATTCGCGCTTGTCGGTGGCCATCAGCTTGGCGAGCGAAGCGCCGTCCACCGCGCCCTTGTCGGCCAGCTTTTTCGACAGCGTGATGGCCTGGCCGTTGTTGTTGAGGGTCATGAGCACGGCCATGTCCTTCTTGGGGCCGCCGATGCCGAGGTGCACGCCGTAGATCAGGCCGTAGAGCACGTGGGCGAAGTCCAGATCGCCATTGACCAGCTTGTCGCGCACGCCGGCCCAACTGGCTTCCTTGCTGGGGACGATCTTCACGCCGTACTTCTTGTCGATGCCCAGCACCGAGGCCATGACGACGCTCGCGCAATCGGTCAGCGGGATGAAGCCGATCTTCACCTCCTCCTTCTCGGGTTTGTCAGAGCCCTGGGCCCAGACGCAGGCGCGCAGGGCAGGATCGATGGTCAGGGCGCTGGCAGCGGCGGCCTGCAGCACGCGGCGGCGGCTCAGCGGGGCGGGGCGGTTGGCGTCGGTCATGGGCGGACTCCGGGGCAAGAAGGGCAGCGAAGGGGAAAAACAAAAAGGCGTCCTCGCCGCGCCGGCTCCATCGCATGCGGTGCATGCCATGGAGCCAGCGGGAGAGGACGCCTTTGTCCTGTGTCCGGCCTGCCTTGCCCGCCTTTGGGCGCCGCCTGCCGGACGACCGTTTCCGGTCTGTGGTCAGGACTACGCAAGCGGTGTGCCAGGATGGGCTGATGGGCGGTCCAAGGTGGCTTCGTCAGAGGGAGAAGGGCCGGACAGGGCTTGCCGAGCCCACTGCTGCAGGCGTCCCCGGGCGACCGTCATGCGCCACGGACGTGCGCCGCGGATTGCTGCTGTGCACCAAAAGCAGCTGTGGTGCGGGCGTCAGCGCCGGTTCTGTGTCAACCTGGGGCGCGGCTGCGCAGGGGCCCGGCTCAGCGCGGGGCGCTGCCGCCCAGCGGCAGGAAGTCGGCCATGGCCAGCACCGACTCCGCCACATCCACCAGGCGGCGGTTCTGGTTCATGGCGGTCTGGCGCAGCATCTTGTGCGCCTCTTCCTCGCTGAGCTGGCGGTGGGCCATCAGCAGGCCCTTGGCGCGCTCGACCACCTTGCGCTCGTTGAGCGAGGCGCGCACGGTCTGCAGTTCGTCGTTCATGGCCTGCAGGCGGCGCGACTGCTCCTGCACCATCTGCAGCACCGAACGCTCGAGGTTGCGACCGTAGCCGGTGGCGGGCGCTTCGGCGGTCTCGGCCGTGGCGTCGGCGAAGAAATCGCCGGGCGTCACGGCCTTGGCCTGCAGCGCCTCGTAGCGTTGCAGCTCGGCGCTGGCCTGCTCGATCTTCCGGCCGCACAGGGCGCGCAGCTCGCGCGCCAGGCCGTCCTCGATGGCCTGCATGGCGTCGATGCGGCGGGTGCAGCCCTCGAACCACAGCGGGCTGAGGTTGGCGTCCAGCACCGTGCCGGCGGGCGAGGTGCAGCCGATGCGGCGCAGGCGTTCCAGTTCGGCCAACTGGGTGGGTGCCTGGCTGGCCTGCCACTGGGCGCGCAGCGTCTCGTCGCTGAACTCGCAGAACAGGCCGAAGCAGCGCTCCTGCGATTCGATCAGGTGCAGCCACTGCTGGCGCTGGGCATCGTCGTTGCCGCCGCGCAGGAAGGCGGCGGCGCCAAAGGCGCGCTCCTGGCCGGCGAATTCCTTGCCCTGCATGAAATTGAACATGGCGACCAGCCAGCGAGAGATGTCCGGGTCGGTGGCGCCATCGGCCGCCTCGAACACCACCGCCAGCAGGCCGGCGATCAGCTTCACGAAGGCGGCGGTGGAGACGTCCGGCCCGATCGACAGCGCCTCGATGCGCGCGCGCAGGGCAGGCAGGGCGTCCAGCCCCTGCAGCACATAGGCAACCCGGGGAAAGAGGCGCGAGCCGCCCGCCAGCCGCCGCGGGTCGTCCACCAGCGGATCGAGGGCGGCGCGGACCTGCTGTTCCTTCGCGCGGCAATCGGCCATCTGTGCGGCCCGCTCGGCGGCGAAGCGCTGGCCGCCCGAGCCCAGGAAGACGTTGGTGATGCCGCGCTCGCGCTGCAGCGCATGCACCAGCCGGCCCAGCGTGCCCACCAGCTCGCTGGTACGGGCGAGCTGGTCGAGCTCGTCGATCTCGCAACGGCGGGCGGCGATCAGGAAGCCAAGGCTGGTCGTCATGGGTGAGGCGGCAATGAAGCAGGAAAACGCGGGGGCGAGAGCATGCCGCAAATTCCATGCCCCTCGGCCTGCAACCCCGCTGGCTCGCCGGCCTTGCACGCCGGGCCGGCGCAGGGGCATGGGGTTGCCGCCCGGCCCCGCGCGGGAGCGCCGCCTACACTGCCGCGATGCGCATCCTGGGCATCGAATCCTCCTGCGACGAAACGGGCGTGGCCCTCGTCGAGACCCTGTCCGACGGCGGCGTGCCGCGCCTGGCCGCCCACGCCCTGCACAGCCAGATCGCCATGCACCAGGCCTATGGCGGCGTGGTGCCCGAGCTGGCCAGCCGCGACCACATCCGCCGCGTGCTGCCCCTGACCGAGGCCGTGCTGGCCGAAGCCGGCTGGACGCGCGCCGACATCGACGTCGTCGCCTTCACCCGCGGCCCCGGCCTGGCCGGCGCGCTGTTGGTGGGCGCGGGCGTGGCCTGTGCGCTGGGCGCGGCGCTGGGCCGGCCGGTGCTGGGCGTGCATCACCTGGAAGGGCATCTGCTCTCGCCCTTCCTCAGCGTCGATCCGCCGCAGTTTCCCTTCGTCGCGCTGCTGGTGTCCGGCGGCCACACGCAGCTGATGCGGGTGGAAGGCGTCGGGCGCTACGAGCTGCTGGGCGAAACCATCGACGACGCTGCCGGCGAGGCCTTCGACAAAAGCGCCAAGCTGATGGGCCTGCCTTATCCGGGCGGGCCCTGGCTGTCGAAACTGGCGGAGGGCGGCGATGCGCAGGCCTTCAAGCTGCCACGGCCGCTGCTGCACAGCGGCGACCTGGATTTTTCCTTCGCCGGCCTCAAGACGGCGGTGCTCACGCAGACCAAGAAGCTGGGTGCCGAACTGGAAGCCCGCAAGGCCGACCTGGCCGCCTCGACCCAGGCGGCCATCGTCGAGGTGCTCGTGCGCAAGTCGCTCGCGGCGCTGGAGCGTACTGGCCTCAAGCGCCTGGTGGTGGCCGGTGGCGTCGGTGCCAACCGGCTGCTGCGCGAGCAGCTGAATGCCGCCTGTGCCAGGCGCAAGGTGCGCGTGCACTACCCGGAGCTGGCGCTGTGCACCGACAACGGCGCCATGATCGCGCTGGCCGCGGCCATGCGCATCCAGTCCGGCCTGTCGCAGCCGGAGGCGCGCTACGCCTTCGACGTCAAGCCGCGCTGGCCGCTGGATGCGCTGGCCGAGGCGGCGCCACCGTCGCCGACGGCCTGAGCACGCTCGATCCGCGCACCAGCAGCTCGCCTTCGAGCACGATGCGCCGCGGCGGCCGGCCGGGTTCGGCCATGCGCTGCAGCAGCAGTTCGGCCGCGGTCCGGCCGATGTCGGCGGTGGGCTGGGCCATCACGGTGACGGCCGGCTCGGGCAGGGTGGTCCAGTCGTTGTTGTCGAAGCCGGCGATGGCCACGTCCTCGGGCATGGCCAGGCTGGCCTCGCGCACCGCCTTCCAGGCCCCTAATAGAAGAAGGCCGTTGGTGGCCAGCAATGCGTCCGGGCGCTCGGCCTGGGCCAGCAGCGTGGCGGCGGCCGCCTGGCCTTCGGCCGCCAGGGGGCGCAGGGCCACCACCTGCGGCTGCAGGCCGGCCTCGCGCATGGCGGCCTCGTAGCCGGCCTGGCGCTCGCGGCCGGTGCTGCTGCGCGAGCCTGCCAGCAGCGCGATGCGGCGGCAGCCCTGCGCGATCAGGTGCTCGGTCAGGCGACGGGCGGCAGGGGCGTTGTCCAGCAGCACCAGGTCGCTGGGCGTGCTGCCTTCGGGCGCCCGGTCGACCATCACCACGGGAAAGGGGTGCTGCCCCGCGCGGAATCGCCGCGTCAGCTCCAGCGTGGGCGAGAGGATCACGCCGCTGGCCTGCTCGTCTGCCATCAGCTCCAGGTAGGACTGTTCCTTGGCCGGGTCTTCGTCGCTGTTGCACAGGATCAGGCGCAGGCCGTGGCGGTAGGCGATGTCTTCCACCGCCCGGCTGATCTCGGTGAAGAAGGGGTTGCGGATGTCCGAGACGATCAGCCCGATGAGCGAGGCCCGCTGCTGCCGCAGCCGCCGCGCGGCCAGGTTGGGCCGGTAGCCCAGCTCGTCGATGGCCTGCTGCACGCGCTGGCGCAGGTCGGGTCGCACCGCCTCGGGGTGGCTCAGCACCCGCGAGACGGTGGTGGTGGAGGCGCCGGCGCGTTCGGCGACGTCCTTGATGCTGGCGCTCTGGCGATGCGGCAGGGGCTGCGTCATGGGTGAAGGCTGAAATCGATACCAGGATTCTGCATTCCGAGGACGGCGAGGCGATGAAGGTTCTATCGCCTGAATCTCGGTGTTTACCCTGATTTTTGAGACATATCAGCGGGTTTTGGTGGACAGCCGGGCGCCCGTTTCGATAATTCCATCATTGGTATCGATTCCAAAACTTTCAGGAGACGGTATGGATCTTCCCGTGCAAGTCCAACTCGCCGCCACGGTCGCCGACCGTGAGGCCGCCATCCGCGCCGCCGGCGCCCTGCTGGTTCAGGCCGGCTTCTGCGACCCCGCCTATGCCGACAGCCTGCTGCGTCGCGAGCAGGTCGCCACCACCTACATGGGCCGCGGCCTGGCCGTGCCGCACGGCATGGTGGAAGACAAGGGCCTGGTGCGCCGCACCGGCCTGGCTGTCGTGCAGGTGCCGGGCGGCGTCGCCTGGGATGCGCCCGACCACCGCGTGCAGCTCGTGGTGGCGGTGGCCGCAGCTTCCGACCAGCACATCGCCGTGCTGCGCCGCCTGACCCGGCTGATGGCCGATGGCCAGCGCCTCGAAGCCCTGGCCGCCACCGGCAATGCGGAAGAGATCGTGGCCGCGCTCACCCGCGACGGCGCCGCCCCCGTCGCCACCGCCGTGCCCGAAGACCTGCCGATGGCGCAGGACGTGGTGCTCGACTACCCGAACGGCCTGCATGCCCGCCCTGCCACGCAGTGGGCGCAGGTGGCCTCGCGCTTTCTGGCCGAGCTGCGCGTGCGCCATGGCGACACCGTGGCCGACGCCCGCAGCATGCCCGCGCTGCTGGGCCTGGGCGCTGGCCGCGGCGCGCGCCTGCGCATCTCGGCCGCCGGCCCGGACGCCGCGCAGGCGCTGGCCGCCCTCAAGGACGTGATCGTGCGCCTGGCGCAGGACGAAAAACGCCAGGCCGAGCAGGCCGCCGCCCGCGAGAAGCAGGCCCACGGCCTGGGCCGCGAACTGGCCGGCTGGCAACCCGAGGCACGCCAGCACATCGGCGGCATCGCCGCCAGCCCAGGCCTGGTGATCGGCACGCTGGTGATGGCCGACGCGCCCGCGCTGGAGGTGGCCGACCAGCCCGGCCAGGGCGTGGCCGCCGCCGCCGCGGCGCTCGACGAGGCCCTGGCCGCTGCCGAGGCCGAGCTGGTTGCGCTGGCCGAAGGCGCGCGCCGCAAGAACGCCGCCGAGCAGGCCGGCATCTTCGAGGCGCACCGCCAGATCCTGGCCCACCCGGAACTGCTGCGCGACGCCACCCGGCTGGTCGTGCAGGGCCACGGTGCCGCCTGGTCCTGGCGCCATGCGCTGGCCGGCCATGTGGCGGCCCAGCGCGCCGTCGCCGACCCGGTGCTGGCTGCCCGCGCCGCCGACCTGCAGGACGTGGGCGACCGCGTGCTGCGCGCCCTGGTGGGCGAGGCCGGCGCCGCCGCGCAGGACCCGTCGCGCTGGCCCGCCGACAGCCTGCTGCTGGCCGACGACCTGTCGCCCTCGGTCACGGCGCAGATCGACGTGCAACGCGTCAAGGGCTTCTGCACCGCCCGCGGCGGCCCGACCGCCCACACCGCCATCCTGGCGCGCGCCCTGGGCCTGCCGGCCGTGGTGGCCGCCGGTCCCGGCGTGCTCGCGGCCCGCAGCGGCGAGCGCGCCATCCTCGACGGCTACCGTGGCCAGCTGCACATCGGCCCCAGCGACGAAGCGCTGGCCCAGGCCCAGGCCATGATCGACCGCCTGGCCCGTCGCCAGGCGGAAGAGGCCCGCAGCCGTCTGCAGCCGGTGACCACGCTGGACGGCCACGGCCTGGAGATCGCCGCCAACATCAACAAGCCCGAGCAGGTGGCCAAGGCGCTGGACCATGGCGCCGAGAGCGTGGGCCTGATGCGCACCGAATTCCTCTTCCTGGAGCGCGACCATGTGCCCGATGAAGAGGAGCAGTACGCGGTCTACCGCGACATGGTGCGCGCCCTGGGCGGCCGTCCGCTGATCGTCCGTACGCTGGACATCGGCGGCGACAAGCAGGTGCCGCACCTGGACCTGCCGGTGGAGGAGAACCCCTTCCTCGGCCTGCGCGGCGCCCGCCTGTGCCTGGCCCGCGACGACCTGATGCTGCCGCAGCTGCGCGCTCTGGTGCGCGCCGCGCAGGAAGGGCCGCTGTCGCTGATGTTCCCCATGATCAGCACCCTCGACGAAGTGCGTCGCCTGCGCGAGCGCCTGAGCGAGGTGCAGCAGTCGCTGGGCCTGTCGCCCGAGCAGGGCGGCCGGCGCATTCCGGTGGGCATCATGATCGAGGTGCCTTCCGCTGCCATGATGGCCGACCGTCTTTCGCCGCATGTGGACTTCTTCTCCATCGGCACCAACGACCTGACGCAGTACGCGCTGGCGGTGGACCGCCAGCATCCGCAACTGGCCACCATGGCCGACAGCCTGCATCCGGCCGTGCTGCGCTTGGTCGCGCAGACGGTGGACGGCGCGCGCCGCCATGGCCGCTGGGTGGGCGTGTGCGGGGGCCTGGCCGGCGAGCCGCTGGGCGCGGCCTTGCTGGCCGGCCTGGGCGTGCAGGAATTGAGCATGAGCGTGGGCGACATCGCTGGCGTCAAGGCGCTGCTGCGCCGCCACAGCCTGGTTGAGCTGCAGGCGCTGGCGAAGTCGGCGCTGGACATGGACGACGGCGGCGCCGTGCGCGCCCTGGCCGCGCAACTGCGCGACACCGCGCCGGCTGGCGACGAGGTGGCGGCATGACGTCCACCGCGATGCAGCTGATCACGGTCACGCCCAACCCGGCGATCGACCACACCGTCTCGCTCGACCGGCTGGAGCCCGGCGCCGTGCACCGGGCCCGTGCCGAGCAGTTCGAGGCCGGCGGCAAGGGGATCGGCGTGGCGGCCGTCGCCGCAGCGCTGGGCCTGCGCACTGCCGCCTCGGGCTGGCTGGGCGACCAGAACCCGCATCTCTTCGAGCACGCCTTCGCCGAGCGCGGCATCGCCGACGCCATGGTGCGCGTGCCGGGCCGCACCCGCACCAACATCAAGCTGGCCGACGCCGCGCGCGGCGACAGCACCGACATCAACCTGGCCGGCATCGCCTTCGACGCCCAAGCTACCGCGCAGGCCGAAGCCGCGCTGCTGGCGCGCCTGGCGCCGCTGGTGGGCGAGGGCACCTGGTGCACCCTGGCCGGCAGCCTGCCGCCCGGCGTGGGCGTCGAGAGCCTGCTGCGCCTGGCCGAGGCGCTGCGCGCCAGCGGCGCCCGCCTGATGGTGGACACCGGCGGCAAGGTGCTGGGCGAGCTGCTCGACCGCCTGCCCGCCGCGCCCGACTTCCTCAAGCCCAACCGCGCCGAACTGGAAGAGCTGGTCGGCCAGCCGCTGCCCGCTGCGGCCGACGTGGCGCGCGCCGCACTGGCGCTGCGCGCGCGCGGTGTCGGCCGGGTGGTCGTCTCGCTGGGTGGCGACGGCGCCGTCATCGCGGGCGAGGGCGGCTGCTGGCTGGCCCGGCCGCCGCGCGTGCCGGTGGCCACCACCGTTGGCGCCGGCGATGCGCTGGTGGCCGGCACGCTGGCGGCGCTGGTCGAAGGCCGCGACTTCCCCGAAGCCGGGGTCTTCGGCATGGCCTGCGCCGCTGCACGCATCCAGCGCATCGCGCCCGGGCTGCCGCCGCGGGCCGAGATCGAGGTCCTGGCCGCGCGCATCGCGCTGCAGCCGGTCTGACCGGCATCGAAGCCGCCGACGCCCCATTCAAGATTCCGTTATCCCTTCTGTCACTCACCCCACCAAGACCCCGCCAGGAGACACCATGGCCTCACTCATCGCCATTGCCGCCAGCCAGGCCGGACCCGCGCACAGCTTCATGCTGGGCGAGGTGCTGGCCGACGCCGCCCGCCAGCTCGGGCACGACCTGAAGCTGCAGGTGCAGAGCTCGCTCGGCACCCAGGGCCAGCTCTCGGCCGCGGAACTCGCCCAGGCTTCGGCCGTCATCGTGGCGGCTGACGCCGGTGCCGCCGTGGACCGCAGCGCGCTGCCCGCCGGCCGTGTGCTGGACGTGGCGCCCGACGCCGTGTTCCGCGATGCCGGCGCCGTGCTCCGCCAGGCGCTGGCCCTGGCCGGTGCGCCGGCTTCGGCTCCGGCCGCCGCAGCACCTGTGGCGGCGGCCGCTGCCGGCCGGCCACTGAAGATCGTCGCCATCACCTCCTGCCCCACCGGCGTGGCCCACACCTTCATGGCTGCCGAGGCGCTGGAGCAGGGCGCCAAGGCCCTGGGTCATCAGATCCAGGTGGAGACGCAGGGCTCGGTCGGCGCGCAGAACACGCTCGGCGCCCAGACCATCGACGAGGCCGATCTGGTGCTGATCGCCGCCGACACCCAGGTGGACCGCAGCCGCTTCGCCGGCAAGCGCCTGCATTCCTCGGGCACCAAGGCTGCCATCCACGACGCGCAGGGCCTGATCGCCAAGGCACAGGCCGAGGCGGCCGTCTGGGGCGGGGAGGGCGCCGCGGCTGCCGCATCCACCGCCGCAGCCGGCGCCAAGCCGGCGGGCAAGGTCGCGGCCACCGGCCCCTACAAGCACCTGATGACCGGCGTCTCCTTCATGCTGCCCTTCGTGGTGGCGGGCGGCCTGCTGATCGCGCTCGCCTTCGCGCTGGGCGGCATCTATGTCTACGACGACGCGCACAAGGGCACGCTGGGCTGGACGCTGTTCCAGATCGGCGCCAAGGGCGGCTTCGCGCTGATGGTGCCGGCGCTGGCCGGCTACATCGCCTTCTCCATCGCCGACCGGCCCGGGATCGCGCCCGGCATGATCGGCGGCCTGCTGGCGGGTACCGTCGGCGCCGGTTTCCTGGGCGGCATCGCCGCGGGCTTCATCGCCGGCTATTCGGTGAACGCGCTCAACCACTGGATCCGCCTGCCGCGCGGGCTGGAGGGCCTGAAGCCCGTGCTGATCCTGCCGCTGCTGGGGGCGGCCATCACGGGCGTGGCCATGATGCTGGTGATCGGCCAGCCGGTGGCGGCCATCATGGCGGCGCTGACCGACTGGCTCAAGGGCATGCAGACCAGCAGCGCCGTGCTGCTGGGCATCACGCTGGGCGCCATGATGGCGGCCGACATGGGCGGGCCGATCAACAAGGCGGCCTATGTGTTCTCCACCACGCTGATCGCCTCGGGCGTGGCCACCCCGATGGCCGCGGCCATGGCCGCCGGCATGGTGCCACCGCTGGGCATCGCGCTGGCCTGCCGCCTCTTCGCCAGCCGCTTCACGCCCGATGAGCGCGAGGCCAGCAAGGCCGCCGCGGTGCTGGGCCTGGCCTTCATCACCGAGGGCGCGATTCCCTATGTGGCGCGCGATCCGCTGCGCGTGATTCCGGCCTGTGTACTGGGCTCGGCCACCGCCGGCGCGCTGTCGATGATGTGGGGCATCGCCCTGCAGGCGCCGCATGGTGGCGTGTTCGTGCTGGCCATTCCCAATGCGGTCAACCATGTCGTCCTGTATGCGCTGGCCATCCTGATCGGCAGTGTGGTGACGGCGCTGGCGCTGGGTGCGTTCAAGAAGAAGGTGGTGGTGGCGGCCTGATTCAGCGCACACCGCCTTCCGCCAGCGGCGGGCCTGTGCATGCGCAGGCCCGCCGCCTTTTTTTGGCGCGTTAAGCTGCGCCGCCTGATTTCCAAGGAGAGCCATCCATGAGTGCTGCGAAGGACATGCGCCTGACCCTCAGCCGCGACACCAGACTGTGCATGTCGCTGTCGGGCCGGCCGAGCAACTTCGGCACCCGGCTGCACAACCACCTGTACCAGGCGCTGGGCCTGGACTATGTCTACAAGGCCTTCACCACCACCGACCTGCCGGCCGCCATCGGTGGCGTGCGCGCCCTGGGCGTGCGGGGCTGCGCGGTGTCCATGCCCTTCAAGGAGGCCTGCATTCCGTTGCTGGACGAGCTGACACCCTCGGCCGCGCGGCTGCAGTCGGTCAACACCATCGTCAACACGGACGGGCGGCTGGTGGCCTACAACACCGACTACATCGCCGTGGCGGCGCTGCTGAAGTCGCACGGCGTGCCGCCGGGCACGCCCTTCGTGCTGCGCGGCAGCGGCGGCATGGGCCGGGCGGTGGCCGCGGCCCTGGTGGACCATGGCCTGGGCCCCGGCATGCTGGTGGCGCGCAACGCCGACAGCGGCCGGGCCGTGGCCAATCTGCATGGCCTGAAGTGGCAGCCCGAGTTGCCGGCGGAGGCACCGGGCGCGGTGCTGGTCAACGTCACGCCGCTGGGCATGGCGGGCGCGCCGGAGTCCGAGGCGCAGGCCTTCCCCGATGCGCTGATCGCCGAGGCGGCCTGGGTGTTCGACGTGGTGGCGCTGCCCTCCGAGACACCGCTGGTGCGCGCCACACGCCGGCTGGGCCGGCCGGTGATCACGGGCGAGGAGGTGATGGTGCTGCAGGCGGTGGAGCAGTTTGCGCTCTACACGGGTGTGCGGCCGGATGCGGCGCGGGTGGCCGAGGCCGCCGCCTTCGCGCGGGCCGGCTGAGCGACACGCATGCAGCGCCTGCGCTGACCACGAAGAAGCGGCCTCCGAGGAGGCCGTTCTTCATGGGGTGCGCTGAGCGCCCCCGTCCAACGTAAGACTCAGGCGATGGTCAGCTGCGTGACCTTGCTCACCGGCGCCAGGCGGGCCAGCTTCAGGGTCAGAACGCCGTTTTCCAGCTTGGCTTCGCTGGCGGCGGTGTCAATCTCCTGCGGCAGCTCGTAGGCGGCCTTGTACTGGCGCTTGGCTTCGGCGCGGGTCTCGATGCGCACCACCTGGCCTTCGATGCCCACGCCCAGGTCTTCACGGGCGATGCCGGGCACGTCCAGGCTCAGGGTCCAGCCCTGCTCGGTGCTTTCGACCTGCACGCCGCGGGCGGTCGGGAAGAAGGCGTCGTTGACGAAGCGCTCGAAGCCGCGGTCGAAGCTGCGGGGCGAGGCGAGGGCGGCGGAACGGATGGCGGGTGCGAACAGCATGTGTTTCTCCAGTCTGAAAGAGGGTCGATCCAGGGGCGCAGGATGCGCCCCTTACACTGCGCGGCCTTTCAGTCGTGAGTGCCGCTTGAGACCTATCTAGGCACCCTCCCAGCGGCTTTCAAGAGCATGTCCCAGACCTATATTTCTCGTCGTCGCGTCTTGAAAAGCGGCGCGGCGGCGCTATGTGCATCGACCCTCGGCGGCCTGGCCCGCGCGCAGGGCGGGGCGCCCATCCGGCTGGCCCTGGTCGAGAGCCTGAGCGGCCCCTTCGCCAACACGGGCGAGGCCGTCTTCCGCAACCTGCTGTGGGCCGTGGAGCGCGTCAACGCCCGCGGCGGCGTCCCGCTGCCGGGCGGTGCGCGTCCGCTGCAACTGGACCGCTATGACAGCAAGGGCCAGACCGAAGAGGCGCTGTCGGCCCTGCGTGCTGCCATCGACAACGGCGCGCAGGCGGTGCTGCAGGGCAACTCCTCGGCCACCGCCGCAGCCATCCTGGATGCGGTGGACAAGCACAACGAGCGGGACGCGCGCCGGCGGCTGCTCTTCCTCAACTACTCGGCGGTGGACCCGATCCTCACCAACGAGCGCTGCAGCTTCTGGCACTTCCGTTTCGACGCCCATGCCGACATGCGCATCGCCGCGCTGATGGCCGTGTTCAAGGAAGACCGCGCCGTGGGCAGCGCCTACCTGATCGGCCAGGATTACAGCTTCGGCCAGGCCGTGCTGCGCGAGAGCCGCCGCCGCATCACCGAGCTGCGGCCGGACGTGCGCATCGTGGGCGAGGAACTGCACCCCATGGGCAAGGTGAAGGACTTCGCGCCCTACGCCGTGAAGATCAAGGCGAGCGGCGCCCAGGCCGTGTTCACCGGCAACTGGGGCAACGACCTGACGCTGCTGGTCAAGGCGGCGCGCGAGGTCGGCTTCGAGGGCAAGTTCTACACCTTCTACGGCAATGCGCTGGGCGCGCCGGCGGCGCTGGGCGATGCCGGCGTGGGCAAGGTGATCGCCGTGGCGGACTGGCTGCCCAACGTGCCCACGCCGGAGTCGGCGGCCTTCTACAAGAGCTTCCGCGCGCGCTTCCCGAGCCCGGCGGACGACTATGTGCACATGCGCATGCAACTGATGATCGAGGCGCTGGCGCAGTCCATCGCCCAAGCCGGAAGCACCGAAGCGGCCTCCGTCGCGGCCCGACTGGAGAACGCCAAGGTGTCGCTCGCCGGGCGCAGCGGGCGCATGCGGGCGGCGGACCACCAGTTCCAGCAGCCGCTGGTCGTGGGCCTGATGGACCGCCAGGGCACGCCGGGCGTGACCTTCGACGTCGAAGGCTCGGGCTACGGCTTCCGCGTCATCAAGGACATCGCGCCTGAAGTGGCCGAGCTCCCGACAACCTGCCGCATGCAGCGGCCCTGATCCCGAGGACACCCATGCGCCAAGCCATCGACAACCTCGAAGCCTCCAAGATCCGCGAAGTCGCCAACGCCGGCATGGGCCGCAGCGACGTGCTGGCCTTCTGGTTCGGCGAGAGCGACGAAGTCACGCCCGAGCCGGTGCGCCGGGCCGCCATCGACTCCATCGAGCGCGGCGAGACCTTCTACGCCCACAACCTGGGCCTGCCCGAGCTGCGCGAAGCCATCGCGCGCTATGCCTCGCGGCTGCACCCGGCCGTGGGCATGGAACGCATCGCCGTCACCTCCGGCGGCGTCAGCGCGCTCATGATCGCCGTGCAGGCGCTGGTGGACCCGGGCGACGAGGTGGTGGCGGTGACGCCGGTCTGGCCCAACCTGACGGCGCAGCCGGCCATCCTGGGCGCCACGGTGCGCTGCCTGCCACTGGCGCCGGTCGACGGCACCTGGACGCTGGACCTGGCGGCCCTGCGCGCCGCCGTAACGCCCGCCACGCGCCTGCTGATCCTGAACGCGCCCAACAACCCGACCGGCTGGACGCTCACGCGGGCCGAGCAGCAGGCCATCCTGGACCACTGCCGCGCCACCGGCACCTGGATCCTGGCCGACGAGGTCTACGAGCGCCTGTATTTCGCCGGCGACACGGCCAATGGCTGCGCCCCCAGCTTCCTGGACCTCGCCGCGGCGGACGACCGGCTGGTGGTGGCGCACAGCTTTTCCAAGAGCTTCCTGATGACCGGCTGGCGGCTGGGCTGGCTGGTGGTGCCGCCGACGCTGCTGGATGCGGTGGGCAAGCTGATCGAGTTCAACACCTCCTGTGCCAGCGTGTTCAGCCAGCGCGCGGGCATCGCCGCCCTGGCGCACGAGGCCGAGATCACGCCGCGCGTGGTGGCGCACCTGCAGTCCTGCCGCGACACGCTGGTGCCGCTGCTGCAGGGATTGCCGGGCCTGAAGGTGTCGAGCGCCAAGGGCGGCATGTACGCCTTCTTCCAGATCGAGGGCGCGGCCGATTCGCTGGCGCTGGCCAAGCGCCTGGTGACCGAAGCTGGCCTGGGCCTGGCCCCCGGCAATGCCTTCGCGCCGGAGGCGCAGGGCTGGCTGCGCTGGTGTTTCGCCTCGCGGGACACCGGCCGGCTGGTGCAGGGCGTGGAGCGGCTTTCGGGTTGGCTGACCAGAAACTGCTAGAATTTCAAGGCTTTGCGCGTTGCAAAGCTCCACGGCACCCCCGGTTCCAGGGAGTGCCGCAAGTCAACAACCCCGCGCCCACGGCCATGCGTCTCAACCCCGCAGGCCGCCTCAGGTCGGGAATCACAGGACACATCATCATGATTTCTTTCGAAAAGAAGGCCGAGGTCGTCAAGGCCAATGCCCGCGCTGCCAACGACACCGGCAGTCCCGAAGTGCAGGTTGCCCTGCTCACGGCTCGCATCAACGAGCTGACCCCCCACTTCAAGCAGCATGCCAAGGACCATCACGGTCGCCGCGGCCTGCTGCGCATGGTGAGCCGCCGCCGCAAGCTGCTGGACTACCTGAAGTCCAAGGACGCCGAACGCTACACCGCCCTGATCGCCAAGCTGGGCCTGCGCAAGTAAGCCGCTTCGCATCGCACGAACGCCTGAGTTAGCCCGCTAGCTCAGGCGTTTTTAACTTCGGAGACCGCAGAACGGATCGAAGCTGTGTCATTCCAACGGGCCCCTCGCGCGAGGGCTTCGCTGGAATGGCATCGTGTTCCGCCCCTGCGCTCCGCCACCCGCGGACCGGCCTCGACGCCGGTACCGCACCACCCAAGGAGCAGAGCATGAGCCTCTTCAACAAAGTCACCAAGAGCTTCCAGTGGGGCGACAAGACCGTCGTCATGGAAACCGGCGAGATCGCCCGCCAGGCCACCGGCGCCGTGCTGGTGGACATCGACGGCACCGTGGTGCTGGCCACCGTCGTCGCCTCCAAGTCGGCCAAGCCGGGCCAGGACTTCTTCCCGCTGACCGTCGACTACATCGAGAAGACCTACGCCGCCGGCAAGATCCCCGGCAGCTTCTTCAAGCGCGAAGCCAAGCCCAGCGAACTCGAGACGCTGACCAGCCGCCTGATCGACCGCCCGATCCGCCCGCTGTTCCCCGAAGGCTTCCTGAACGAAGTGCACGTGGTGATCCACACGCTGTCGCTCAACCCCGAAGTCGACGCCGACATCGCCGCCATGATCGCCGTGAGCGCCGCCCTGTCGGTCTCGGGCATTCCGTTCAGCGGCCCCATCGGTGCCGCGCGCGTGGGCTACATCAACGGCCAGTACGTGCTGAACCCGGGCAAGACCGCCCGTGCCGACTCGCAGATGGATCTGGTGGTCGCCGGTACCGAAGCCGCCGTGCTGATGGTCGAATCCGAAGCGCTGCAACTGTCCGAAGAGATCATGCTGGGCGCCGTGGTCTTCGGCCACGAGCAGGGCAAGATCGCCATCGAGGCCATCCACCAGCTGACCCGTGAAGCCGGCAAGCCGCTGTGGACCGAGAACGGCACCTGGGCGCCCGAAGCCAAGGACGAGGCCTTCGAATCCAAGATTAAGGGCCTGGCTGAAGAGAAGCTGCGTGCCGTCTACCAGATCCGCAGCAAGCAGGCCCGCACGCAGGCCCTGCGCGAAGCCAATGCCAGCGTCTTCGAGGCACTGAAGGCCGAAGGCGCCGAGTTCGACGCCGGCAAGGTCAGCGACCTGCTGTTCGCCATCGAGGCCAACATCGTGCGCAGCCAGATCCTGCAGGGCGAGCCCCGCATCGACGGCCGCGACACGCGCACCGTGCGCCCCATCGAGATCCGCAACAGCGTGCTGCCCCGCACCCACGGCTCGGCCCTGTTCACCCGCGGCGAGACGCAGGCGCTGGTCGTGACCACCCTGGGCACCGAGCGCGACGCGCAGCGCATCGACGCGCTGGCCGGCGAGTTCGAGGACCGCTTCCTGTTTCACTACAACATGCCTCCCTTCGCCACCGGCGAAGTGGGCCGCATGGGCTCCACCAAGCGCCGCGAAGTGGGCCACGGCCGTCTGGCCAAGCGTGCCCTGGTGGCCGTGCTGCCGCAGAAGGACGAGTTCCCCTACACCATCCGCGTGGTCAGCGAGATCACCGAATCCAACGGCTCCTCGTCGATGGCCTCGGTGTGCGGCGGCTGCCTGTCGATGATGGACGCCGGCGTGCCGCTGAAGGCGCACGTGGCCGGCATCGCCATGGGCCTGATCAAGGACGGCAACAAGTTCGCCGTGCTGACCGACATCCTGGGCGATGAAGATCACCTGGGCGACATGGACTTCAAGGTGGCCGGCACGACCAACGGCATCACCGCCCTGCAGATGGACATCAAGATCCAGGGCATCACCAAGGAAATCATGCAGGTCGCCCTGGCCCAGGCCAAGGAAGCGCGCATGCACATCCTGGGCAAGATGCAGGACGCCATGGGCGAGGCCAAGGCCGAGATCTCGTCCTTCGCGCCCAAGCTCTACACGATGAAGATCAACCCCGAGAAGATCCGCGACGTGATCGGCAAGGGCGGCGCCACCATCCGCGCGCTGACCGAAGAGACCGGTTGCCAGATCAACATCGAGGAAGACGGCACCATCACCATCGCGGCGACCGACGCCGCCAAGGCCGACGTGGCCAAGCAGCGCATCGAGCAGATCACGGCCGAAGTCGAGATCGGCAAGATCTACGAAGGCCCGGTCACCAAGATCCTGGACTTCGGCGCGCTGATCAACCTGCTGCCCGGCAAGGACGGCCTGCTGCACATCAGCCAGATCGCCCACGAGCGTGTCGAGAAGGTCACCGACTACCTCAGTGAAGGCCAGATCGTGAAGGTCAAGGTGCTCGAGACCGACGACAAGGGCCGCGTCAAGCTGTCGATGAAGGCGCTGGCCGAGCGTCCGGCCGGCATGCCCGAGTTCGGCGACCGCCCGCCGCGCGAAGACCGTGGCGATCGTCGCGAGCGTGGTGATCGCGGCGACCGTGGTGATCGCCGTGACCGTCCGCCGCGCGAAGAGCGCCAGCCGCGTGTGGAGCCCGGCAACAGCCAGGAGCCCACGGCTGACGCGGCGGCCGCAGCGGCGGCACAACAGCAGCAGGCCGCACCGCAGGGCGCCCAAGGCGGCGCCCTGGCGCCCGATCAGCAAGGCTGATCGGCCTTGACCGGAGGCCGGCAGACCACCTCGCGTGGCCTGCCGGCTTTCGTCCATCACTGCCCTGAACAGGAGATCGCATGAAAGCCGTCGAGATCAGCAGCCATGGCGCCCCCGAGGTGCTGCGCCTGTGCACGCGCGACGATCCGCAGCCGGGCGCCGGCGAGCTGCTGATCCGCGTCGCGGCCAGCGGTGTGAACCGGCCCGATGTGCTGCAGCGCATGGGCCAATACCCGGTGCCGCCGGGTGCGTCGGACCTGCCGGGCCTGGAAGTCGCCGGCGAGATCGTCGGCGGCGATGCGGCCGAGCTGGCGCAGGCCGGCTTCAAGCTGGGTGACCGCGTGTGCGCGCTGGTCGCTGGCGGCGGCTATGCGCAGCTGTGCGTCGCGCCCATCGGCCAATGCCTGCCCGTGCCTGAGGGCTGGTCGGACGTCGAGGCGGCAGCGCTGCCGGAGACCTTCTTCACCGTCTGGAGCAACGTCTTCGACCGCGGTCGACTGCAGCAGGGCGAGACCTTCCTGGTGCAGGGTGGTACGAGCGGCATCGGCGTGACGGCCATTCAGCTGGCCAAGGCATTCGGCGCGACCGTGATCGCCACGGCGGGCAGTGCCGACAAGTGCAAGGCCTGCCTGTCCCTGGGTGCCGATCATGCGATCAACTACCGCGAGCAGGACTTCGCCGAAGAGGTCAAACGCATCACCGGCGGCCGCGGCGCGGACGTGATCCTCGACATGGTCGCTGGCGACTACGTGGCGCGCGAAGTGGGCTGCCTGGCCGAGGACGGCCGGCTGGTGATCATTGCCGTGCAGGGCGGCATCGAGAGCGGTTTCAACGCCGGGCTGGTGCTGCGCCGTCGGCTGACGATCACGGGCTCCACGCTGCGCCCGCGTCCGGTCGCCTTCAAGGCGGCCATCGCGCGCAGCCTGCGCGAGAAGGTCTGGCCGCTGCTGGCTACGCGCAAAGGCGTGCAGCCGGTGATCCATTCCACATTCGAGGCCGCGGATGCGGCCAAGGCCCATGCGCTGATGCAGTCCAATCAGCACATCGGCAAGATCGTGCTGACCTGGTGAGGGGCAAGCAGGTTATCCATCAAGAACCATGAGCAAGAAAAAACAACTCATTGCTGGCAACTGGAAGATGAATGGCGGCCTGGCCGCCAACGAGGCGCTCATCGGTGCGCTTCGTCAGGGAGTAGTCCAGCCGGTGTGCGATGTCGCGGTGTGCGTGCCCGCGCCCTATCTGGCGCAGGTGCAGGTGCTGACGCAGGGCTCGCCCATCGCGCTCGGCGCGCAGGACGTGTCGGCCCATGTGCAGGGCGCCTACACGGGCGAGCAGTCCGTGTCCATGCTGAAGGACTTCGGCGTGGGCTATGCCATCGTCGGCCATTCAGAGCGCCGCCAGTACCACGGCGAGACCGACGAAGTGGTGGCCGCCAAGGCCGCCGCCGCGCTGGCCGGCGGCATCACGCCCATCGTGTGCGTGGGCGAGACCTTGGCCGAGCGCGAAGCCGGCCAGACGGAAGACGTGGTTCGGCGCCAACTGGCTGCCGTGATCCATGCCAACGGCCACTGCATCAGCGAGATCGTCGTCGCCTACGAGCCCGTCTGGGCCATCGGTACGGGCAAGACCGCCACGCCGGAAGAGGCGCAGGCTGTGCACGCCGTGCTGCGCGCGCAACTGCAGCATGCGGCCGGCGATGCCGCCGCACGGATCCGCATCCTCTACGGCGGCAGCATGAACGCCGCCAATGCCGCGTCGTTGCTGGCGCAGCCGGACATCG
Source organism: Pseudacidovorax sp. 1753 (assembly GCF_040544975.1). Taxonomy (NCBI): domain Bacteria; kingdom Pseudomonadati; phylum Pseudomonadota; class Betaproteobacteria; order Burkholderiales; family Comamonadaceae; genus Pseudacidovorax; species Pseudacidovorax sp. 1753. The sequence continues at coordinate 29,103 of NZ_JBEPKY010000001.1, read as the reverse complement.
ACGGCGGTCTCATCGGCGGTGCCTCGCTCAAGGCGCCCGACTTCCTCCAGATCATCGCGGCCGCTTGCTGACGCGCCCGCACCCTTCAAGGAGTTCTCCAGACATGACCATCCTCCACAACATCCTCATCGCCGTGCAGATCCTGGCCGCCATCGCCATGGTGGGCCTGATCCTCCTGCAGCACGGCAAGGGCGCCGACATGGGCGCCGCGTTCGGCAGCGGCAGCGCCGGCAGCCTGTTCGGTGCCAGCGGCAGTGCCAACTTCCTGTCGCGGACCACGGCCGTGCTGGCCGCCCTGTTCTTCGCCTGCACGCTGCTGCTGGCCTATTTCGGCACGCCGCGGGCGGCCGGCGGCGACAGCCTGCTCGAGCGGGCACCCCTCACGGCGCCGGCTTCTCAGATCCCGGCCGGCAATGCCGTGCCCGCACCTGCTGCGCCCGCTTCGGACGCGGCACAGATCCCGGCCAAGTGACACAGGCATGCCCCGGGCATTACTTTGTGATGCAGTCCTGTCCAAATCGGGGCATTTCAGGGTAAACTCCAAGGCTGCCCCGGAAAGCCAATAACCTTCTTGGTTCCTCATGCCATCCGGGGCAAGCGTAAACCGCCGTCGTGGTGAAATTGGTAGACACGCTATCTTGAGGGGGTAGTGGCGAAAGCTGTGCGAGTTCGAGTCTCGCCGACGGCACCAATCTGCACCGGCTGATGCGCCGCCCGCAACGGGTCAGGGCATCAGTCGGTGGCAAGCGGTGATAGAGCCCCCCGATGAACCTCGCGACCTACCTTCCCGTTCTGTTGTTCATTCTGGTGGGGGTGGCGGTAGGCATACTCCCGCAAGTTCTGGGTTTCGTTCTGGGCCCGAACCGGCCCGACGCGGCCAAGAATTCCCCTTACGAGTGCGGCTTCGAGGCGTTCGAGAACGCCCGCATGCAGTTCGACGTCCGCTACTACCTCGTCGCCATTCTCTTCATCCTCTTCGACCTGGAAATCGCCTTCCTCTTCCCGTGGGCCGTCGCCTTCAAGGAAGTGGGTCCGCTGGGCTTCTGGGCGGCGGTGGTGTTCCTGGCCATCCTCGTCGTGGGCTTTGCCTACGAGTGGAAAAAGGGCGCGCTGGACTGGGAATGAGGCGAAGCAACCCGAGAGGAAAAGCTGGCCATGGCCATTGAAGGTGTATTCAAGGAAGGCTTCATCACCACGTCCTATGACGCAGTGGTGAACTGGGCGAAGACGGGCTCTCTGTGGCCCATGACCTTCGGTCTTGCGTGCTGCGCGGTCGAGATGATGCACGCGGCCGCGGCCCGCTACGACATCGGCCGCTTCGGCGCCGAAGTGTTCCGGGCCAGTCCGCGCCAATCCGATCTGATGATCGTGGCCGGCACGCTGTGCAACAAGATGGCGCCTGCCCTGCGCAAGGTGTATGACCAGATGGCCGAGCCGCGCTGGGTGCTCTCCATGGGTTCCTGCGCCAACGGCGGCGGCTACTACCACTACAGCTATTCGGTGGTGCGCGGCTGCGATCGCATCGTGCCGGTCGACGTCTACGTGCCCGGCTGCCCGCCGACGGCCGAGGCGCTGATCTACGGGATCATCCAGCTGCAGCAGAAGGTGCGCCGCACCAACACCATCGCGCGTGCCTGAGCGCGCCCCTCCCATGACATCGATTGCCATTGATCCGCAGGTCCTGAAGGACCAGCTTGCACTCGCCCTGGGCGACAAGGTGCGCGAGGTCAGCCTCGCGTTGGGCGAGGTGACGATCATCGTCAGCGCCGCCAATTACCTGGACGTGATGAAGACGCTGCGCGACACCGCCGGCATGCAGTTCGAGCAGCTCATCGACCTGTGCGGGCTGGACTATTCCGCCTGGCGCGACGAGGTGTGGGAAGGCCCGCGCTTCGCCGTGGTGGCGCACCTGCTGTCGGTGAGTCTCAACCAGCGCGTGCGCGTGCGCGCCTTCTGCCCCGACGACGACCTGCCTGTGATCGCCTCCGTCAACGAACTGTGGGCCGCGGCCAACTGGTTCGAGCGCGAGGCCTTCGACCTGTATGGCATCGTCTTCGACGGCCACCCGGACCTGCGCCGAATCCTGACCGACTACGGCTTCATCGGCCACCCGTTCCGCAAAGACTTCCCGCTGTCGGGCCATGTCGAGATGCGCTACGACGAGCAGATGCAGCGCGTGGTCTATCAGCCGGTGACCATCGAGCCGCGCGAGATCACGCCGCGCGTGATCCGCGAAGAGCACTACGGCGGCCTGCACTGAACCCCCGACCGACCCATGGCTGAAATCAAGAACTACACGCTCAATTTCGGGCCGCAGCACCCGGCCGCGCACGGTGTGCTGCGGCTGGTGCTGGAGCTCGATGGCGAAGTGGTGCAACGCGCCGACCCGCACATCGGCCTGCTGCACCGCGCCACCGAGAAGCTGGCCGAGCACAAGACCTTCATCCAGTCGCTGCCCTACATGGACCGTCTCGATTACGTGTCCATGATGTGCAACGAGCATGCCTACTGCCTGGCCATCGAGAAGCTGCTCGGCCTGGAAGTGCCGATCCGCGCCCAGTACATCCGCGTGATGTTCTCGGAGATCACGCGCATGCTCAACCACCTGATGTGGCTGGGCTCGCACGGCAACGACTGCGGCAGCTCCACGATCCTGATCTACGCCTTCCGCGAGCGCGAAGACCTGTTCGACGCCTACGAGGCCGTCTCTGGCGCGCGGATGCACGCGGCCTACTTCCGTCCGGGCGGCGTGTACCGCGACCTGCCGGACACCATGCCGCAGTACAAGCACAGCAAGATCAAGAACGCCAAGGCCCTCGCTCGCATGAACGAGAACCGCCAGGGTTCGCTGCTGGACTTCCTCGAAGACTTCACCAAGCGCTTCGATACCTACCTGGCCGAGTACCACACGCTGCTGACCGACAACCGCATCTGGAAGCAGCGGACCGTGGGCATCGGCGTCATGGACGCCGATCGTGCGCTCAACCTGGGCCTGACCGGCCCGATGCTGCGCGGCTCGGGCATCGCCTGGGACCTGCGCAAGACCCAGCCCTACGATGTCTACGACCAGCTTGACTTCGACATCCCGGTGGGCAAGACCGGCGACTGCTACGACCGCTACCTCGTGCGCATGGAGGAGCTCCACCAGTCGAACCGCATCATTGCCCAGTGCGTGAAGTGGCTCAAGGCCAACCCCGGCCCGGTGATCACCGACAACCACAAGGTGGCGGCTCCCAAGCGCGAGGCCATGAAGGCCAACATGGAAGAGCTGATCCACCACTTCAAGCTCTTCACCGAGGGCTTCCGCGTGCCCGAGGGCGAGGCCTATGCCGCCGTCGAGCATCCCAAGGGCGAGTTCGGCATCTACCTGGTCAGCGACGGTGCCAACAAGCCTTATCGCCTGAAGATCCGGCCGCCGGGCTTCGTGCACCTGGCCGCGCTCGACGAGATGGCGCGCGGCCACATGCTGGCCGACACCGTGGCCATCATCGGCACGCTGGACATCGTCTTCGGAGAGATCGATCGATGAGCGACTCCCTCAACAATCCTCCCATCGCCCCTGCGGCTCTGCCGCAGGACGTGCTGGACCGCTTCGCCCGCGAAGTGGCCAAGTACCCCGACAGCGACGCTGGTCGCCAGTCTGCCGTGATGGCCTGCCTGTCCATCGTGCAGCAGGTCTATGGCTGGGTGAGCGACGAGAACGAGGCCGCCGTGGCCGCCTACCTGGGCATGCCCCAGATCGCGGCGCGCGAGGTGACCACGTTCTACAACATGTACAACCAGCACCCGGTCGGCAAGTTCAAGCTGAACGTCTGCACCAACCTGCCGTGCCAGCTGCGCGACGGCTACAAGGCCCTGCACCACCTCGAAGCCAAGCTGGGCATCAAGATGGGCGAGACCACCGCCGACGGCATGTTCACGCTGCAGCAGAGCGAATGCCTGGGCGCCTGCGCCGATTCCCCGGTGATGCTGGTGAACGACCGCACCATGTGCAGCTTCATGAGCAACGAGAAGCTCGATCAACTGGTCGACGGCCTGCGTGCCGCCGAGCCCAAAGGGGAGACGCGCTGATGACCCCCGACCAAGTCCTATCGCAGTTCCGCGCCACCGGCGTGCAGACCTGCTTCCACGGCCGCCACATCGATCCGCAGATCTATGCCGGCCTGGACGGCACCAACTGGAGCATCGCCGACTATGAGGCGCGCGGCGGCTACCAGGCGCTGCGCAAGATCCTCACCGAGGGCCTGACGCAGGACCAAGTGATCGCCGAGGTCAAGACCTCCGGCCTGCGCGGCCGCGGCGGCGCCGGCTTTCCGACGGGTCTGAAGTGGAGCTTCATGCCCCGCCAGTTCCCGGGCCAGAAGTACCTGGTCTGCAACTCGGACGAAGGCGAGCCCGGCACCTGCAAGGACCGCGACATCCTCATGTTCAACCCGCATATCGTCATCGAAGGCATGGCGATCGCGGCGTATGCCATGGGCATCAGCGTGGGCTACAACTACATCCACGGCGAGATCTTCGAGGTGTACGAACGTTTCGAGGCGGCCCTGGAGGAAGCGCGTGCCGCCGGCTACCTGGGCGGCAACATCATGGGCAGCAACTTCAGCTTCCAGCTGCATGCGCACCATGGCTTCGGCGCCTACATCTGCGGTGAAGAGACGGCGCTGCTCGAGTCGCTGGAAGGCAAGAAGGGCCAGCCGCGCTTCAAGCCGCCTTTCCCGGCCAGCTTCGGCCTGTACGGCAAGCCGACCACCATCAACAACACCGAGACCTTCGCGGCGGTGCCCTGGATCATCCGCAATGGCGGCCAGGCCTACCTGGAGTGCGGCAAGCCCAACAACGGCGGCACCAAGATCTACTCGGTCTCGGGCGACGTCGAGCTGCCCGGCAACTATGAAGTGCCGATGGGCACGCCCTTCTCCAAGCTGCTGGAGCTGGCGGGCGGCGTGCGCAAGGGCCGCAAGCTCAAGGCGGTGATCCCGGGCGGCTCGTCCGCCCCGGTGCTGCCGGCCGACATCATGATGTCGTGCACGATGGACTACGACTCCATCGCCAAGGCCGGCTCCATGCTGGGCTCGGGCGCTGTCATCGTGATGGACGACAGCCGCTGCATGGTCGAGTCGCTCAAGCGCCTGTCGTACTTCTACATGCACGAGTCCTGCGGCCAGTGCACGCCCTGCCGCGAAGGCACGGGCTGGCTGTGGCGCGTGGTCGACCGCATCCACCATGGCGAAGGCCGGGCCTCCGACATGGACCTGCTGAATTCCGTGGCCGACAACATCCAGGGCCGCACGATCTGTGCGCTGGGCGATGCCGCGGCCATGCCCGTGCGCGCCATGCTGAAGCACTTCCGTCACGAGTTCGAGGCCATGGTGCCCGGCTACGTGCCGAAGACGCCGGCCCAGGCCTGAGCGGGGAGCGAGAACCTCACATGATCGAAATCGAACTCGACGGCAAGAAGGTCGAAGTGGCCGAAGGCAGCATGGTCATGCATGCGGCCGACAAGGCCGGGACCTACATCCCGCATTTCTGCTACCACAAGAAGCTCTCCATCGCCGCCAACTGCCGCATGTGCCTGGTGGACGTGGAGAAGGCGCCCAAGCCGATGCCGGCCTGCGCCACGCCCGTGACGCAGGGCATGATCGTGCGCACCCAGTCCGACAAGGCCGTCAAGGCCCAGAAGTCGGTCATGGAGTTCCTGCTGATCAACCATCCGCTGGACTGCCCCATCTGCGACCAGGGCGGCGAATGCCAGCTGCAAGATCTGGCGGTGGGCTACGGCGGTGGCGCCTCGCGCTACCAGGAAGAAAAGCGCGTGGTGTTCCACAAGGACGTCGGCCCGCTGATCTCCATGGAGGAGATGAGCCGCTGCATCCACTGCACCCGCTGTGTGCGTTTTGGCCAGGAAGTGGCCGGCATCATGGAACTGGGCATGGTGAACCGGGGCGAGCACTCCGAGATCACCACCGTGGTCGGCGACACCGTCGACTCCGAGCTGTCGGGCAACATGATCGACATCTGCCCGGTCGGTGCGCTCACGAGCAAGCCCTTCCGCTACAGCGCCCGCACTTGGGAACTGTCGCGCCGCAAGTCGGTGAGCCCGCACGATTCCACCGGCGCCAACCTGATCGTCCAGGTCAAGAACAACCGTGTGATGCGCGTTCTGCCGATGGAGAACGAGGACGTCAACGAGTGCTGGATCGCCGACCGCGACCGCTTCTCCTATGAAGCCCTCGGCAGCGAACAACGCCTGACGCAGCCCATGCTGAAGCAGGGCGGCCAGTGGCAGGCCGTGGACTGGCAGACGGCCCTCGAGTACGTCGCCAACGGCCTCAAGCAGATCAAGGGCGATCACGGCGCCGCTGCCATCGGCGCGCTGGTGAGTCCGCACAGCACCGTGGAAGAACTGGCCCTGGCCGGCGCGCTGGTGCGTGGCCTCGGCAGCGAGAACATCGACCACCGCCTGCGCCATGCCGATTTCGGCAACGTGGGCAGTGGCATCCGCTGGCTGGGCACCCCCATCGCCTCGCTGTCGAACCTGCAGCGCGTGCTGGTTGTCGGCAGCAACCTGCGCAAGGACCATCCGCTGTTCGCGCAGCGCATCCGCCAGTCGGTGCGCAAGGGCGGCAAGCTGTTTGCCATCGCATCAGCCGAGCAACTGGCGGCCGACGCCTCGTGGGCCATTCCGCTGGCCGGCTTCCAGCAGGTCGACGCGGCCGACTGGTACGGCGCTCTGGCCCGGATCGCCGCTGCCGTGGCGGCAGAGAAGGGCGTCGCCGCACCCGCCCAGGCTGATGTGACCGATGCCGCGCGCGGTGTGGCGCAGGCTCTGGTGGGCGGCGAGCGCAAGGCCATCCTGCTGGGCAACGGCGCCGCGCACCATGCCGAGGCTTCGCGGCTGTTGGCACTGGCCCAGTGGATCGGCGCCCAGACCGGCGCCAGCGTCGGCTACCTGACGGAAGCGGCCAACACCGTCGGCGCGCAGTGGGTCAACGCCCAGCCCGGCGCCAAGGGCCTGAACGCCGGCCAGATGCTGGCAGGCGGCCTCAAGGCGGCGCTACTGCTCAACACCGAGCCGGTGTTCGATTCGGCCGCCGGTGCGCGTGCCGCGGACGCACTCGGTCAGGCGCAGATGGTGGTCACCCTGAGCCCCTTCAAGGCCAACCTCGAATTCAGCGACGTGCTGCTGCCCATCGCGCCGTTCAGCGAGACGCCGGGCACCTTCGTCAATGCCGAAGGCCGCATCCAGAGCTTCCATGCCGTGGTGCGCCCCCTGGGCGAGGCACGTCCCGCGTGGAAGGTGCTACGCGTGCTGGGCAACCTGCTGGGGCTGTCGGGTTTCGACTTCGAGTCGACGCAGGACGTGATGGCCAAGGTGCGTGGTTCGTCCGCTGCAGACTTCGTCGCCGCGGAGCGCCTGAGCAACGACGCCCCGGCCGTCGACTTGGCTTCTGCCCCGGCCGCCGGACAGGCCGCACCGGTCACCGCCGCCATCTACCAACTGGACTCGCTGGTGCGCCGCGCACCGTCGCTGCAACTGACGACCGACGGCCGCCGCGCCGCCGCCGCACAGGAGGTGTCGGCATGATCGACGCGCTGTACAACGCCGGCTACGGCCTCATCGGCGCCCACTGGTGGACGGCCGGCGGCTGGCCCGTCATCTGGGCGCTGCTCAAGATCATTGCGGTGCTGCTGCCCGTGCTGGGCGCCGTGGCCTACGCCACGCTGTGGGAGCGCAAGTTCCTCGGCTGGATCCAGGTCCGCCACGGACCCAACCGGGTCGGCCCCTTCGGCCTGCTGCAGCCGATCGCCGACGCGGTCAAACTGCTGACCAAGGAACTGATCAACCCGACGGCGGCCAGCTCCGGCCTGTTCCGCCTCGGCCCGGTCATGGCCATCATGCCGGCCCTCGCGGCCTGGGTGGCCATTCCCTTCGGCCCTGACGCAGTCATCGCCAACGTCAACGCCGGCCTCCTGCTGATCATGGCCATCACCTCCATCGAGGTGTACGGCGTGATCATCGCCGGCTGGGCCTCGAACTCGAAGTACGCCTTTCTGGGCGCGCTGCGCGCCTCGGCCCAGATGGTGAGCTACGAGATCGCGATGGGCTTCTGCTTCGTCGTGGTGATCATGGTCTCGGGCAGCTTGAGCCTGGGTGACATCGTCGCCGTGCAGGGCAAGGGCACCTTCGCCGACATGGGCCTGTCCTTCCTGTCCTGGAACTGGCTGCCGCTGCTGCCCATCTTCATCGTCTACCTGATCTCGGGCGTGGCCGAAACCAACCGTCACCCCTTCGATGTGGTGGAAGGCGAGGCCGAGATCGTGGCCGGCCACATGGTCGAATACTCGGGCATGGGCTTCGCGATCTTCTTCCTGGCCGAGTACGCCAGCATGTGGCTCGTGTCGATCCTGGCCGTGCTCATGTTCCTGGGCGGCTGGCTGCCCCCGGTGGGCTTCCTGGCCTTCATCCCCGGCTGGATCTGGCTGGGCCTGAAGACCTTCTTCGTGCTGTCGCTGTTCATCTGGATCCGCGGCACGTTCCCGCGCTTCCGCTACGACCAGATCATGCGCCTGGGCTGGAAGATCTTCATCCCCGTCACGCTGGTCTGGCTGCTGATCGTCGGCGGCTGGATGCAGACGCCCTGGAACATCTGGAAATAAGGTGGACCACGAATGACTGCCGTCGCTGCTTCTCCTTTTTCGATCAAGGACTTCTTCAAGAGCTTCATGCTCGTGGAACTGTTCAAGGGCATGGCCCTGACGGGGCGCTATGCGCTGCGCCGCAAGGTGACCGTCCAGTTCCCGGAAGAAAAGACCCCCCTGTCGCCGCGCTTCCGCGGCCTGCATGCCCTGCGCCGCTACGAGAACGGCGAGGAGCGCTGCATCGCCTGCAAGCTCTGCGAAGCCGTGTGCCCCGCCGTGGCCATCACCATCGAGTCCGCCGTGCGCGACGATGGCACCCGCCGCACCACCCGCTACGACATCGACCTGACCAAGTGCATCTTCTGCGGCTTCTGCGAAGAGAGCTGCCCGGTCGACTCGATTGTCGAGACGCACATCCTGGAGTACCACGGCGAGAAGCGCGGTGACCTGTACTTCACCAAGGACATGCTGCTGGCAGTGGGCGACCGCTACGAGCAAGAGATCGCGGCCAGCAAGGCGGCCGACGCCAAGTACCGCTGAACCGGCGAAGCGAAAAGAAAAACCCATGGACGCCAAGACCGGCTTCTTCTACCTGTTCTCGGTCGTGCTGCTGTTTGCAGCCTTCCGGGTCGTGACCGCCCGCAATCCCGTGCATGCGGTGCTGTACCTGATGCTCGCCTTCTCGCAGGCCGCCGCCGTGTGGCTGCTGCTCAAGGCCGAGTTCCTGGCCATCGTGCTCGTGCTGGTGTACCTCGGCGCGGTGATGGTGCTCTTCCTCTTCGTGGTGATGATGCTTGACCTCAACGTCGACCATCTGCGCCAGAACTTCTGGAAGCACTTCCCGCTGGCCGCTCTTGTCGGCGTGGTGATCGCCCTCGAGATGGCCTATGTGCTGATGGGCGGCTTCCGCCTGCAGACCTCCGCGGCCGACACCGTGGCGGCCGCGAATCAGGTGTCCAACACCAAGGCCCTGGGCCTTCTGCTCTACAGCGAGTACGTGTACCCGGTGCAGGTCGCGGCCGTGATCCTGGTCGTCGCCATGATCGCCGCCATCGCCCTCACGCTGCGCCGCCGCAAGGACACGCGCTACGTGGACGTGAAGGACCAGATCCATGTGAGGGCCAGCGACCGCCTGCAGGTGATCAAGGTGTCGCCCACCCAGGCCCCGCAGCCCGCCGCGCCTGCCGCGGAAGGGGAGAGCAAGTGATGACATTGACCCTTGGCCACTATCTGTCGCTCGGCGCCATCCTGTTCGCGCTGGCCGTCATCGGCATCTTCCTCAATCGCAAGAACCTCATCGTGCTGCTGATGTGCATCGAACTGATGCTGTTGGCGGTCAACATGAACTTCGTCGCCTTCTCCTCCTACCTCGGCGACATGCACGGACAGATCTTCGTGTTCTTCATCCTCACCGTGGCAGCGGCCGAATCGGCCATCGGCCTGGCACTGCTGGTGCTGCTGTTCCGCAACAAGTCGACCATCAACGTCGATGAACTCGACACGCTGAAGGGATAACGATGGCCACGACCTTGTCTGCATCCACCCTGCTGGCGGTGCCGCTGGCGCCGCTCGTCGGCTGCGTGCTCGCCGGTATCCTGGGGACGCAATTCGGCGGCAACCGCATCGGCCGAGCCGCCTCGCACACGCTGACCATCCTGGGCGTGTTCGTCGCCTTCGTGCTGTCGGCTTGGACGCTCTACAGCGTGGCCGTCGACGGCGCCCGCTTCAACGCCACCATCTACGAATGGATGGTCGTGGGCGGCCTGAAGATGGAAGTCGGCTTCATGATCGACAGCCTGACGGCCATGATGATGTGCGTCGTCACCTTCGTGTCGCTGATGGTGCACATCTACACCATCGGCTACATGGAAGAGGACGAGGGCTACAACCGCTTCTTCGCCTACATCTCGCTCTTCACCTTCTCCATGCTGATGCTGGTGATGAGCAACAACCTGCTGCAGCTGTTCTTCGGCTGGGAAGCGGTGGGCCTGGTGTCGTACCTGCTGATCGGCTTCTGGTACAACAAGCCGACGGCCATCTTCGCCAACATGAAGGCCTTCCTGGTCAACCGCGTGGGTGACTTCGGCTTCATCCTCGGCATCGGCCTGATCGCGGCGTACACCGGTACGCTCAACTACACCGAGATCTTTGCCAAGTCGGGCGAGCTGGGCAAGTTGGGCTTCCCGGGCACCGACTGGATGCTGATCACCGTGATCTGCATCTGCCTGTTCATCGGCGCGATGGGCAAGAGCGCGCAGTTCCCGCTGCACGTCTGGCTGCCGGACTCGATGGAAGGCCCGACGCCCATCTCCGCGCTGATTCACGCCGCCACGATGGTGACCGCCGGCATCTTCATGGTGTCGCGCATGTCGCCGCTGTTCGAGCTGTCGGACACGGCCCTGAACTTCATCCTTGTCATCGGTTCGATCACGGCGCTGTTCATGGGCTTCCTGGGGATCATCCAGAACGACATCAAGCGCGTGGTGGCGTACTCGACGCTGTCGCAGCTGGGCTACATGACCGTTGCGCTGGGCGTGTCGGCCTATCCGGTCGCCGTGTTCCACCTGATGACGCACGCATTCTTCAAGGCGCTGCTGTTCCTCGGCGCCGGCTCGGTGATCATGGGCATGCACCACAACCAGGACATCCGCTGGATGGGCGGCGTGCGCAAGTACATGCCCATCACCTGGATCACCTTCCTGCTGGCGTCGCTGGCCCTGATCGGCACGCCCTTCTTCTCGGGCTTCTATTCGAAGGACGCCATCATCGAGGCCGTGCACGCCAGCCACCTGCCGGCCGCGGGCTTCGCCTATTTCTCGGTGGTTGCAGGCGTGTTCGTCACGGCCTTCTACTCGTTCCGCCTGTACTTCCTGGTGTTCCATGGCAAGGAGCGCTACGACCAGAACCCGGACGCGCACCACGACGACGCCCACGGTCATGGCCATGGCGACCATCACGGCCATGGTCACCACAAGCCTCACGAGTCGCCCGGTGTGGTGACCGTGCCGCTGCTTCTGTTGATGATCCCGTCGGTGGTGATCGGCTTTTTCACGCTGATGCCGATGCTGAACAGCTTCTTCGACGGCGTGATCTTCGTCGACACGGCCCGCCACCATGCGATGGCCGAGCTGCGTGAGGACATCCACGGTCCGGTTGCCATGGCCCTGCATTCGCTGACCAGCCTGCCGCTGTGGCTGGCCATCGCCGGCGTCGCGCTGTCGTACTACATGTACATGGTCAACCCGGCACTGCCGGCTGCCATCAAGCGTGCCTGCATGCCGATCTACAACCTGCTCGAGAACAAGTACTACCTCGACTGGATCAACGAGAACATCCTGGCCCGTGGCGCCCGTGCGCTGGGCACCGGCCTCTGGAAGGGCGGCGACCAGGCCATCATCGACGGCGTGCTGGTCAATGGCTCGTGGAAGCTGGTGGGCCGCATCTCGGCGGCCATCCGCTGGATGCAGTCTGGCTACATCTATCACTACGCCTTCGCGATGCTGCTGGGGGTGTTCCTTCTCATGACGTATTTCGTCTGGTTCAAGCGCTGACGCGGGCTGGAGAACAAGAAAAATGGGTTTGCTGAGCCTTGCCATCTGGCTGCCGATCGTGATCGGCGCCTTGCTGCTGGCGTTCGGGCGGGACGACCAGGCGCGCTTCGTGCGCTGGGCGGCACTCGTCGGGTCGGTGGCGAGCTTCCTTGTCACCATTCCGGTGTACACGCGCTTCCAGACCGGCACCGCCGCGATGCAGTTCGTCGAGCGTGCGCCGTGGGTCGAGCGCTTCAACATCAACTACCACCTGGGCGTCGATGGCCTGTCGATGTGGTTCGTGCTGCTCACGGCCTTCATCACGGTGATCGTCGTGATCTCGGCTTGGGAGGTGATCACCGAGCGCGTCAACCAGTACATGGGCGCGTTCCTGATCCTGTCGGGCCTGATGATCGGCGTGTTCGCCGCGCTGGACGGCATGCTGTTCTACGTGTTCTTCGAGGCCACGCTGATCCCGATGTATCTGATCATCGGCATCTGGGGCGGTCCGAACCGGATCTACGCGGCCTTCAAGTTCTTCCTGTACACGCTGCTCGGCTCGCTGCTGATGCTGGTGGCGCTGGTGTACCTGTACCGCGCGTCGGGCGGCAGCTTCGACATCGCCACCTGGCACCGCACCCCGCTGGGCGCCACGGCGCAGACGCTGATCTTCTTCGCCTTCTTTGCGGCCTTCGCGGTGAAGGTGCCGATGTGGCCGGTGCACACGTGGCTGCCCGACGTGCACGTCGAGGCGCCCACCGGCGGCTCCGCCGTGCTGGCCGCCATCATGCTGAAGTTGGGCGCCTACGGCTTCCTGCGCTTCTCCATGCCGATCGCGCCCGATGCTGCCCGTGAATGGGCCTGGCTGATGATCGCGCTGTCGATCGTGGCGGTGATCTACGTGGGCCTGGTGGCCATGGTCCAGCGCGATATGAAGAAGCTGGTGGCCTATTCGTCGGTCGCCCACATGGGCTTCGTGACGCTGGGCTTCTTCATCTTCAATCCGCTCGGCGTGGCTGGCGGCATCGTGCAGATGATCGCCCACGGTTTCGTGTCGGGCGCGATGTTCCTGTCCATCGGCGTGCTGTACGACCGCATGCACTCGCGCCAGATCGCCGACTACGGCGGCGTGGTCAACGTCATGCCCAAGTTCGCCGCGTTCGCGCTGCTGTTCGCCATGGCCAACTGCGGCCTGCCTGCCACCGCCGGCTTCGTGGGCGAATGGATGGTGATCCTGGGTGCCGTGAAGGCTAACTTCTGGATCGGCCTGATGGCTGCCACCGCGCTGATCTTCGGCGCCGCCTACACCCTGTGGATGTACAAGCGCGTGTATCTCGGCCCCATCGGCAACGACCATGTGAAGGAACTGACGGACATCAACGGCCGCGAGTTCTTCATGCTCGCCGTGCTGGCCGTGGCCGTGCTGTGGATGGGCCTGGATCCCAAGCCCTTCACCGACGTGATGGACGCTTCCGTGGCCGAGCTGCTGCGCCACGTGGCCGCCTCCAAGCTGCCTTGACCAGAGTCCACGCAGACAAGAGAACAAGATGATCGACAAACTCAGCTGGGTGGCTGTCTACCCCGAGATCCTGCTGCTGGTGATGGCCTGCGTCATCACGCTGTTCGACCTGCGTGTCAGCAGCGCGCACCGCACCGCCACCCATTGGCTCACGATGCTCACGCTGGCCGCGACGGCGCTGCTGACCGGCATGAACGCCGTCGCCGGCCACACCTTCCACGGCTTCGGCGGCATGGTGGTAAGCGACCCGATGGGCAACTGGCTCAAATGCTTCTCGGCCGTGGCGCTGATGGTCACGCTGGTCTATGGCCGTCCCTATGCGGCCGACCGCCAGATGCTGCGCGGCGGTGAGATGTTCACGCTCAGCCTGTTCTCGCTGCTCGGCATGTTCGTGATGATTTCGGGCAGCAACTTCCTGATGATCTACCTGGGCCTGGAACTGCTCACGCTGTCCAGCTATGCCCTGGTGGCACTGCGCCGCGACCATGCGACGGCCAGCGAAGCCGCCATGAAGTATTTCGTGCTCGGCGCCATGGCCAGCGGCTTCCTGCTCTATGGCATGTCGATGATGTACGGCGCCACCGGCTCGCTTGACGTCAACGAGGTCTTCAAGAGCATCGCCAGCAGCAAGGTGAACCACCAGGTGCTGGTGTTCGGCCTGGTGTTCATCGTCGCTGGTCTTGCCTTCAAGCTGGGTGCCGCGCCCTTCCACATGTGGCTGCCGGACGTCTACCACGGCGCCCCCACGGCCGTGACGCTGCTGATCGGCGCCGCGCCCGAGCTGGCGGCCTTCGCCATCGTCATCCGTCTGCTGGTGGAAGGCATGCTGCCGTTGGCCTTCGACTGGCAGCAGATGCTGGCCGTGCTGGCCGTGGCGTCGCTGCTGGTGGGCAACCTGGCCGCCGTCGCGCAGACCAACCTCAAGCGCATGCTGGCCTACTCGACCATCGCGCAGATGGGCTTCGTGCTGCTGGGCCTGGTGGCTGGCGTGATCGACGGCAACACGCTCAACGCCCAGTATGCGTACAGCGCGTCGATGTTCTACATCGTGACCTATGTGCTGACCACGCTGGCGAGCTTCGGCATCATCCTGCTGCTGGCCCGCGAAGGCTTCGAGAGCGAAGAGATCTCCGACCTTGCCGGCCTCAACCAGCGTAGCCCGCTGTATGCCGGCGTGATGGCCATTGCGATGTTCTCGCTGGCCGGCATTCCGCCGCTGGTCGGCTTCTATGCCAAGCTGGCGGTGCTGCAGGCGCTGCTGGCTTCGGGGCAGGGCGTGTATATCGGCCTGGCGGTGTTCGCCGTCATCATGTCGCTGATTGGCGCCTTCTACTACCTGCGCGTGGTGAAGGTGATGTACTTCGACGCACCGCTGACGGCCACGACCGTGGCGGCGCCGCGCGACGTGCGGGCCGTGCTGTCGGTCAATGGCGCCCTGATCCTGATCCTGGGCATCCTGCCCGGCGGCTTGATGACCCTGTGTGCCCGGGCCATCGTGGCCACGCTGGGCAACTGATCGCGTCGTGGGCAGCAACGCATCGGCCTGGGTCGTCCTCGGCGTTGCGCTGGTCCTGGCCAACCTGCCTTTCCTGAACGAGCGGCTGCTCGCCGTGCTGCCCTGGCGCACGGCGGTCAAGCCGCTCGCGGTGCGTCTGGGGGAGCTGGTGCTGTGCTATCTGCTGGCCGGCATGGTCGGCCGGCTCTTCGAGGGCAAGCAGGGCATGGTGGCGGCGCAGGGCTGGGAGTTCTATGCGGTGACGGCCGCCTTCTTCCTGGTGCTCGCCTTTCCGGGCTTCATCTGGCGCTACCTTCTCAAACGCAAAGGGTACTGAACCGTGACCGCTGACATCGCCCACCTGGAAGAAAAGAAGGTCGCGTCGGAGCGGCTGTTCGAGGGTCGGTTTCTGCGCGCGTACCGTGACACGGTCGCGCTGCCCGATGGCGGGACCGCGACGCGCGAGTACGTCATCCACCCGGGCGCGGTGGTGGTCATTCCGCTGCTGGACGATGGGCGCATCGTGCTTGAGCGCCAGTTCCGATACCCGGTGGGCCAGGTCATGGTGGAGTTCCCGGCCGGCAAGCTCGACGCCGGCGAGGATGCGCTAGTCTGCGGGCAGCGCGAACTGCTGGAAGAAACCGGCTACCGCGCCCGCGAGTGGGCCAAGGCCGGGGTGATGCACTTGGCCGTGGCCTACTCGACGGAGGTCATCCACATCTACTTCGCGCGCGGCCTGAGTGCTGGCGATCGCAAGCTTGACCAGGGCGAGTTCCTCGACGTGTTCACAGCAGCGCCCGCGGATCTGCTGAGCTGGTGCCGTGATGGCACGGTGACGGATGCGAAGACGCTGGCCTGCTCGGTCTGGATGCAGAACGTGCTTTCCGGCAACTGGGCACTGGAATGGCGGGCTGCGGATAATTCCGCGCCATGAAGGTCCTGAATCTGCGTTGTGCCCATGGCCACGGTTTCGAGGGCTGGTTCGGCTCCGAGTCGGAGTTCGAGACCCAGCGCGACGGTGGCCAGATCGAATGCCCGCTCTGTGGTGACAAGGCCATTGTCAAAGGCCTGAGCGCACCGCGTCTCAACCTCAGCGCCGGGCGCGAGGCGTTGCCGTCTGAAGCTCAGCTTCAACCGCCGCAGCAGCAGAACCCGGAAGCCCGCTGGATGCGCGCCGTCCGGGAGGTGCTTGCCAGGACCGAAGACGTGGGCGACCGGTTTGCGCAGGAAGCGCGGCGCATGCATCACGGCGAGGTGGAAGAGCGCGGAATCCGTGGCCAGGCCACGCCCGAGGAGACCGCCGCTTTGCTGGAGGAAGGCATTGCGGTGCTGCCGCTGCCGCTGCCGCCTGCACTCAAGGAACCCTTGCAGTAGGGTTGTGGATCGACGCGCGGTCGCCCGACCAGGCTGTTGCACCGCGCTCGCCACCGATGACTCAGCCCGCCGTGTGCGGGCTTTGTTGTGTCTGGGCGAAGCTGCACTGGCGCGAAGCGCCGGGATTCCCGAAAGGGGGTGCGGCAGGCTCAGGCCGTGAACTGCAGCGCCGCCAGCTTGGCGTAGCTGCCGCCGCGGGCGATCAATTCGGCATGGGTGCCTTGTTCGACGATGGCGCCGTGGTCCAGCACCACGATGCGGTCGGCCCTTTGCACCGTCGCAAGGCGGTGGGCAATGACCAGCGTGGTACGACCTTCCATTGCCGATTCGAGGGCGGCCTGAACGACCCGTTCGCTTTCCGCATCGAGCGCCGAGGTGGCCTCGTCCAGCAGCAGCAGCGGTGGTGCCTTCAGGATGGCGCGTGCAATCGAGAGCCGCTGCTTCTGCCCCCCCGACAGGCGCACGCCGCGTTCCCCCAGGAAGGTGTGGAAGCCGTCGGGCAGGGCGTCGATGAAGCCCTCGGCGTGCGCAAGGCGGGCCGCATGCCGGACTTCGGCCTCCGTCGCGTCGGGCCGGCCATAGCGAATGTTCTCGAGCGCCGTGGTCGAGAAGATCACGGCGTCCTGCGGCACCAAGCCGATGCGTCCGCGAAGGTCATCCAGCGCAAATCGACGCAGCGACTGACCGTCCAGCCGGATGTCGCCGGTCTGCGGATCGAAAAAGCGCAGCAGCAACTGGAACACAGTGCTCTTGCCCGCGCCGCTCTCGCCCACCAGGGCCACGGTTTCGCCAGGCGCCACGTCGAGCGAGAAGTGTCGCAGGGCCGCCGTGCCCGGGCGTGACGGGTAATGGAAGCCGACATCCTCCAGCATCACCTGGGCGCCTGCGGAGGCGGGTGGTGCGGCCTGCACGGCCTCTGGCGACGAAATGGCGATGGGCGCGTGCAGCAGTTCCATCAACCGTTCCGTGGCGCCTGCCGCGCGCAGCAGGTCGCCGTAGACCTCGCCCAGCACCGCCAGCGCGCTCGCCAGGATGACCACATAGACCACCGTCTGGCCCATGTGACCGGGACTGATCTCACCCCGCAGCACGGCCTGCGTGCCGGCGTAAAGGCCCCAGAGCAAGGCGGCCGAGGTGGCAATGATGATGAAGGCGACCAACACGGCCCGCGCCTTGGTGCGCCGCACGGCCGTCTCGAAGGCTGCCTGGGTGGAGCCGGCAAAGCGCTCGGCCTCGCGGGTCTCGGCCGTATAGCTTTGCACCACCGGAATGGCATTGAGCACCTCGGCCGCGATGGCGCTGGCGTCGGCCACGCGGTCCTGGCTGGCGCGGGAGAGCCGCCGGACGCGGCGGCCGAAGGCCATGGCCGGCAGCACGACGAGCACGAGCACCAGCGCCACCTGGGCCATCAGCCAGGGATTGGTCCAGATCAGCATGGCCAGCGCGCCGACGCCCATGACCGCATTGCGCAAGCCCATGCTGAGAGAGGAGCCCACTACGGTCTGGACCAGCGTCGTGTCGCCCGTGAGGCGCGACAGCACCTCGCCGGTCTGCGTGGTCTCGAAGAACTGCGGGCTCTGGTGCAGCACGCGGCCGTACACGGCGGTGCGCACGTCGGCCGTGATGCGCTCGCCCAGCCAGCTCACCGTGTAGAAGCGCGCGGCAGAGAACAGCCCCAGCGCGATCGCCACGCCGAACAGGGCCAGGAAGTGTTCGCGCAGTGCCATCACCTGATCGCCGGGTGCCGTGGGGGCCAGGCCGGCGTCGATCAGGCCGCGAAGCGCGATGGGAAACACCAGGGTCGTGACCGCCGCCATGACCAGGAACAGAGCCGCCATCGCGATCTGGAGGCGGTAGGGGCCAAGAAAGGGCGCCAGGCCGGCGAGCGAGCGGGGGGAGCTTTTGGCGTTCTTCACAGGAGTGCGGGGCAATCGCGGCGCAGTGGCCGGGCCGCGCGGATTCTAACGAGACCTTGCCACCCCAGAATCAGCCTTGACAATATTTGACGAGGCAAATAATATCTCCCCATGTCCAAATCAGAGACGACTCCGCCCGGCGGCACCGCCGGGCCGCCGCCCGTGGATTTCTACCGGGCCGAGAGCTACACCGCCGAGGAAAGCCTGGGCTACGCGATGAAGCGCATCCTGACCTGCGTGTCGCAGGCCGTCGAAAACGAACTGGTCGAGCCCGGCGGCCCGACCTATCCACAGTGGGTGCCACTGCACAAGCTGCACATGGGTAGCGCTGGCACGGTGGCCGAACTGGCCCGTGAGTGCCAACTGGACACCGGCGCCATGACGCGCCTGCTGGATCGGCTCGAAGCCAAGGGGCTGGTGCGTCGGGTGCGCTCGCAGGAGGACCGGCGGGTCGTCAACCTCGAATTGACGCCTGAGGGCCTGAGTGCTGCCCAGAAGGTGCCGGCCGTGCTCAGCCGGGTCCACAACGAGATGCTCGCCGGCTTCACGAAGGTGGAGTGGGAGCAGCTCAAGGATTACCTGAACCGCATCCTGGGGAACGCCCAGAGAAAGCAGGCCGCATGCCATCGGGCATCGGGCCAAGGAGTTTCGCGATGACTTTTTCTTCGACCCAGGGCCGCGAGGGCCGTCCGGCGCTGATGGCGGTGGGCCTGGCGGTTGCGTTGCTGGCCGCGGGCTGTGCCGACACCGCAGGCATCGCCTCCCACGCCCGCATGCGGGATGCGGTGCAGGCGGGCGTGCCGGCGAACGCGCAGCCGGCCAACGATTTCGCGCAGGTCGACGCGCAGTGGTGGCATGCCTTCGGCGATGCCCAACTCGACACGCTCGAGCAGCAGGCCCTGGCGGCCAGCCCCAGCCTGCAGGTGGCCCAGGCCCGCGTCGCCAAGGCGCTCGCGGCGACTGGCGTGGCCGAAGCGACAGGGCGACCGCAGCTCAGCGGCGACGCACAGCTGCTGCGACAGCGCTACAGCGAGAACTACATCTATGGCGCGCTCGGCGGCACGGTGCAGGAAAACGGCACGCTGCAGCTCAATGGCAGTTGGGAGCTCGACTTCTTCGGCCGCAACCGCGCGGCCATCCAGGCTGCGGTGGGCAGTGCACGCGCCGCGCAGGCCGATGCCCAGGCGGCGCGCATCCTGCTGACCACCAATGTGGCGCGCAGCTACATCCAGTGGGCGCGGCTGGAGGCGCAGCGCGATGTCGCCCGCCGCACGCTGGCCCAGCGCGAGGAGACGCTGCGCCTGGTGCGGGATCGCGTGTCGGCCGGCCTGGACACCCAACTAGAGCAACGACAGAGCGAAGGCGGGCTGCCCGAGGCACGGCAGCAGATCGAGGTGCTGAACGAGCAGATCGAGAACGCCCGGCATGCACTCGATGCGCTGGTGGCCGTGCCCGACGCCACGCGTGGTCTCAGGCCGCCCGCGCTGGCGTCGCTGCAAGCGGTGCCGCTCGCCACGCAGATTCCCGCCGACCTGCTCGCCCGCCGCCCTGACGTGGCGGCTGCCCGCTGGCGCGTCGAGGCGGCGGCGAGCGACGAGGAGAGCGCCCGCGCCCAGTTCTATCCGAACATCAATCTGACCGCCTTCGTCGGGACGCAGTCCATTGGATTCGACAAGCTGCTCAAGTCGGGTAGCCTGCAATGGGGCGTGGGGCCCGCGCTGCACCTGCCCATCTTCGAGGGCGGGCGCCTGCGGGCCAACCTGGGCGGCAAGGCGGCCGACCACGACGCGGCCATCGAAAGCTACAACGGGGCCGTGATCGATGCCGTGCACGAGGTGGCCGACCAGGTCGCCAGCGCGCGGTCAATCGGCCGGCAGCAGGTTGAGCAAGGCAATGCGCAACGCGCCGCCGAGGACGCCTACCACATCGCGCTGCAGCGCTATCAGGCGGGGCTGGGCACGTACCTGAATGTGCTCACCGCCGAGACGGCGGTGCTCACCCAGCGCCGCCAGGCGGTGGACCTCGCTGCCCGGGCGCTCGATACCCAGGCCTCGCTTGCTCGCGCCCTGGGTGGCGGCTGGGCCGGCGATGCTCCCGCGGCCGCGCAGACGGCCGCCCTCAACGAATCCGCCGCGGCGCGCTGAGACGCAGCGCCCGCACGTCCGCAAGGAGCCAGACCATGAACGACAACATTGCTTCTTCTTCCCAGGCCGCCGACGAGAAGGCGCCCAACACCCGTCGCCGCAAGGCGCTGACGACCCTGGCCGCGGTGGTGGTGGTGGCCGGCGCCGGCTGGGCTGCCTACGAGTGGCTGGTCGCGAGTCATTACGAATCCACCGACAACGCCTATGTCCAGGGCAACATCATCCAGATCACGCCGCAGGTGGCTGGCACGGTGATGAGCATCGCAGCCGACGAGACCGACTACGTCAAGCAGGGCCAGCCACTGGTGCAGTTGGACCCGGCCGACGCCCAGGTGGCGCTCTCGCAGGCGGAAGCCGCACTGGGCCAGGCCGTGCGGCAGGCGCGCACGCTCTACGTCAACAACGGCTCGCTGGCCGCGCAGGTCAACCTGCGCCAGGCCGACGTGGTGAAGGCCCAGGCCGACGTTGCTCGCGCGCAGGACGACCTGCAGCGTCGGCGCTCCCTCACCGGCAATGGGGCGGTTTCGAAGGAAGAGCTGAGCCATGCCGAGACGGCGGTCGCCAACGCCCGAAGCGCGCTGGCGGCTGCACAGGCGGGCGTTGCGGCGGCCCGCGAGCAACTGGCCAGCAACCGGTCGCTGACCGAAGGCACCACGGTCGAGGAACACCCCAGCGTCCAGGCCGCCGCTGCGAAGGTGCGCGAAGCCTGGCTGGCGACTCAGCGCGTCGCGCTGCCTGCGCCGGTCGATGGCTATGTGGCCAAGCGCACGGTCCAACTGGGCCAGCGTGTGGCGCCGGGCGCGCCCCTCATGTCCATCGTGCCGCTGGGACAACTGTGGGTCGACGCCAACTTCAAGGAAAGCCAACTGCGCAGCATCCGCATCGACCAGCCCGTGACGCTGACGGCCGACGTGTACGGCAAGAAGGTGGTCTACCACGGCAAGGTCGCCGGCCTTGGCGTTGGCACGGGTGCGGCCTTTGCGCTGCTGCCGGCGCAGAACGCGACCGGCAACTGGATCAAGGTGGTGCAACGCGTGCCGGTGCGCATCAGCCTGGACGTCAATGAACTGAAGGCTAATCCGCTGCGCGTCGGCCTGTCGATGGACGCGGAAGTCGATGTGGCCAACAGCAACGGCAAGATGCTGGCCGATGCGCCGCGCGCGTCCGACTTCGCATCGACCCAGGTCTACAACGGGCAGGACGATGGTGCCGAGAAGGCCGTGCAGCGGATCATCGCGGCCAACCTCGGGCGGCCGGTGCCGGCTTCGGCCGGCCCCGCGCCGGCTGGTGCCAAGCCGGCCGTGGCCTCGCCGTCGAGTCAGGCTGCCGAGGGCGGCGCCCGCCACGCGCTGCAGGCTTCGGCCGCCCCGCGCCCGCTCTGATCGCCGCGAGGAATTTCATCCATGGCTGCTTCTGAGCCAAAGGCGGCCGCGGCCGCCATTGCGCCACTGGAAGGCTCGGCGCGCGTGCTGGGCACCATTGCCCTGTCGGCCGCCACCTTCATGAATGTGCTGGACACATCCATCGCGAACGTGTCGCTGCCCGCCATCTCGGGTGACCTGGGCGTCAGCCCGACGCAGGGCACCTGGGTCATCACCAGTTTCGGCGTGGCCAATGCCATTGCCGTGCCGCTCACCGGCTTCCTGACACAGCGCTTCGGGCAGGTCCGCCTGTTCATGGCCAGTGTGCTGCTGTTCGTGCTGAGCTCGTGGTTGTGCGGCATGGCCCCCAACATGACGATGCTGATCGCCTTCCGGGCGCTGCAGGGCTTCGTGGCGGGGCCGATGATCCCGCTGTCGCAGACGCTGTTGCTGTCGAGTTATCCGCGCGCCAAGGCGGGCCTGGCCATGGCGATGTGGTCCATCACCACGCTGGTGGCGCCGGTCATGGGGCCGCTGCTGGGGGGCTGGATCACCGACAACATCTCGTGGCCCTGGATCTTCTTCATCAACGTGCCGGTCGGCCTGTTGGCGGCGTCGGTCACCTGGAGCATCTACCGCAAGCGCGAGACGCCCACGCGGCACGTGCCCATCGACGCCATCGGCCTGGGCCTGCTGGTCGCCTGGGTAGGCGCGCTGCAGCTGATGCTGGACAAGGGCAAGGAGCTCGACTGGTTCCATTCCGGCGAGATCATCGCGCTGGCAGTGGTGGCGGTCGTGGGCTTTGCGTTCTTCCTGGTATGGGAGCTGACCGAAAAGCACCCGGTGGTCGATCTGTCGCTCTTCAAGCGGCGCAACTTCTGGTCGGGGGCGCTCGCCACGTCGGTGGGTTACGGCCTGTTCTTTGGGAACGTGGTGATCCTGCCGCTGTGGCTGCAGCAGTACATGGGCTACACGGCGACGAGCGCGGGCATGGTGCTGGCCCCGGTCGGCCTGTTCGCCATCGTGCTGTCGCCCATGGTGGGTCTCACGGTGGGCAAGGTCGATCCGCGTTACTACGCGACCATGTCCTTCATCGTGTTCGCGCTGGTGGTGTGGATGCGCTCGCACTTCACCACGCAGACGGACTTCGAGACGATCATGATCCCGACGCTCATCCAGGGCATCGCGATGGCCTTCTTCTTCATCCCGCTGGTGACCATCACGCTGTCCGGATTGCCTCCAGAGCGCATTCCGGCGGCGTCGGGGCTGTCGAACTTTGCGCGCATCACGGCAGGCGCGATGGGCACCTCGATCTCGACCACGCTGTGGGAGAACCGCGCGGCGCTGCACCATGCGCAACTGGCCGAAGCCGTCAATCCGAGCAGCCCTGCCGCGAGTGCAACCCTGTCGATGTTCGGCAATGCCGGTTTCAGCGCCGAGCAGGCGCTGGCGCAGATCAACCGGCTCGCGGACCAACAGTCCTTCATGCTGGCCACGGCGGACCTGTTCTATGCGTCGGCGGTGCTCTTCATCCTGCTGATCCCGATCATCTGGATCGCGCGGCCCGCCAGGGGCGCAGCAGGAAGCGACGCGGCGGCAGGCGCCCACTGAAAACGAGGCGGGCCTGTCGGCCGCGCCGCGTTCCGCGAAACGAACAAGACAACGCCCGCCGGCAGACACGCCGGCGGGCGTTGTCGCACGCGCGGCGTGTAACTGCTCACCCGTCGGCGGGGCCGTGGCTCCCAAGCAATGGTCTGGGCCCGCGCTGCGGCGCTTTCGCGCATTGCACTGCAGCATCCGCATTTGCCCCAGTAGCAGCCGAGAGAGCCGCTGCCAACAATGCGCCAACGTTCGAGGCTTGCGATGCAGGCTCCCCTGGTACGACAACGACGGAGACGCATGACCCCAAGATTCGATGCGCAGCGGCAGGAGGCCCGCGGATGAGCGACATCATTCTCGAGACACGGCAGCTCACCAAGGAGTTCAAGGGCTTCACCGCGGTCAGCAAGGTCGACCTCCGGGTGCAGCGTGGCGCGATCCATGCACTGATCGGTCCCAACGGTGCCGGCAAGACCACCTGCTTCAACCTGCTCACCAAGTTCCTGGAGCCGACGTCGGGCACGATCCTGTTCAACGGGCTCGACATCACTCGCGAGCGGCCCGCACAGATCGCACGCCGAGGCATCATCCGCTCCTTCCAGATCTCGGCGGTCTTCCCGCACCTGACCGTGCTGGAGAACGTGCGGCTCGCCCTGCAACGGGCGCTCGGGACCTCCTTCCACTTCTGGAAGAGCGATCGCACGCTCGTCCCACTGAATGCTCGGGCACGCGAGCTTTTGGCGGAGGTCGGCCTCGAGGCCATGGTCGACGACCTGGCGGTGAACCTCCCTTATGGGCGCAAGCGCGCCCTCGAGATCGCGACCACGCTGGCCATGGAGCCTGAACTGATGCTGCTGGACGAACCCACGCAGGGCATGGGCCACGAAGATGTGCACCGCGTGGCCGAGCTGATCAAGCGCGTTTCCGCCGGGCGCACCATCCTGATGGTCGAGCACAACATGAGCGTGGTCTCGACCATCGCCGACACCATCACCGTGCTTCAGCGCGGTGCCGTCCTGGCCGAAGGACATTATTCCGCCGTGTCGCGCAATCCCCAGGTCATGGAAGCCTACATGGGCACCACCGACGGCCAGCTGCAAGGAGCCCACTGAATGCACGAGTCCTCGTTGCCCGACGCGGGTTGGGTACGTGATCCGGCTGCAGCCTGCGCAGCCACGAAGGAGCGTTCATGACCACGCCCGCATTGGCCATCGAAGGCCTGCATGCCTGGTATGGCGAGTCGCATGTGCTGCATGGCGTGGACCTTCATGTGAACCCTGGCGAGGTCGTCACCTTGCTGGGCCGCAACGGCGCCGGCCGCACGTCTACGCTGCGCGCCATCATGGGCCTGACGGGCGCCCGCAAGGGCAGCATCCGGGTCGGCGGACAGGAGACGATCGGGCTGCCCACTCACCGAATCGCCCATCATGGCATCGGCTACTGCCCCGAGGAGCGGGGCATCTTTGCCAGCCTGTCGGCGGAGGAAAACCTCCTGCTGCCGCCCCCACTCAAAGGGGTGGGCGCCGGCATGTCGGTGGACGAGATCTACGCCATGTTCCCCAACCTGGCGGAGCGACGCCATAGCCAGGGGACACGCCTGTCTGGTGGCGAGCAGCAGATGTTGGCCGTCGCGCGCATCCTGCGCACGGGGGCCCGGCTGTTGCTGCTTGACGAGATCTCTGAAGGCCTCGCCCCAGTCATCGTGCAGGCCCTCGCACGCATGATCACCACGCTGCGCGCCAAGGGTTATACGGTGCTCATGGTCGAACAGAACTTCCGCTTCGCGGCGCCGCTGGCCGACCGCTTCTATGTCATGGAGCATGGCGTCGTCGTCGAGTCCTTCGATGCGGCCCAGCTCGACGCCAAGATGCCGCTGCTCAACGAGCTGCTCGGCGTGTGATGCACCCCACACCCGTTCCGATTTCACCCCTAGGAGACACACCATGAAGATCACCCTTACCCGTGTTGCGACGGCTGTCCTGGCGCTGGGCCTCGCTGCACCGGTGCTCGCGCAGGAAAAGGTCAAGATCGGCCTCGTCACCGACATGTCGAGCCTTTACTCGGATGTGGAAGGCAAGGGCGGAGCGACGGCGATCCAGATGGCCATCGACGATTTCGGCGGCAAGGCACTTGGCCAGCCTATCGAGCTGCTGACTGCGGATCACCAGAACAAGGCGGACATCGCCGCATCCAAGGCGCGCGAGTGGATCGACACCGCGGGTGTGACGATGGTCTTCGGTGGCACCAACTCGGGCACGGCGCTCGCCACGGCCAAGGTGGCGGCCGAGAAGAAGCGGGTGTACTTCAACAACGGCGCGGCGACGTCCGCCCTCACCAACGAGCAATGCACGCCCTACACGGTGCACTATGCCTACGACACGGTCGCGCTGGCCAAGGGCACTGGTGCAGCGGTCGTTGACCAGGGTGGCAAGAGCTGGTTCTTCCTGACGGCCGACTATGCATTCGGCCACGCGCTCGAGGCGGACACCACCAAGGTCATCAAGGAGAAGGGCGGTACCGTGGTCGGCTCCGTGCGCACGCCGCTCAACGCCAGCGACTTCTCGTCCTTCCTGCTGCAGGCGCAGAACTCCAAGGCGCAGATCCTGGGCCTGGCCAACGCGGGAGGCGACACCATCAACTCCATCAAGGCCGCCAAGGAGTTCGGCATCGACAAGACGATGAAGACGGCGGGGCTGCTCGTCTTCCTGTCCGACATCCACAGCCTGGGCCTCAAGAACACCGAGGGCCTGCTGCACACCACCAGCTGGTACTGGGACATGAATGACGACTCCCGCAAGTGGGCGCAGCGCTTCTTCGACAAGACCAAGCGCATGCCCACGGACATTCAGGCGGCCGACTATTCGGCGACGATGACGTACCTCAAGGCTGTCGAGGCTGCCAAGACCACCGACTCGGACAAGGTGATGGAGCAACTCAAGAAGATGACCATCAGCGACTTCTACGCCAAGGGTCAGATCCGCGCCGATGGCCGTTTCGTGCATGACATGTACCTGGTCGAGGCCAAGAAGCCCTCGGAATCTAAGCGGCCTTGGGACTACTTGAAGGTCGTCAAGACGCTGCCGGGCGATCAGGTCTTCACCACCAAGGCCGAGAGCAAGTGCGCTCTCTGGAAGTAATGGACGCGGGCGGCTGAAGCAATAGCTCGTCCCGCCGGTTTCTTGTGCCGGGTCTCGCGTGCGGGCCCCCGGTCGGCAGTCTCTTCCAGCGCCATGACATGACCGTTTCCCTTCCTGCCTTGCTGAGCCAGCTGTTGCTGGGGCTTGTCAACGGATCGTTCTATGCGATCCTGAGCCTCGGCCTTGCCGTGATCTTCGGGTTGCTCAACGTCATCAACTTCGCCCATGGCGCGCTGTTCATGCTCGGCGCCGTCCTGAGTTGGGCGGCGATGAACTACTTCGGCATCGGCTACTGGTGGATGCTGATCCTGGCGCCGTTGATCGTCGGGCTGCTGGGCGTCGTCATCGAGCGGCTGCTGCTGCGCTGGATCTACAAGCTCGACCATCTCTATGGATTGCTGCTGACTTTGGGACTCACGCTGCTGGTGGAAGGTGTCGTTCGGTCCTTCTACGGCGTCTCCGGTCTGCAGTACGACGCGCCGGATCAGCTGTCCGGTGCCACCAACCTGGGCTTCATGATCCTGCCCAACTATCGGGCCTGGGTCGTCGTGGCTTCGCTCCTGGTGTGCCTGGCCACCTGGTTCGTGATCGAGAAGACCCGTCTGGGCGCCTACCTACGGGCGGGTACCGAGAACCCGAGGTTGGTCGAGGCCTTTGGCGTCAACGTGCCGTTGATGGTCACGCTCACCTACGGCTTTGGTGTCGCGCTGGCCGCGTTCGCGGGTGTCCTGGCGGCTCCCGTCATACAGGTGTCTCCGCTGATGGGGCAGAACCTCATCATCGTGGTGTTTGCCGTGGTGGTCATCGGCGGGATGGGCTCGATCATGGGTGCAATCCTCACCGGGCTAGGACTCGGGGTGATCGAAGGTCTGACAAAGGTCTTTTACCCCGAGGCATCCTCAACTGTGGTGTTCGTGATCATGGTCGTGGTGCTGCTGCTGCGTCCCGCAGGCCTGTTCGGCAAGGAAAAGTAGCAAAGGTGTCACTCGCAATGAACTCCAGATCCACCTTGGGCTATGGTCTGTTGCTGGCGGCTTTGGTGGCCGCACCGTGGCTGGGCGCCTACCCGGTCTTCGTGATGAAGCTCATGTGCTTCGCGCTGTTTGCCGCGGCGTTCAATCTCTTGCTGGGGTATACGGGCCTGCTGTCGTTCGGGCACGCTGCCTTTCTTGGCGGCTCTGCCTACGTGGCCGGTCATGCGATCAAGGTCTGGGGGCTTACCCCCGAACTGGGGCTGTTCCTCGGGACAGCGGTGGGCGCGGCGCTCGGCTGGGTCTTCGGCATGCTGGCGATCCGTCGACAGGGGATCTACTTCGCAATGATCACGCTGGCGCTGGCGCAGATGGTCTACTTCTTCGCGCTGCAAGCCCCGTTCACCGGCGGCGAGGATGGTCTGCAGGGCGTGCCGCGCGGAAAGCTGTTCGGCGTCCTCAGTCTGCAGAGCGACCTGACGATGTATTACGTGGCGCTCGTTGTCGTGGCCCTGGCGTTCGCGCTGATCGTGCGCACGGTGCACTCGCCATTCGGGCAACTGCTCAAGGGGATCAAGGAGAACGAGGCCAGGGCGCTTTCCCTTGGCTATGACGTCGGCCGTGTGAAGCTGGTGGCCTTCGTGATCTCCGCCGCGCTTTCGGGTCTGGCCGGTGCACTCAAGACGGTTGTCCTCGGCTTTGCCACGCTGACGGATGTGCACTGGTCCTCGTCGGGCTCCGTCATTTTGATGACGCTGCTGGGTGGCCTGGGCACGTTGTCGGGTCCGCTGGTTGGCGCCACGGTGGTCGTGGCGCTGGAGAACAAGATCGGTGAGTTGGGTAATCTTCTTGCGTCGGTGACGAAGGTTGACTGGTTCAGCACCCTCGGGGAATCCGTGACGATCGTGACCGGGCTGATCTTTATGGTTTGCGTCCTCGCCTTCCGACGCGGGATCATGGGGGAGGTGATCGCATTCCGGAGCCGCAAGCGGCGATAGCTGCTCGGTGCTTCGGGAAGGCCGCGGCGCGGACGAATGGTGGGGCCGCTTCGGCAGCATCCTTCGTATCTCACATGAGAACCTGCGTGCGAGTCGCAGTTGCCGAGCAACGTGACTCCACGCATAAGTCTCTCCAGTGAGTTGTCGACGCTGGGGCGCCACTCAGTTGGGCACCCTGTCAGGCAGGACAAAGAATTTGTCGGCAGCTTGATTTCCCGGCGAAAACCCTCGTATACTGGCGAGCTCGCTGACTGATACGCAGCCTTTGGTTGCTGAGTTTGGCTGGTGAGGGGTTTGAGAGAGTGGCGGCGGCTTCTGAGTAAAAAAAAGAAGTTGCGCTTTTAGAAAAAAGCGTGTCATAATCGAGGGCTCGACGCAAAGCAGCGAAGTTAGTAGTTGCTGGGTGTTGCGGGTGG